>JBAUNL010000351.1:0-20781 GCA_049579205.1 Rhodomicrobium sp. | reverse complement strand
TGGCGCCGGCCTGAGTCTTCTTCGCCTTCTCTACCCCGCTCCAATCGCGCTTGACGCCAATGAGGATCAGAAAAGGCGCGGCGATGAAAACGGACGAATAGGTGCCGACCAGCACCCCGAACAGCATAGCAAACGTGAAGCCCCGAATGACCTCTCCGCCGAAGAAATAGAGCGCGAACAGCGCCATCATCACCGTGCTGACGGTCATGATCGTGCGCGACATCGTCTCATTCACCGAAAGATCGAGCAGGTCACCCAAAGGCATCCGCTTGTAGCGCCTGAGATTTTCACGAATCCGGTCGTAGATGACGACCGTGTCGTTGATGGAATAACCAAGGATAGTCAGCAGCGCGGCAACGATGGTCAGGTCAAAGTTAAGCTGAAATAAAGCGAAGATCCCAATCGTAAACATCACATCGTGGATCATGGAAACGATAGCACCGAGAGCAAACTGCCATTCGAACCGGAACCAGACATAAATGAAAATACCAATATTGGTGAGCACGATCGCCCAGATGGCCGAATTGATCAGCTCTTTGGAGACTGTGCTGCCGACCTGTTCCAGCCGCTGTTCTTTGATACCTGGGCCAAGCGCCTTCAGCACCTTGTCCGCTGCCGTCTTTTGAGCGTTGGGGCCGCCTGGCTGCTCAGGAAAACGGATCAAAACTTGATTGGGCTGCCCAAAGCTTTGCAGCTGCATTTCCCCCAGTCCCAGCCGGGAAAGCTCGGTCCTCATTTTCCCGACATCGGCTGGGCCCGGCGTCTCAATCTGAATGAGCGTCCCGCCTTTGAAGTCGATGCCGAAATTCAGCCCGACGGTAGGCAGGAGGATAGCAGTTCCGATGATCGCGACAATCGACAGCCCAAGGCACAGTTTGAAATACTTCACGAAATGAAGGTTCATCTTTTGCGGGAGGCGGAAAAGCGGCTTCAGTATCATGGATCAACTCATTCGGCGCTAAATTTCGAGGACGGTGGGGCGCGTCTGCCGCAGCCATGTGGACACCATCAGGCGTGTAACGGTGATGGCCGTGAAAAGCGAACTCACAATGCCGAAGGACAAGGTCACCGCGAAGCCGCGGACCGTGCCCGATCCGAAAGCGTAAAGAATGAGCGCTGCCAGAAGCGCGGTCAAATGTGAGTCGATGATCGTCCCATAGGCCCGGTCGAAGCCTGCCTCTATCGAGGTGATAATCCCGCGCCCGCTCTTCATTTCCTCTCTTATTCGCTCATAAATGAGGACGTTTGCGTCAACGGCGACACCCATGGTGAGCACTATGCCAGCTATGCCAGGCAGCGTCAGCGTAGCGTGGAACAGCGAAAGACAAGCCATGATGATGGCAATGTTGACCACCAGCGCAATGACTGAGAACAAGCCGAACAGGCCGTAGGAGGCAATCATAAGAGTGGACACGGCGATAAAGCCAACGATGCCTGCAATCTTTCCGGACTCGATCGAATCCGCGCCGAGGCTTGGTCCAACCGACTGCTCCTGCAGGACGGACAGCGCTGCCGGAAGTGCGCCGGAGCGCAACAAGAGCGCGAGCCTGTTCACTTCAGCCTGATTGAAATTGCCTGTGATTTGACCGCGGCCGCCTTCAATGGCCGTTCGGATCACAGGCGCGGAAACCACCTTGTTGTCCAGGATGATCGCGAAGGGCTTGCCCACATTCTCCCGCGTAACGCGCGCGAAGGAAGCGGCTCCGCGGCTGTTGAATTCGAAATCCACGGCCGGCTCGCCGCTCCTGTTGTCGTAGCCGGCATATGCGTTCGAAAGGTCGTCACCGCTGACGATGACTTCCTTGTGGACGAGGATGGAGGCCCCTGGATGTTCCGCGTCTGGGAGAAGTGCATCATCGGGCGGGACCCCCTGAAGTTGTGCTTCCGCAGCGGACATGGACGTATCGACGAGTTGGAACGTCAGCTTGGCGGTTGTTCCGATACGCGCCATTACCTCGCTCGGCTCAAGGCCGGGGACCTGGATCAGAATACGGTCCTGCCCCTCCGCCTGGATCGTCGCTTCGGTTGTCCCGTTCGGATCGATGCGGCGCCGAATCACCTCGATGGATCTCGATACCGCATTTTCGACCCTACGCTGAAGGCCGGCCTCGGTCGGCTCAATGGTTATAACGCCATTCTCACTGCCCTTGACTGAGAGATCGAGGCCAGTTCCGCCGCCTCTGCCTGTGAAAAGCGACGCCGACAGCGGCTGCGCAAATCTCTTCAGCCTTTCAAGCGCCGGCCCCATTTTCGACGGGTCGCGCAGGGTGATGCGAACCTGATTGCCAGTTATCACGACTCCGGTATGCGCGATTCTCTCCTCGCTCAATGCTCGCCGGGCGTCGGTTTGGAGGGATTGGAGCCAGTCCTTCTTCAGCTGGGCCGTGTCGATCTGGTAGAGCAGCGATGTGCCGCCTCTCAAGTCGAGGCCGAGCGGCATCCTCGGAAGCTGTGCCCAAGAGGGCAGGCTTTCATAGGTGGAGACTGGGATCAAATTCGGTACCGCGAAAAACACCGACGCTAAAGAAAGCATCAGCGTTAGCACAGCGCCCCAGCGCGAGAAATGTAATGTAAACCCAAACATCCAGACGTTCCGTTCCCTTATACGCTACCGCCTATATCCGCCTCCTAGGGCTAGGCCGATGGTTTCGCTCCGTCGTCATCTCCACTCGCGGGCGTACCCACCTTAACCTTTTCTTTCAAGGGCTCACCTCTACTGCGCACTTCGCTTATGGTGCCTTTCACCACCCGGACTTGAACATTGTCGGCAATCTCGACGCGAAGTTCGCCATCGGCGGCGACCCGCACCACCTTCCCGATTATTCCGCCCGAAGTTACTACTGTGTCACCGCGTTTCACGGCGTTGATCATCGCCTGGTGGTCTTTCATCCGCTTTTGCTGAGGCCTGAAGACGAGCAAGTAGAAAATGCCGAAAACCGCGACCATCGGCAGTAGAAGATCGAAAAGACCGGCACCGCCAGCGCCTGACGTTTGAGCGAATGCAGGAGAAATCATTAAGAGACCCCGGGGTGTGCGGAAAAGCTCGCGCGTAAATGGGCAGCGCGTCGCAAGCGCCTAGTCTTATAGCGGCTTGCTTGAGGTTCGCAACTCTTACAATGTTTCGTTGCGCCGATAGTAAAATAGCGCATAGTGGCCGCTTCTTCCAGGGTTCCGCCTGTCTAACCCCCCTTCAATACAAAAATTTTCGAATGAAAAACGCCAAGTTTTCGCTTGCTGCCACCCTCGATAGAATTGCACATGCGCTGGAGCGTCTTGCGCCTCCGCCGCCCGCTAAACCCAGTTTTTCCGCGGCCGAGGCCTTCATCTGGCAGGCCGAAGAGGGCCGGTTTCTGGCCGTGGCGCATGTGAACAGGATGCCTCTCGCGCTTCTCAAGTCCGTGGACCGCATGCGCGACACGCTGCTCAAGAACACCGAAAACTTCGCGCGAGGCCTGCCCGCCAATAATGCGCTGCTCTGGGGATCGCGCGGCATGGGCAAGAGCTCGCTTGTGAAGGCCGTGCACGCGGAGGTGGCCGCGAAACAGCCTGCGTCAGAGGCTTTGAAGCTCGTCGAAATCCATCGCGAAGATATCGCGAGCCTGCCACGCTGCCTTTCGCACTTACGTGACCGTGAGGAGCGTTTCATCGTCTTCTGCGATGACCTCTCTTTCGACGCGGACGACACCTCTTATAAGTCGCTCAAAGCGGTGCTTGAGGGCGGGATCGAAGGCCGCCCCGCGAACGCAGTCTTCTATGCAACATCCAACCGGCGCCATTTGATGCCGCGGGAGATGATGGACAACGAGCGGGCGACCGCCATCAATCCCGGCGAGGCGGTGGAGGAGAAGGTCTCCCTTTCCGACCGATTCGGGCTGTGGATTGGCTTCCACAACTGCAGTCAGGCCGACTATCTGGACATGGTGACCGGCTATGCGGAGTTTTATGGGCTTGACGTTCGTGCGGCGCAGCTTCGTGCCGAAGCACTGGAATGGGCGATGACCCGGGGCTCTAGGTCTGGGCGCGTGGCTTGGCAATATATTCAAGATTTGGCGGGGCGCCTGGGCCAGCAGCTTGCGTAGGGCAGACGCTGCCTCTGGGGAGCTTTGCAAAAGGCAATATTCCAGCCGCCAAAAGCGCTGAGAAGGCGGGGACCCACTTTTCAGCAGGGCAATACTTGCTTTTACATGGGTCCACTGAGTTCATAAACGAACGGACGGCTCCGGCGCCGGAATGACACTAATGCAATCAAAGAGACGGCACTCGCAAATGAGAGAGCGCCGCACCTTTAAGCGCTGCATCGCCCACTGCGATGCAGCGGCCGCCACTTAAGTCCTCGCCCCCATCCCAATTGCTGACTGAGCCCCCAGCTTTTTCGACAATCGGCAGAAGAGGAATGATGTCGAACGGCTTCAATTTTGCCTCGGCAACGATGTCGATATGACCGAGAGCAAGCATGCAGTATGCATAGCAGTCGCCGCCAAACCGCCGCATCCGCACCGCAGCGGCCAATCGGTTGAACCGAACTTCGTCCTCTCCGTCGAACATATCCGGCGCCGTGGCGGTCAAGAATGCCTCGCTGAGATTTGGGCAGGCGCGCGTCTTGCAGCGCTGAAGACCTTTCGGGCCGCGATACCACGCCGCGCGGCTGTCACTCCAGAAGCGCTCCCCAGTGAAGGGTTGATCCATGACTCCCAGCATCGGCTTGCCCTGATGCTGCAGCCCGATCAGCGTCCCCCAAAGTGGTAAGCCGAGAATAAAGGCACGGGTCCCGTCAATCGGATCGAGCGTCCAGACGTAGTCTGCGCCCTCATTCGTGGTGCCAAACTCCTCTCCCAGAACACCGTGATCAGGGTGTCTGCGCGCCAAAACGCCGCGCATGGCTGACTCGGCCTCCGTGTCCGCGCGCGTGACCGGGTCGTAGAGAGTGCCGCCTTTATGATCGGCAGAGGAGTGGGCGCGAAAATAGCGCGATGTTACTTTTGCCGCCTCATTCGCGAGACTATGGGCAGTTTCCAGCAAGTCATCGAATAGCACAGTCATTGAGCTATATAGCCTGACACTAAACAGGATTTCCAGAAATGCTGTCCGCGTTGGCAAATGCGCCAAGTTTGTGCCAAAATGACAAACTGTTGCTCATTGGCATCAATTTTCAACATGGCCTGAGCTTCAGGTATACCAGCCTATTGCTTTTTGTGCGCTGCAATGCGATATTACTGCGGTGCGGTATGCGTTCCTTACGCGTATCGCTGCCCTCCTTGGGCGTTTCCTCCCTAGACTTGGGGCCGTTCAATCATTTTGAATGGCCTCTTTTTTTTGCCTGCGTGTGGGCTCTATTCCGCAGCCATCTTGTAGCCGCCGGTCCAGCGTGGCAGTTCGTGCACGAGCATCGAAACGAGGCGGCTCATGTCCCATTGGAGCGTCGCGAATGATGGGGCCTTCTCGAACGATTCCTCGTTCATGTAAAGGCTCCGGTCAACCTCAACCTGAAGCACGTGAATGCCCTGGTTCGGCTTGCCGTAATTCTCGGTTATGTAGCCCCCGGCATAGGGCTTGTTGAGGAGGACCCGGTAGCCAAGGCTTTTCAGAAAAGTTTGGACGAGTCTGGTAATTTCAGGCGCACATGACGCGCCGAAGCGGTCACCCAAGACGAAATCCGGCCATCCCCCGCGTTCGCTCTGTTGCGAAGGCATAGAGTGGCAATCGATCAGAAAGGCCGTGCCGAATCTGGCGCGCGTTGCTTGCAGCAACTCGTGTAAGGCGGTGTGATAGGGTTTATAAAGCTGATCTATTCGGATGAACGCAGTTTCGAGGTCAAGCGGGCGGCTGTAAATCTCTTCCTTCTCGTTCACGATGCGCGCAATCGTGCCGAGCCCCCCGACTGCGCGCAAGGACTGGCTGTTTACGAAATCTGGCAAGCGACCCTGAAACAAGAGAGGGTCCAGTTCATAGGGCTCGCGGTTGATATCGAGATAGGCGCGCGGGAAATGCGCATGCATCAGCACTGCACCATGCTTCGGTGCGGCTGCCAAAAGCTCATCGACATAGGCGTCTTCGGATTTGCGGAGCGCCTTCGGGGAAAGCCGGGAAGACTCAATGAAGACGGTAGGGTAAGTCCTGCCGCTGTGCGGCGAGTTGAAGACAAGCGGAACCCGCTGGTCTTCCGCGCCGAGGATCGAGAACGGCGGATTTAGCTCCGCCGCAATGCATTGAGCTTCTTCGTGGGACATAGATGTCGCGAGCGCTAAAGGCCTGGGTAGGACTTCACTTGTTAATGTCTCAAAATCTTTGCTGCAGCGCAATTGCGAACTGCGTACTGGCAGTTCCATTTACGCCAGAACATGGAATGCGGAGCCCTTAAGGCAAGGGAATGAGAACAAAGATACAGTCCTTTGGCGCTTCACCCGTTCTCGTCTGGTTTCGCCGGGATCTTCGCCTTTCCGATCATTCTCCGCTCAGCGCAGCTGCGAAGACCGGTGCCCCCATCATTCCCGTATATGTTCTCGACGACGCAACTCCTGGCGATTGGCGCCCAGGCGGGGCGAGCCAATGGTGGCTCGCTCAGTCACTGCGTTCCCTGGATAGGAGCTTGCGGGAACGGGGCTCCCGGCTGGTTCTGAGACGCGGAGAGGCGGCCACAACGCTCGCAACTTTGGCGAAAGAGGCAAAGGCGAGCGCCGTCTATTTCACCCGCGGTTACGAGCCCTTTCAGCGCCGTCTTGAAGATCGGGTGAAGAATGAATTAGCGGTTCACGGTGTCGAGTGCCACCGGTTTGGCGGGCAGGTTCTCGTTGAACCGGAACGCTTATTGAACAAATCCGGTGAGGCTTTCCGTGTCTATTCCGCTTTTCAGCGCGCTTTGTCTGCAGAGTATGGGATTTCGCGGCCCCTGCCCGCTCCCTCGAAGCTAACGCCGTCCCGTCGCTGGCCGGAATCAGGAATCCTGGAAGATTGGGAACTCGAGCCAACCCATCCCGACTGGGCCGGGGGCCTTCGTGCGGCCTGGATGTCCGGTGAGGCTGCGGCACAAAGCAGATTGTCTGATTTCATCGGCGGGATGATCGAAGGCTATGCCCGCCGTCGCGACCTGCCGGGAATAGATGGAACTTCCAAACTTTCGCCTCACCTAGCCTTCGGGGAACTTAGCCCGCGGCAGGTTTGGAACGCAGTGATGACCGCTGCTGAGGCCGCGGACCAGCCAGCGTTGGGTGATACTTATCTCAGGGAAATCACGTGGCGGGAGTTCTCTTATCATCTGCTCTTCCACTTTCGGGGTTTGCCCGACAAACCGCTTAAGTCTCAATTCGAACGCTTTCCTTGGCGGAACGACGAAGCGGCGCTTCGATCATGGCGGAAGGGGAAAACAGGCTATCCGATCGTCGATGCGGGCATGCGTCAGCTGTGGCAGACCGGATGGATGCACAACCGCGTTCGCATGGTCACGGCATCCTTCTTGATCAAGCATCTGTTTATTCCGTGGCAGATCGGCGAGGCTTGGTTCTGGGATACCCTTGTAGATGCCGATCTCGCCAATAATGCCGCGAGCTGGCAGTGGGTGGCAGGCTCCGGCGCCGACGCCGCTCCCTATTTTCGCATCTTCAATCCCGTCCTGCAGGGCGAGAAGTTCGATCCTAAGGGCGATTATGTCCGTAGATTTTGTCCGGAGTTGACGGAGCTTCCCCCTTCACTCATCCATAAGCCCTGGCAAGCGGACGCGGCGACGCTCACCAAGGCAGGAGTGGAAATGGGCGAGACCTATCCTTGGCCAATCGTGGACCATAACAGGGCAAGACAGCGCGCACTGGCCGCCTATCAAACAACAGTGCAGAAGCGAGGACAAGCGCGGGCGGACGTCGCGCCATAGGCGCTTGTAGGCCCAGCTGCGCCTAAGCAGGGGGGGGTGACCGTCCGGGCACAGCGCCCCCGGCTGAGTCAGCCCAGCCTGGCCTACTTCACGGTAATAGTGATCTGGTTCGAAGCGAGGGGAGGGTCATAAGGAATGTGGTTTCCGTCTCCAATGAGAAGCTGCAGCGTATGCTGTCCAGGCGTGAGCGTGAGTGTGGCCTCGGTTTGTCCCTTGCCGAAATGCTTGATATTGTCGTCTGCCGGCAAAGGATATAGAGCCTTTTCGCCCTTCGGAACGCTCGTGTCGATCAGTATGTGATGATGCCCTGTGTTGGACTTTTCGGTGCCTGCGGGCGCGATCTCGATTCCCTTCACGCCCATCACCACTTTGACTGGGCCGCTGATCGTGGCGCCGTCCTTGGGCTCTACGAAGAAGACTTTCGCATCCGGCGGCCAGTGGGCTTTGCCCGCTTGCTGTGCATTCCCTGCCGAACATGCCAACAGCAGCAGTCCAAGACCGGAAACTAGGACAGGAAGTTTCATCGGGAACTCCATAACCATTCTCAGCCCACCACTTTTACGATGTGGGGCCCGTAGCTGGATTTGCGGAAGCGCTGCCGGAGCATCTCAAGCTGCCCGCGCGGCGTAGCATGTAGCAGCATTACCTCGCGCTTGACGAGACCATAATTCAACAATTTCTCGGCGTGCTCTCCGGGTATGTCCGTCACAAGACAAGGCCGCTTCAGGATTTTTTCGAGAGAAAGGCGCTCGGCGCGGGACATCTGAATTGCTGGCATCGGACCTTACGCGAACAATGAAGAAAGGCAGAAGAATTAAACGTGATGGCGGGCTCTTAGATTTTGAGTAACATTTTATTGGCCACGATTGCGGCGAAAAAGCGTAAAAGTAGTGATGCGGGAAGCGCTTGTGTGCACATATGAAAAGGTGTTGCATTTAAACTCAGGAACGAATGAATGTCGCAGGAAGCAATTGAAGAGCGATGGCCAACCGAAATCCGGCTCAATCCGGAGAAGACGGCGCTGCGCGTGACGTTCACCGATGGCGTTTCAGAAGGTATTTCCGCCGAACTCCTCCGGGTGACAAGCCCAAGTGCTGAGGTGCAGGGGCACTCGCCATCTGAGCGCAGGCTCGTTCCGGGTAAGCGGAACGTGACCATCCGCGACATCCTGCAGGTAGGCAATTACGCCGTCCGCCTAGTTTTCAGCGACGGTCACGATACTGGTATTTACTCTTGGCCCTATCTTTACGAATTGGCGCGTAAGAAGGATGAGCTCTTGACCAATTATCTCAATGAGCTTGCCGCGGCAGGGATGGGCCGGGATCCAAAATGAGACGAAGCAGGTTTCACAAGCTGGGAAGCGCTGTCGAAAAACTGTCTTATAACGCTGTTAGGTTCGAAAGATGCGCGAATCCGTGCGGGAAGTGTCCCGTCAATAGATTTGGAAATGCTTGATAGGTTGGAAATACGCCGCGCGGCAACGGATGTGCCGGGTGATCTTGATCTTTTGCCTCCAGCGAATTCTCGTGGCGAAGGCGAGCAGGCGCGCGAGGCGCAGCCCCTCACCCAGGGGGTTTTTGTAAGGCTTTATGTCCGTCGCTGGCTCGTCCTTTTATTCGCAGCCATTGTTGCGGCTCTATGTGCCCTGTACCCCGTTCCTTGGTACGGGGCCGTCCTGGCCTTCATTTGCTTTGTCTGCGGGACCGCCATGATACCCCGCTCGGGGCTGCCGATTTTTCCGCGTCCGTTCGCGGCAGCAGCTTCGCTCGCCGAGCCGGCACAGATTGCGGCGTCGCTAATAGATGCACTCCCGGAACCGGCCATATTGCTCTCGCAGGATGGAGCAATTCTTTGCTTCAATGCCAAGGCTGGCGACCTTTTTGGCGGATTGAGAAAGGGTCTGCACATATCCGGCGCCACCCGGAATCCACAGGTGCTCGATGCCGTCGCAGCAAGCTCCTGGAACAAGCCATGGCAAACCGTGGCCTTCAGCGATCGTGTACCGGTGGAGAGGCACATGGCTGCGACTATCGCGTGGCTGGGAGCCAAGCAGATGGGAGACCGCTCCATCTTGCTGTGCATAAGAGACCTTACAGAGCAGAGGCGGCTCGACCAGCTCCGTTCCGATTTCATCGCCAATGCCAGCCATGAGATCAAAACGCCGCTAGCTTCTCTGCTGGGCTTCATTCAGACGCTTCAGGGAGCCGCACGAGAGGACCAAGCGGCGCGTGAACGCTTTCTGGCCATTATGGCCAAGCAGGCGGAACGCATGGCGCGACTCATCGATAATCTCATGTCCCTAAGCAGGGTCGAGATGCATGCGCATTTGCGGCCGCAAGACCCGGTGGTGATTGCGGACCTGGTCCTTCAGGCTTGCGAAACGTTGGAACCGATGGCGGCCGAAGCCAATATCAAAGTGTCGGTTAATTCGGAATTAAGTGGGGAGACAGTTCTTGGCGACCGCGATGAGCTCGCACAGGTTTTCATCAATTTGCTCCATAACGCCATCAAATATGGAAAAAGCAGTGGGTATGTTCAGGTGGAAATGAGGCGGGTTCAATCGCAGGGAGCCCGGATGATCGAAATATCGGTCGAGGATGACGGCCCTGGAATCGCGCCGCAGCATTTGCCGAGACTGACTGAACGTTTCTACCGCGTTGGGACAAGCGCAAGCTTGGAAAAAGGCGGCACGGGCCTCGGCCTGGCAATCGTCAAGCACGTGGTCAACCGTCATCGCGGAGAACTCAGGATTTCCTCGGAGGAAGGAAAGGGAGCAAAGTTCACGGTCGTGCTATCTGAACACACTGGCGGCGATTTCGCTGGAGAAAGCAACCGCGAGAATGTTACATGATGTTTATAGCATAGCTATAGCCTCCGTCGCATTGAGCTTTCTAAATTTTAAAACTGACTGTGACTTGGCAAATATTCCCACTTGTGTGAGCTGGTGTGGTAGCAAGTAATTTTGACAGGTCTTGAAATTCCCCTGAAATGTTTACTTATCAAACTCATTTGAAGAAATAATCTAGGGCTCGTCAATTTTTCACAATTGGGAATGATAATATCCCGCAAATCAGTTAACTGGGAACTTTAGATAATACCCAGTAGGGTGGAGCGCTTCAGCTTCGACAGGGCTTTTGCCCTTGGAAGGAGAAAAAAATGACGCTGGTGGAGCATACTGTAAGGACATATGAGGCTGAACTGAAGTCGCTGGACGCCATGATCGCTCATATGGGGGGACTGGCGGAGCACGCCTTGGGCCAGGCCATCGATGCCCTCCACCATCGCGATCCCGATTTGGCGGAGGCCACACTCGAAAACGATCGGGCGATCGATAAGCTTGAGCGCTCCATCGACGAATTTTCAATCTCACTCATTGCAAGGAGATCGCCGGTCGCCAGCGATCTGCGCCAAATTGTGACCGCCATTCGGATCGCGGCTGATCTGGAGCGGATCGGCGATCTCGCAAAGAACATCGCAAAGCGGGCATTTGCCATAGCAAGCGAGCAGCACCCGAAACAGGTCATGACAGGGTTCATACATATTGGCGAAGCAGCACTGCGGCAGTTGAAAGAGGTGCTGGATGCGTATTCCCACCGGGATGCCCCAGCGGCGCTCAACGTTTGGCAGCGCGACCATGAAATCGATGCCATGTACAATTCGCTTTATAGTGAGCTGTTGACGGCGATGACGGAGGAGCCGAAGCGGGCGGGTCTTTACGCGCATCTGCTGTTTTGTGCAAAGAATCTTGAACGCGTAGGCGATCATGCGACCAATATTGCGGAAACGGTTTACTATCTGATCGACGGAAAAGCTTTGAGCGACGAGCGTCCGAAATCCGACACCACAAGCCGCACGCTTGTGCTTTGCCATGCGGAGACGGCAAAGGGTTAAAAGGCATAGACGCAGGAGCCGTTCATGAATGCGAAGATCCTGATCGTCGAGGACGAAGAGCCGCTCGCATTACTGCTGCAGTACAATCTTAAATCAGAGGGTTATACCGTTTCCCTTTCAGGCCGGGGCGACGACGCAGAGATTGCGATCGCGGAAGAGCCGCCCGACCTTATCATCCTCGATTGGATGCTGCCGGGGCTTTCCGGCATCGAGCTATGCCGCCGATTGCGCACCGGAAAGACTTCGCGCAGCATTCCTATCCTGCTCTTGACCGCGCGTGGTGAGGAACAGGACCGCATTCGCGGGCTCATGACCGGAGCCGACGACTATGTGGTCAAGCCTTTCTCCGTGCCTGAGCTGATGGCGCGCGTGCGGGCTATTCTTCGCCGGGCTAACCCGGAACGCGTTGCTCAGGTTTTGGAGGCCGAGGGCATCGAGCTTGATCGTGAAGCCTATCGGGTTGTGCGAAATGGCAGGGAGCTCCGTCTAGGGCCGACCGAGTTTAAACTACTTGAATTCCTTATGGAAAGCCACGGACGCGTGTTCACACGAACGCAATTGCTGGACGGTGTTTGGGGACGTGACGTTTATGTCGACGAGCGGACCGTGGACGTTCATATCGGGCGCCTTAGAAAGGCGATCAACCGCGGCAAAGAAAAGGACCCGATCAGGACAGTGCGTGGTGCGGGGTATGCTCTGGGGGAGAAGTCCTCGGGTCTTGTCGTTTCGGATTAGTGAGGCTAGGCCCCGGCAGAGCGGCGCGAGCAACTGAATCTCCATCCCAGCCCGCCTGGCCGGCTAAATCGGACCTGCCAATGAGTCGTAAGCTGAAAGCCATAGCTGTGCTTCTTGGTGCAGGACTCTCCCGCCGGATGGGAGCCCGGAACAAGCTCCTCATCGAAGTTAACAGGGAAGCGTTAGTCCGGCGTACCGCGAAGGTCTATCTTGCTGCTGGAGTGGAAGTACGTGTGGTACTCGGTCACGAGGCAGCAAGCGTCCGGGCGGTGTTGGATGATCTGCCTGTCACTTATGCGTACAACCCTGATTACGTCGAGGGCCAGCAAACTTCCGTTCGCGTTGGCGTTGATAGCATCGAACCGGGCTATGACGCGGTCTTGATTGCTCTCGCGGACCAGGCTGCACTTACGCCGGACGATGTCGTGGATCTGTTAAATGCCTTTGCCGCTGATGGGGCCAGCCGCATCCTCGTACCTCACTATAAGGACAGCCGCGGGAATCCCGTGATCTTTCCCGCCGGTCTTCTGGAAGAGATGCGCACGAAAGGCGAGAGTCCTGGCCGCGCCTTCATCGACAACAACCCCGAGCTAACATCCCGCTATGAAGCGCCCAATGATCATGTCTTAATTGACATCGATACCGCTGACGACCTCATCGCCTTCGAGCAGGCAATGTCTCAGAAAAGTCAACGATAGGCGCGGATAGCAGAGCGGCGAAATCTGTCATGCCGGAAAAGCCTTCGGCTTCCCGCATCTTCGCTCTATTGGACAAGATCACGGACGACGCGCGATGCGCGTTTCCGCGATGACATTTCGATTGGGGCCGTCAAGCCCCGTTAGCGAGTCAGGATCACGAAGTCCGTATGGTCGCCCGTCTCACCGCTTAACCCGCTGTCAGAAACAAGCAGCGTCCCGCCGGCCCAAAGCATCCCGGAAATCTGGCTTTCAACCTCCGGAGAAAACTCGATCCGGTCCAAAGCTTCCGCAGCGGATGCACCATGCGCTGTAATGCGAGGCGCGTCTTCGTCATCGTCTCCATATCGGTGCTTATGGCGGCGCCGGCCTCTTGAGTCTTCCGAGGTCTCTGTAGCCGCATCGGGGACTGTTAAAACAAGCCAGTGAAGCGCAGGCGACGATGATTGGGCTTGCTCAGGCGGCATAGCGACGAAAAGGTGAGTGCCGAGCGGTTTCTCGGGATCGCGGATGGTAACCGGCACATCGAAGACTTTGACAAAGCCTTGCCGGATATAAAGACGGCGAGTTTTCCGGCTTACGAAAACGGAAACTGGAGCGAGGCGACGCGCCCAGGACTTTACGGCAAGCGCGGCTGTCTTCCGCGCACTCTCCACATCCTTAAAGGCCTTCACCGCCGCCGCAGCGTCTTGCTCTTTCTCCGCCTTCGTACGCTGGGAGGCGGCAAGAAGCTCCTCCGCTTCCTTCACTCTTGCGTCTGCCTCTGCCTTCGCTGCAGACTTCGCCTTCACTACGTCATCCCCGGACGCGGCTTGTAAATCTTTCGCAGCAGCATCAGCCCGGTCTTTTGCATTCGACAAGGCGATCTCCGCCTTGCGAACAGTTATCGCCGCATCTCTTACCTCTTTCGCCTTGGCTTCGATGATGCCTCTGGCCGGCCCAAGAGCCGCCGCCGCTTCGTTCTCGGTCCGCACTGCGCGAGCCTTCATTGCCTTCGCAAATTCCAGCGGGTTCAGTAGCTTCTGTCCGGCATCCTCCACGGATGTCTTGGCGTCAGCCTTGATGGCAACATCCACTTTTTCGGCTCCTCCAGCGCGGCTGGAAAGCCCCACACTAGCGAGCGCGTTTTGCAAAAGCTGAGCCGAGCCCGAAGCGATGTTGTCCGGTCCAGGAAGTGTCATCAACTTCGGTTCGGGAAGGCGCGGATGCGAGATGCTCACAGGCTGGACGTCCTGGCGGGAGATGATGACGTGCTCATTGCCCTGCGTGTAACCGAACATCCTCCTCGCGAATTCATGAGGCATCCTGATGCAGCCATGAGAAGCGGCATAGCCAGGCAGCACGCCTTCGTGCATAGCAACGCCCGAATAGGTTATGCGCTGCATGTAGGGCATTGGCGCGCCACTATAGATATTGGAGTGGTGGTAGCGCTCCTTCTCAAGAATGGTGAAGAGCCCTAGCGGGGTCGGGTGGTCCGGCCTCCCGGTGGAGACCGGCGAGCGAGCATAAAGTCCCTCTCTTCCGTAAACGGAAACATGCTGTTTCCCGGTTGAAATTACGAAAAACAAGGGTCCGGCTGGAGGCGCCGGCTCCTCGGCCTTTTGCTTTTTCGCCGGCTCCCCCTGATGACGGGAGCGCGCGAATGAGCTTGCCGTCATCGAAATAGCGGCCGCGCCGAGAAGGGTCACAAAAGCAATTTTTCGCCAATTTGACGACGCAGTTCCGCACGAAAGGAAAACAGAACTCTGCACGATTAAAATCCCCCACCCAGAGCCTGACGCGACATTACCAATGTTCTCCAACTTCGCCAGAGTTTCGAGGCCGCGCCGAGATGAACTTGAAGGTCTGTGATTTAGTTGCAACTGACGCTAGAAGCCCGCAGCCAAGAGATCGCCATCGCAAACATTAAGCCCGCATTATTGTTCCGTACGCTGTTGCCTATCCGGCTGAGATAATTGGCTCGCCTGCTACTCAACGATCTATCCAGTATGCCAGAAGCCTAGCCAATGTCAGCAACAATGCGAGAAGTAGTAAGCCGTTCCATAACAAATCTTTTTTACCGTAAGTCGTGACCTTGAGGAAGGCGTAGGAATACCGGCTGGTACTCCTCCATCGCTTGACGGGCATCGCTCATTGTGTCCGGCCTCCGCCGCGTGGGCAATCGCTTCATCTTCAGCAAGATCATGCCGTCCGGATTGAATGACGAGTGCCGCGTGTAGCTTAGCTGCTTTCGGCCCGGTTCGAATTAAGAGGATGGGCCGGGCTAACGTTTGCGTTGATCATGCAACGCCGCCCCTAATGCGGTTCAGAGGCAAGCTCCAGCCGGGTCTCCAGGCGCTCAACGCGCTTTTCCACGCGATCAAGCCGGGTATTTGTCCCCCAAAACCAGCGTGTGCAGTGCGGAAATGTCAGCACGTGTCGCCGCCATCATATCGATGGCCGCGTCCATCTTGGTAGCAAGCGTGTCGATTTTGTCGTTTACTTGCTCAAGCTTGGTTTCGAGCCGCCGCACACGCTCAAGGGTGAGATCGGCGATCTTGTGTAATGCTTCGTCGCTCATAAACCACCTTACACTTCATTCTAATTATTGCCGTAGCCGCGGGTTCCGCAAGCCCCAACGCTACTTTATCTTTGCTATGCAGCGTGGTCGGAGATGCGCGCAAGGCTTTCCTCCCGGCCAAGCACAAATAGCACATCGAATATTGGCGGCGAGGTCGTGCGCCCCGTGAGCGCAGCACGCAAGGGCTGCGCCACATTGCCGAGCTTCGCGCCGGTTTCCTCGGCGTAGGCGCGCGTCGCCTCTTCCAGCTCGGCCGGCTCCCATTTGGCGAGGTCCGAGAAGCGCTCGAAAAGTGCAGCGAGATGCTGTTTGGCGTCGTCCTCCAAGACCTTCGCGGCTTTCTCGTCCAAGTCGAGCGGGCGCTTCACAAACAGGTAGCGCGCCGAGACTAAAAGCTCGACCAGCGATTTCGCCCGCTCTTTTAGGCCTGGCATCGCGATTTGCAGCTTCTTCCAGCCCTCATTGGTGACATTGCCGGAGAACTCGTTTGCTGCCTCGATCTCGGGGAGAATAGTGCGGATCTGGGACACTAACTCAACATCCGATGCGTTGCGGATATAGATGCCGTTCAGGTTTTCGAGCTTGGCGAAGTCGAAGCGTGCGGGCGAGCGCCCCACCGCGTTAAGGTCGAACCATTCGATCGCTTGCTCCGTCGAGAAAATCTCGTCATCGCCATGGCTCCAGCCGAGCCGGGCAAGGTAATTGCGCATCGCGGCAGGCAAATAACCCATGGCTCGGTAAGCATCCACGCCCAGCGCACTATGCCGTTTCGAAAGCTTGGCCCCATCCGGCCCGTGGATGAGTGGGATGTGCGCGAAGGCTGGGATTTCCCAGTTCATGGCACGATAGATCTGCGTCTGCCGCGCCGCATTCGTCAGGTGGTCGTCGCCGCGAATTATGTGGGTGACGCCCATGTCGTGATCGTCAACCACGACGGCAAGCATGTAGGTCGGCGTGCCGTCCGAGCGAAGAAGCACCATGTCGTCCAGGTCCTTGTTCTGCCAAACGACGCGGCCCTGGACCTGGTCCTCCACCACGGTCTCACCCTCTGTGGGCGCGCGCAAGCGCACCACGAACGGTGCATCCGGCGCTGGAGAGGCCTTCTCGCCGTCCCGGTAAGGTGAGCGGAATGCGCGCGCGGTCTCGGACTGGAGGCGCGCGACTTCAGCTGCTGGCGCCTGCTTCTTCTTGGCCTCGGAGAGTGCTTTCCGGGCCACCTCTGCCTCAGCCCGGCGCTCCTCAAGCTCCTCTGCCGTGACATAGCAGCGGAAGGCATGCCCTTTCTCCAGCAGCTCCTGCGCTGCATCGCGATGGCGAAGCGCCCGCTCGAATTGATAAAGAGGTTCTCCATCCCAATCGAGTTCGAGCCATTTGAGGCCGTCGAGGATGGCACCTATAGCCTCTTTGGTAGAGCGTACGCGATCGGTATCCTCGATTCGCAGCAGGAATTTTCCGCCGGTATGCTTCGCATAAAGCCAGTTGAACAAGGCCGTGCGCGCACCGCCGATATGCAGATAGCCGGTGGGAGAAGGGGCGAAGCGAGTGACCACGCCGGAAGAGGATGCCATCGGGATACTTTCATTCATGTAGACATTTGGACCGCGAGGCGGTGTAACATGACGCATTTATAATTGGTAGCGGGTGGGGACAAGTGAGCGTTGCCTCTCCGGCCGGGATGGGAGTCCGGCGCCGGGATGGAATCCTGGGGCTTGCGGTTGCGCGGCTTGGTGGCGCGCTTGCCAGACAACTCGATGCCGAACAAGGGCGCTGGTGCCTGTGGATTCCGGTCTTCTTCGGCGCCGGCGTGGGCCTTTATTTCGAACTTTTGGAAGAGCCGGATACCACGCTCGCCCTCGGACTTTTCATTGCCGCACTCGCACTGCGTACTTTACCATCTTCAAATCTATTTGCTTTTCTCGTCAGCAGCATATTGCTCTGCACGTGCGCAGGCTTTCTGGCGGCAAAGCTCCGCACAGACATCATGGCGGCGCCCATCCTCGAACGGCACGGCGCCTACGATATCGAAGGTTTCGTGGAGGGTTTCGACCGGCAGACGCCACGGCGGGGCCGTGCCGTCATCCGGTTGTTGAGCCTCAAATACGAAAACAAGGACGTGGCAAAGAGGCCCTTTCGCATTCGTGTCAGCGTGCGCGGCGAGGAGACTCTCGATCCCGGAAGTGCGGTCAAGTTCCGTGCCATACTTGGTCCTCCTCCTGAGCCCGTCATGCCTGGTGGTTACGATTTCGCTCGCATGAGCTATTTCCAGGGTATCGGGGCATCGGGATATTCATTGACTAAGCCCGCCGCCCTCGACGGGCATGACCTACCGCTGGACATGAGGGTGCGCACGAAGCTCGCCAGCCTCCGCGCGGTGATTGGTGCTCGTATTACGTCAATGCTGCCCAGGCAGACGGGGGAGATAGCAGCGGCTCTCACGGTTGGGCAAACGGCCGGCCTTGATGAAAGCTCGATGGATGATCTGCGCGGCTCCGGCCTCGCCCACGTCATCTCCATCTCCGGATTGCACATGTCGCTCGTGGCCGGGACCGTCTTTTGGTTTCTGCGCTGGACACTCGCCCTCTTTCCTTCCATCGCACTGAGATATTCGGTGCGCACACTGGCTGGCGGAACTGCTCTTATCGCGGTCACCATCTATCTGGCTCTTTCCGGCGCTGCAATTGCTGCGGTGCGATCCTACCTCATGATTGCAGTCGTATTCCTCGCCATACTTCTGAACCGCCCGGCCTTATCGCTACGCAACGTCGCTTTGGCAGGTATTCTTATCCTCATCGTCCTGCCCGACAGCCTGATTGACATAAGCTTTCAAATGTCTTTCGCCGCAACCGCGGCGCTTATCGCCGGCTATGAACGCTTTGCCCGCTATCTGCATTTCGAGGCAAAGAGCGTGCGCGAGCGGCTTACTTGGCAGCCCATCTATATCGTGGGCGCGGTGCTCATGACCACCGCCACGGCTGGCCTCGCGGTCGAGCCTTTCTCCGCCTATCATTTCCACAACCTCACCTGCTATGCGGCGGTCCTTGGTGGGAAATGATAGCAAACTCAACGCACTAACTTGGACTGGTCCGGTCTCACTCACGGTGTATTCACAACGAACGAGAGAGAACCATCATGGCGACCATCACAAAGACATCCACAGGCAGGTACCTAGTCCAGATCAGAAGGCAAGGCTTCCCACATCAATCTAGGACGTTCACGATCAAACGCGATGCTGAGACGTGGGCCAAGCAGGTTGAGTTGCAGATCGACTGTCCCGGACCTGGAAGACCTTGCCTATGAATATGAGGTACTGGAGCTATTCAAAGACGAGGGACGGACCGCCATAAACGATATGATCCCCGTGCTATGGCAATTGTCAGGCCGGACAGTGAACGTCGTAAAGGACAACAGGAGTAAGAGCACGGCTATTTCCTACGATGCATTGTGCACGCGATAGCAATATTATTAAAAAGCGGTTGTGTTTTCAGGATCAGACGTTAGCAGTTTCTGAGGCTTTGGTCCGGCGCTAAGTCTCTTCTTTCGCTCCTCATCAATCAGAATACGTCTAACCGCTTCAATCTTGCTTCCCAAAAAGCTGAAGAGTGTTAAAACCGTTGTGTTACTGCGGTTAAGGTTCATGGCGCGACTCATGTCGAAGGGTGCGATCCCAGAGTTGTCCGTACCCAGACCGGGAACCTCAACCGTTCCAAATATATATTCGGACATTTCACTCTAAAAAAGGAGGTCGTTGATGTGTTCCAAAGAGAGAACGTTACGCTGCAGGCATTCCTTGACAAAATACGGCTGGATGTTGCTGGTGGACCTAATATCGTAATCTTTGATCAACTTACCGCAAACAAGAAAGCTATTCTTGCACGGCACGCAGCGTCGCTAAAGGTTTCTGTTCGAGCACGTGGAGTGTTCCAGCGATTACGCATTACGTATGTTGGTGAGTTGCTCCAGTTGTCCCCCAATGCACTCATGTCTCAAAAGAATTGTGGTAGAACGACTCTTAAGGAAATCGAGGATGAACTACAGCGGCTTGACTTAGGGTTAGATACCACAATTGTTGGATGGTCAGAAGACGAGGCTCAAAAGATTTTATTGGCGTCTAATAATGCGAAGAGTTATACTCATAGTGACGATCTGATAGACTTGGAAGCTCAAGTTAGACACTTGCTTGGGGGGTATTGTTCTCCCAAATTGGTAGATGCGACGATCAGGTTCTACGGGTTTGACGGGAGCGGAAGAAAAACGTTAGAGGCCGTGGGACAGGAATACGATGTTACCAGGGAGCGTATTCGTCAGATCGTAGCGAAGGTGAGGGGGACTGTACCTTCAAGTGAAAAGCTTTGCATGCTTTCGGCGGTGTCTTCTGCAGTTGAGCTTGTGGAGAGCCTTATCCCCGGTCTTGCAACTGACATTCAGGAGGCCCTCTTGGAAGCTGGGTTAACGGCCTGCCCATTCGATCTTACGGGCTTAGAGTCCGTTTTTGAGTTTGACGACGAACCTGCTCCGTTTGAGATTATCGAGCACGAAGATACAAGTCTAGTCGTGCCTTCTGGCATGGGAGCCTTCGTTGGGGATGTAAATTCTGCGTCCGGGAGATTGGTATCGCGCTGGGGGGTGACCACGGTATCAGAAGTTTGCGCTCAAACGGGGATGTCGGTTTCGCCCGAGTTAGTTAGGTTGATCTTATCAAGTCGCCCTGATCTTTGTTGGCTTGACGAAAGTAAGGACTGGTTCTCTCTACCAAATCAAAAGAGAAACCGTTTGCTAAATATGATAAGAAAGGTGCTTTCGGTAGGGACGCCACTGAAACTATCAGAACTAAGAAAGGCGATTAGCAGACACCATAGAATGAGAGGGTTTGCTCCTCCCCAAGCCATACTTTTAAATTTTTGCAGGACAAACCCATTTATCGCCATAAGTGATGAGGTTGTTTCGACACTACCGGGAGAATGGGATGTTGAATCGACGCTCGGCAAAAATGAACAAGATATTGTGGATGTTCTTAGACAAATCGGGCCAATCGCTAGGAC
>JBAUNL010000350.1:0-4571 GCA_049579205.1 Rhodomicrobium sp. | reverse complement strand
GCCGATTGGAGCACGTTTAAACGGCGCCGCTGAAATTATGTCAAACTGCCGCACATCGGCGGCTGAAGTACTCAATGTGCTAAAATTCGTCTCGCCTTCCACAGCTTGTGCGGTCGCCCTGAAGATTCTGCGAAGCTTCCTCATACCGATTATCAATTGGGTATTATATGGATCATTTAATTCCATCTAGTCAGTAAGTAACATCTGCAACTTAGACAAACTCAGATTATTCTAGATTTAGACTAAAAATTTTTTTCTTCTCTTAATGGAACAACAACGTTACCAGAGAATTTCTTGCACTAGTTCGTGATAACATGTGATTTTTATCACATAGCCACGGATTTTCACAAGTCTTAATCAAATCTTGCCGCTAGCTGCGTAAGTAAGTATTGGGCTGTACTGCTTAGTTACCGATGGACACTCAGTCAAACGAGCAATGCCGGCAAAAATCAGGCAGATTGCTGAAACAGCGTATTGCGGCTTTCAGCGCTGCTATTATGGTGGCGATATGTGCCTTGGTAGCCGCAGTGGTTATCGAAGAGCGCCAAACGGAATTGGAGCAAGCGGGAAATGAGGCCGCAAATCTCTCCGCCGCGCTCGAAGAACAAGTTCGCGGCACGCTGAATGGCGTCGCCGACGCAATGGAGTTTTTGAAGGGGCGCGTCGAAGCCGAAGGGCTGGCATTCGATCTGAGAGCCTGGAAGGCGAAAATTCATGAGCTCCTGACCCCCGCTGTACAGATGGTTATCGTAAACGCGGAGGGGAAAGCCAGGGCAACGCTTGATCCTGCCGGGCCGCCCGCCGATTTATCCGATCGCGACTACTATGCCGCTCACCGGAACAATCCTGACCTCGGTTTCTTTATTGGCAAACCGGTTCTTGGGAAAATCTCAAAGCGCCTCATCATTCCGGCAACGCGCCGGTTAGACTCAAAGGATGGCCAATTTGCCGGGATTCTCAGCTTCGCGCTAGCACCTGAGCTGCTGACGGGCTTGCATCAAAAGATAAAGCTGGGAAAGACCGCTTCCATGTTGCTTATCAGTGGCAACGGTACAACCATGGCCAGATTTACGGGTGCCGGGGGTTTTGACCCGGACAGCACGGGAACTGGAGCTACGGATTTCAAAGCCGCTCTCGCAGATAGCAAGGCAGACTCGGGGGAATATACCCGTAAAAGTTCACGCGATGGGGTGGTCAGGTTATACTCCTGGCGAAAGGTTGCCGACTTTCCTTTGTACGTTGTCGCCGGTCTAGGCGAAGAGGAAATCCTGGCCGCGGCGAATTATCGAGCCGCAATCGTCATCGGTCTTGGAATTGCTGCGCTGAGCTTGCCGCTTATCATGATGTTCATGCTCAACCGTGAGATTTCACGGCGCGTGGAACAATCCGTCGCACTCGATCAGGAAAGCGAAAAGGTAAGGAGAGAGCATCGCGCGTTGCTTTCGATCACAGAAGAACTAGCGAGAGAGCGCATCAAGCTTAGGAAGATGAATGCGGAACTCGACTCGGCGCGGCGGCAGGCGGAGGATGCCAATCGGGCAAAGAGCACGTTCCTGGCCAATATGAGCCACGAGCTTCGTACGCCGCTGAACGCGATACTAGGCTTCTCGGAGATTATTCGAGACAAGCTATTTGGAGAGGATGTCAATCGCTACGCGGAATATGCGTCCGATATAAATCTTTCCGGCACGCAACTTCTCAACATTGTAAGCGACATTTTGGACGTGACCAAAATCGAGGCCGGAACACTGGAGCTGCAAGAAGAGCAAATAAAGCTTGAACCGCTCATCGAGGGAAGCGTTGATGCCGTCGCGCGCCAGGCAGCCCAAGGGGGGCTTTCCTTAACGTCGGTCAACCCGGACATTGATACAGCTGTTATCGGGGACAAGATTAAGCTCAACCAGATCGTCGCCAATCTCCTGTCGAATGCGATCAAATTCACTCCTCCCGGAGGCTCAGTCGGCATAGCCGCTGCGTTGGAGGAAGACGGTGGCCTCAGCTTGACCGTTCGAGATACGGGGATCGGGATGTCCCCTAACGAAGTACGGGAAGCTTTGGAGCTTTTTAGGCAAGTGGACAACAGCCTTGCGCGCCGCTTCCAGGGTACTGGCCTCGGCTTGCCTCTCGCCGTTCAGCTTACCGAGCTGCACGGAGGTTGGGTGAACATCGACAGCGCTCCTGGGAAGGGCACCTCCGTCATCGTGCACTTCCCCAAAGAGCGCATAGTTCGGGATAGGGCTTCCAACCAAGCCTCCGCCGATACAGCCTCTTTCAAGATGGCCTCCTGACGCCCCAGGGCTCGGCAACCAAGAAGACTTGCGGTTGCGAACAAGGGGGCGCCGGTCTACAAGCACACACAGCACACAATTAAAAGAGGGTTGACCGGCCTTGTCTTCGGATTTCGACGAACGCCACGACTGGAGTCAAGCAGAAGCAGAGGCTCTCCATAACGCCCCCTTCAACGATCTTCTGTTCAAAGCACACACCGTACACCGGCGCCATTTCGATCCGAACAAGGTCCAGCTGAGCCGCCTGCTGAGCGTCAAAACGGGCGGCTGTCCCGAAGATTGCGCCTATTGCAGCCAATCGGCGCATTATGAAACTGGTCTGCCGGCCTCGAAGCTCATGGAAGTGGAGCGGGTCGTGGCGGAGGCTGCCAAGGCGAAAGCTGCAGGCGCGAGCCGATACTGCATGGGAGCGGCGTGGCGCAGCCCAAAGGAAAGAGACCTCGATGCGCTCTGCGCCATGCTCGAGGGCGTGAAAGCCCTTGGCCTTGAAACATGCATGACCCTTGGAATGCTTACCCCTGAGGATGCCGATCGACTCAAGGATGCGGGGCTTGATTATTACAATCACAATATAGATACATCCGAGTCCTACTATCAAAAAATCATCTCCACCCGGACTTTCGGCGACCGGCTCGACACGCTTGAAAACGTCCGGACCGCCGGCATCAAGGTGTGCTGCGGTGGCATCGTGGGCATGGGCGAGGACACAGGAGACAGGATCGATATGCTTATCACGCTCGCGAACTTGCCTGAACATCCGGAGAGCGTGCCGGTCAACCTGCTCATCCCCATGCCGGGAACGCCTCTGGCCGATACACCGCCCCTCGATCCGCTTGCATTCGTCCGCACGATTGCCCTGGCACGCATCATGATGCCTCGATCGGTGGTACGTCTCTCCGCCGGGCGTTCTGCGATGACAGACGAAATGCAGGCGCTTTGCTTCTTTGCGGGCGCGAATTCGATCTTCCTTGGGGATACGCTTCTGACCGCCGCAAATCCTTCCGAGAGCAAGGATGCGCTTCTGTTCTCAAAACTTGGCCTGTCCCCGATGGCGGCGGAGGTTCCTTTGGACCATGCAGCAGCCGTATGAACATCTGCTCTCGGAATTGCAGGATCGCGGGCGGCTGAGAAGCCTTGCTCTGCCCGCAGGCCATGACTTCTCCTCAAACGACTATTTAGGCCTTGCGAACTCGACCGAGTTGAAGGATGCAGTCCGGTCGGCATTAGAGCGCGGCGTGCCTGTTGGGGCCGGCGCCTCCAGGCTCCTGCGCGGACACCACCCTGAGCACGAGAGGTTGGAGGAGGAGGCCGCAGCTTTTTTCGGCTCCGAAAGCGCCATCTATTTCAGCAGCGGATTTGCGGCGAACTATGCGCTGTTCGCGGCCCTGCCGCAAAAGGGTGACATCGTTGTGTACGACGGCCTGATCCACGCCAGCGCCCATGATGGCTTAAGGGCTGGACGAGCAGAGCGCGTCGAGGCAGCGCACAACGACGCGAATTCATTCGAAGAGAAGATCAGGGCATGGCGCAAGGGGGGCGGCAAGGGGCGGCCCTGGTTGGCGGTTGAGAGCCTTTACAGCATGGACGGCGACCGCGCGCCTCTCAATGATCTTGCTGAGATCGCGAAGCGGCATGACGGCATCATCGTTATCGATGAGGCACACGCAACCGGGGTTTTCGGTCCGGACGGCATCGGCTTAGGCGCTGCCCTGGAAGGCAGGCCGGAAGTAATCTTTCTTCACACTTGTGGAAAAGCTTTGGGCTGCGCAGGTGCCCTTCTTTGCGGCCCACGAATAATCCGCGAACTCATAATCAACTATTCCCGGCCTTTCATTTTTTCGACGGCACCTTCCCCCCTGATTGCAGCAGCTGTCCGGGCCGCCCTTCGGGTCTGTAAACAGCGGCCAGAGCTTCGTGAACGCCTTCAGCAGCTGATCCACCGCGCGAACACCTTGCTTGAAGCTCGCTGTGGAGTGAAGCGCAGCAACTCGCAAATAATCCCCGTCATTACCGGCGCCGATAAAAAAGCAACCGCGCTAGCCTCCGCGATGCGTGCTCACGGCTACGATATCCGCGCGATAAGGCCACCGACGGTGCCGGAGGGCACGGCGCGGCTGCGGATCGCCCTCACGCTTAATACCAGTCAGGAAACCGTGGACGGCATGATTGAGACTCTTCGCTTCGAGCTTGAGCGGCTCGGCCAGTGAGCATGCGGTTCGTTATTGCTGGGACGGATACGGGCGTTGGCAAGACCGTCTTCAGCGCCGCGCTGGCGGGAGCCCT
>JBAUNL010000349.1:0-5466 GCA_049579205.1 Rhodomicrobium sp. | reverse complement strand
GCCGATTTCCGCAAAGACAATGGCCCAGCCATCCGCAAAGTCTGCGCGCGCTTCGTAGAGCTTTGCCGCAAGCTGGGGCTCCTCACCAAGGCCAGCGTTGCGATCGATGGCAGTAAGTTCAAAGCGGTGAACAATCGCGATAAGAACTTCACGAGCGGCAAAGTGTTTGCAGCCCTCGTGCCATGCGGAGAAAGCTGACTGCCGATTTGTTTCTGCCGCCGTGTTGAAAGGCTTCCAGGAAGTTCTGAAATTCACCACAGAGTCCGCTCGGGGTCCAGGTCGCGTGAAAAGGCTGAACCTGAGTCTGGGAAAGGCGAGAGCGCACAGCGATTTTCGAGAAATGCGTTTTTCGGGCTTCTGGGGGCACCCCTGAAGCGCTTCAGGGCCGTATTAGGCGGTTATAGGGCCACCAAATGGTGCGGCGGCGCGCTTCACGCCGCGATGGCGGCCATCAGGGGCTTGACGCCGATAATATTCATCACCCGCGTGAAATTGTAGGCGAGCACATGCAGCGCCATTTCGCTGGCGACCTTCGGCAGCGTTTTCATGAGAAAGTGCGTTGCCCCCATGCGTGCCTTCAGCGTCCCGAAGGGGTGCTCGGCCGTCTCGCGCCGCACGCGCATCGCTTCAGGGTTTTCGTCAAGCCGCCGCTGCACGGCCTCCGCGACATGCTTGTGCTCCCAGCGCGTGATGCGGCGCTGCTTGCCCTTGGTGCATTGAGGCTTGATGGCGCAGCTCTGACATGCGTTCGTCCAGTAGCGCCGCAGGGTCTTTCCCCGCTCGACATTGGTGAAGTAGTATTTGAGATGCTCCCCGGCTGGACAGCGATAGACATCCTCGCTGGGAATATAGACAAAGTCCTGTTTGCCGAACCGCCCCTCCGATTTTGAGCCCGATGTCATCGGCTTTGGCAGCGTTACTGTGACGCCGGCCTCTTCGCAGGCCAGGATTTCCCCGCCCTCGAAGTAGCCGCGATCGGCAACCGCTTCGAGCTTGTCCGCCTGCAACGCTTCCTTCGCTTTGGCTGCCATGCTGGCCAGGTGCGCGGTGTCGTTGCCCACATTCGTTACTTCGTGCGCCACGATCAGATGATGCTCGGTATCAACGGCAATTTGCACGTTGTAGCCAACCATGCCGGAACCGCGCCCGCTCGTGGCCATGGAGCGGCTGTCGGGATCGGTGAGCGAGATTTGCTGGTCCGGCGAGGCAAACATCTGCTTCTCGATTGTCTCGAGTTTTTTCATTTCCTCGCCGATCTTGGCGATTTTCTCCTTCAAATGCACGGCCTTGGCAGACAGCGCCTCGCTTGGTTCCTGGCGGTCTGCTGTATCGAGCTGGGTTAGATAACGGGCCACGCTTTCCTCAAGCTGCTTGCGCCGCAGTTCCAAGCTCGTCCGCCTAATCATTGCGCATCGCAACATATTTTGTGCATCGCACAAAGCGTGATACAGGTCAAAGGGGCCAGCGTCCCCGTTTTGGTCGGGCCGCAAATTGGACTGAGCGTTTAGGCTGACCCCGCCAGAGGAAAGCGTTTGCTACAGCTTGGTCATATCAAGGCGAAATGAATCTTGAGAAATATCCGGAGCTACATCAAGTCTTCCGGCGCTGTCCTGAAAGGCCCTTATGCAATCACTTGCCACTGTCCTTAACGAAGTCCGGGCGGGCCGCCGTCCTCCATGGCCGTGCCATCCGAACCCATCACCGATTTCTTTGCACTCCCAGCCGCACCACCTGTCGGAAGTGACAGCTTTCGGAAGCAATCCCGGGCGTCTTCGTATGCTGAAGTTCGTTCCGGGCGGACTTCACGGCGCGGCACCGCTCGTCGTTGTTCTGCATGGATGCGGACAGAACGCTCAGGATATCAATCACGGGTCAGGCTGGAGCAAACTTGCAAAGAAGACCAGCTTCGCCTTGCTTATTCCGGAGCAACGGCCGTCGAACAACGCACAACGCGGCTTCAATTGGTTTCAACCAGGCGACATCGGGCGTGGCTGCGGCGAGGCTCTCTCGATCCGGCACATGGTGAATCACATGATTAACTATCACGGGCTGGACCGCAGGCGCGTTTATGTGACCGGGCTGTCCGCCGGTGGGGCCATGACGTCCGCGCTGCTCGCCGCTTACCCTGACATGTTCGCGGGCGGTGCGATTATCGCGGGTCTGCCCTTTGGCGTAGCGTCCAACCTCTGGGATGCTCTCGCTGCCATGAAAGGCGATACCGGTAGATCGCCGGCCGATCTTGGCGACAAGGTTCGTGCCGCTTCCCGGCATCGGGGCCGCTGGCCGAAGCTCTCAGTATGGCATGGAGGATCGGACACCACGGTTGCGCCTGCGAACGCCGATGCGATCGTGCGGCAATGGTGCAACGTTCATAAGATCGACGAAGGAGCCCCAATAGAGGTCCGGACCGCGGGCCATTTGCGGCACTTCTGGATGAACTCGCTGGGCGTTCCGGTGATCGAGAGATTCATCATTCCGGGCATGGGTCACGCTGTACCCATCGATACTCTTGGCAAAGGAGGCCATGCTTACGGGATGTCTGCGCCCTACTTCGAAGATGCCGGGATTTCTTCGACCTACCACATCGCGAGATTTTGGGGGCTCACCTCCCGGGAATGCAACATTTTATCTTTTGACCCCGCGCGAAAAGTTCGAGCGGTTGAGCAGCTTCCGCAGTTGAGTAATAAGCGGCAGGGCGGCGCCAATATTCGCCATCTCCGTCCCTGACCCTTTGCGGACGAAGTGGCCGGCTGCTCCTTAATCAATGGCCGCCTGATCGCGCGCGAGGGCAGGCGGTGAAGATTCCGGGCGTCGAGCAAAGGCTCGACGCCGTGCTTGGTTGCCCGCTGCACCCTAATCACAATGGCAGGCGCTCCCACCATCGGGTCAGGTTACGATCGTTTTAAGTTCCTCCGCTTTCGCGCCGGCTTCCCTTGCGCGGCGGGTGCATCATGCGTCGCGTCGCCGTTAGCGCCCGGTGCGGGATGTGAGTGCTCAAGGAAGAAGCGGAGCATCTCCCGCCCAGCGTCAGGCCCCCGCGGATCGGTGAAGGACCCGGCGGGGCTGCCGCCCGACCAGGCATGGCCAGCTCCATGGATAACCCATTGCTCGAGGATCGCCTGGCCGCTTGCATCGGCGTGGAGGGTGCGGCTGTAAGCATGCCCCCCCGGCGCCTGGCCGTGCTCCTCTCTTGTGTGCAGGTCCATGGCAGCCGTTGTCCTCGACTGTTCGATGACCAGATCGCCGTTGCGTACGTGGACCCTAGTGTCCTGATCTCCGTGGAACACGATCGTCGGGACGGCCCGCTGGCGTCGCGCATCCCCCGCACTGCTGGAAGGCGCTTCAAACGCCGCGGGCTTGCCAGGCAGCACAGCGTTCAACATAGAAAGCAAGTCGCTGTCAGTTCCCAAGGCGGGGCTAGAAAGCACGCCGGAGGCGACGGGCTCGCCCTGCCGCATTGCGGCGAACGCGGAGGGCAGGTCGCTGGCGGCTCCGCAGGCGAGACCGGAATGCACGCCAATCGCGGCGTAGAGATCGGGGTAGGTCATGCCCATGACGGCTGCCGCCGCGCCGCCTGCCGAGAGCCCGGCGACATAAACGCGTTGTGGGTCGACCGAGTAGTCGCGCATGATTTGGCGGGTCATGCCTGCGATCAGCGAAGGCTCACCCGCGCCGCGCTGCTGGTTGCCGGGGGTGAACCAGTTCCAGCACTTCGATGGGTTGGCGGAGGCGGCCTGCGCTGGATAGGCGACGAAGCAGGTGCGCTCTTCGGCCAGTGCGTTCATGCGCGTGCCGGCGGCGAAGTCATCGGGCGTCTGGGTGCAGCCGTGCAGCATGACGACCAAGGGGAGCGCCTGGTCACGATAGCCGCTGGGGATATAAAGCTTGTAGGCGCGGCTTCCGGCTTGGCTGCTGTAAAACCTCTCCACGAAGTGTGCGCCATCCGGCACCGGGTCAGGCAGTTGCGCCGGAGATCGCCCCGGTAGTCCAGGAATTGCCGTCTCCGGCCCGATCCGGTTGACGCGCTCGACGAAGGCGCGCAGCACCTCGGGTATTTGCGGCTGGGCCGCTCCTTCCGCCCTGCCGGTGGACCGTCTCCAGGTCCAGGTCTTACGTCCGGAAGGCTGGGGACCGTGCGCCTCGGCCCGGCGTGGCGCACCCTCGACGATCCCCGATGCCCCCGCGCCCGGGCCGTTTACGGTGCCGCGGAAGGTGCCGGACGCGGGGCCCGGCGTCTCGCCTCGAAGCAGGCGTTGCAGAAACTCGGTCGCTTCGATGAGCTGCCCTGCGCGGGTGAGGCGGGCTGCCGCTAGCATCGGATGCAGTTTATCATTCATGTCGGGTACCTCCTGTATTCAGAAACAGGTCAAGCGTTCCACCGGGAACCTCGTGGCGCCGGTGACCTTGCCTGTGGATCGCCTTTGTTCGTCAAAGGCGGGACGCGGCGGCGGCCATGGCCGGTCATCGAATCCGGTCGGCCAGAGCAGCCTTGACCGCCGCGCTGGCATGCAGCGCTCCCAGCACCGAGAGCGAGGCAATCGCCGCGCGGGCAAGCTCGGGCGTGACATCCTGAGCAATGTTGGCAAGTCCCAGCACATGGATGTGAAGCGTCTGCCCGGCAGCACGGACCGCCTCAAGATCTTCGCGGCTGTAGTGCCTCAGCCCGAGATCCAGCGTCTTTCGGGCTACGGTCTGCTTGACTACTTCCGCGTGCCGTTCAAGCTGATTGCGAATTGCGGTGCGGATGAAGTCACTGCGGTTCGAGTAGAAGCCCTCCTGCACCATCAGGTCGACGTGGCCGAGATCGACATATCCGAGGTTGATCGTGATCTTCTCGGTATCGCCGGTCTTCGGCCGCAGCTCGTGTATGGTATCAACCATCTATACACCATCCATATACCATCTCATTGGATTAGATTGGCTGCGATACCCGGTCCTTCAAGAGGTGGATGCAATTTAGTCGGGTATGCACGGCCGGGCGGGCGGGCGTGGCCTTTATCCTGTGTTCGTTCGCGCCCGCAAACACGCACACGCCCGGACGCTGCTCATGGAGCCGGTTGGGAAAGGTTTTTTCTCCGCGCTGCCCCGGATCGGCGAAAGAGCTGAAAAGGGCTGCGCGAAGGGCCTAGGGACTCAACCCCAAACGTAAATCCAGCGGCATGCCAAGCTCCGGCTTCTACATCACGTTTTAAAATGCACACGCCTGCACGTGAGGTCCGCTGCTGGCCCGGAGTGTGAGTGCCGAGGTGTAAAGTCAACATCCGCTATCAGGGCTTAAGCGGGCATTTTGCCTATATTTTCCGGTTTCGATCCCTGTTCAAACGGTCTCGATGATCTCGTAGTGCTGAACGATGTCATCGAAGTCAACAAGCGCCGCGACCGCTCCTGGCTCGACCACAGCCTTCGAAAGATCGCTCCCAGCAAAAACTTCAATTGCTTCCATCGAACTCCATCTCGACAGAACTA
>JBAUNL010000348.1:0-4254 GCA_049579205.1 Rhodomicrobium sp. | reverse complement strand
CGCTGGTCTGCGCTTGGCATTCTACATTCGCTGGCTGACGCGACGATTCAGGACCTTTCCCTTGATCCCCTGGAGAACGCAAGTTCACTTAAAAATCTGGCTTCCATTCGGCGCAATTACGCGCGTCTAAGAGCTTCGAGGCTCCTCTATCAAATCGATTCGGGATCTCTTCAGGTTTTGGCGCAAATGCTCCGCCGCTTCCTCTCCATCAAGCGCCTTGAAGATCACTTGACCGAAAAGCTGCGGCAAACCGAAAGCCTCCATGAGCTGACCCTACATCTAGGCGCGCTGGATCAAATCCGTGGAGAACGGGACTAAGACGCTTCGGGCAATGCACGGGCAGAACGCCAGGAGATGGGGCTCTCCCGAAAAAAGGAACACAATGCCGATTGCAAAAGAGTTCCCCGCGGTTGAAGCATTTATCCACCGCTACGAAGGGCTTACGCGCGAATTACCCTTCGTTGTGGTTCTCTTGCGTATCTTGCAAAGACTTCGGTTGGCAGGAAACCTCGTGGCAGGAGTTGCCCTCTCTCTTCCCATGAGAGGGTTGAACTCCATGCTCGCAGAGCATGCAAACCCCTACCTTTTGGTCCTTCGGGCGACCAAGCTTCTGCGTGAAGTCGATAGATTGATTGACGCCATCGAAGCCACCGCGCAGCGCAGTCTCATCGAGCCCGTACTCTTTTCATCGGTCAAGCATGCTATGATCGCTCATTGGATTTCCGTCGCTGACCTTGTCTGCAAAAGAGAAAGCGAACTGATCGCGCAGATCATTGATGCAAAAGACATGTTTGCCCGGATCGCCGAGTTCTACCTTGAACGTGGGGCGAGCACGCCTGGCACGCAAATCGGAGCCCTAGTCAAGGAGTACTACTCTGGGGTTATTAGAGATGATGTTGTAGCGCCAAGGGAACAGCAGATGGAGCTTCCACTCCGGGAGATGTTGTGCGATCTCATTTCGCTTCTCAATAGGCGGAACGGCCATCCTCAAACGATCATGGATTACGGATCAGGTCTGGGGCGGAGCCGCCACTATTTCTATTCTCTGGCGCGTCAAAGTCGAGAACAAGTCGGGGAAACTCCTGAGTTCAATCCGATCGCCAAAGAGACAAAGTATCTATGCGTCGATGTGGCCCAGTCCCTTCCCCATCTTCGCAGGCCCGACAGCGAATTCCCAAATGGTAACCACTTCCATGATTGCGACAGACAGCGCCTCCATATCACGGAATGTCCCTACTGTTTTGCGTGTAGCGCGCTGGATGAGTTGCTGCTGATTGATCCGCAAAGACCCACCATTGTAAGCGCGGCTTTTAATCTTGGCGGACAGAGGAAAGCGGCGCCTTGGCAAGCCTCTCGGAGGATGACCTTGCCTGACAGGGTTGACGCCGTTTTGCTCGTTAACGTTTTGCACGAGGTGCCCTTATCAGACCTGCCAGTACTTCTCGCAAATCTCGATATAGTTACGGATGTTGGCACACCCGTCTTCGTTTATGAGATGCTCGGGCCAGCTTCGATCGAGGAATTCTATACAGTTTGGACCGCGGAAGACATGTCTGCCGTGTTCCAGGAGTTCGGTTACCGGGTCATTGCACTCCCAGGCCGCATCCGCAATCCGAGCCGTGGTACGTGGGGCTTTCCTTATTTGCTGGCACATTTGCTCAAGGTCGACCACCAGCGAAGGGCCGCTTCTGAAATTGCTCCTAAACTGCTAGCAGCGTGGGAAGCCGGAATTCCAATGCTTGTAAACCGTATCGAGAGATTGCGAAGATTGCTGCAAAGTGGCCGCGGCCTTGGAACGCATAAGTTTGAGCACTTACATGCGATGCACTCACTCGTAAACTCGGAGCGTCAACTTCAGCTTCTTCATCAATCGCGGAATAGTTGAAATTGCCGATCAGAATTCACCCGAGTCCGGCCCAAGCAGTGATCCTGCGCTGTCTATGGTCGTCGATTGAACCGCGTCGTTCTTTTGGAGCCCGCACGCCAGTGATGGGGCGCATTTGGGCGCCAAACTCACAGGGTAGGATCGCTTACAAGCGCTTGCTGTTGTTCAGCATAAGCGGGAGAAAATCTGTTTTTCTGACCCGACGAGAGCTCTTACGCAATGCGAAGCGACGCTACAAAGGGCCTGACCGACATTGACAATAGCGAGATTGCTGAACAAACTGTCACGCGGCGTTAAAAACGAGCGCACCTCATGTCGTTAATCATACGGTTATCGGCTTTCGCCTTCACAATGATGGTCGCTCTATTCGCGTTCACATTCTCGGCTATCCACTTTCCCACAACCGTAAGGGGTTGGCTGCTTCGTGCTCAAGGTTTCCACGACCAGGTTATTGCTCTTCAATTGCCTGATACGCAGGTTCTTTGGCTCGACATACTTTTCCAAGCTCAGCAGCTCGTATTCCTGGGGTATGTGATCGTTACCCACCTAGCGATGGAGGTTCTACGAACTATATTCACATGCTTTCGTAATCAAGGCAGGCCGATCTCGTCCCGTCCGCTGTCCCGCCCGAAGTCTCCCTTCCAACACTGGATGTAATTCAAAGGAAATTCGAGCTAAACCGGTTTCGTGATACAGAACAATTAGGCAAAGGGCTTGAAACTCAAGCTCCCCGCCTGTCCCTGCGGGCGCGCGGACTGCTTCCGAAATTGACGGTTTTCCTTCGTCCCATTCTTTGGATGAGCCGGAGGCTTGAGCCATTTGGCTCCGATCGGGGCGCCATGGCCGTGGATGTGACTGGACTCGAAAAAGGCAAAGCCATGCGCCGCCGCTGGCAGGTTATCGCAAATGCGGGCGAAGGTCCCTTCATTCCAGCCGTCCCAGCACGTGCCATTATCCGCAAACATACAACCATAAGGCCTGGCGCCCGGCCCTGTCTCGTCGATCTCACCCTTCCTGAAGTTGAGGGCGCCGTGGCAGGTCTATCCGTGGAGTTCTCGACGTCTTCTTCAAGGGCGCCCACGCTATTTGAGAATGCTCTCGGAGAAAAATGGGGGCCCTGCCGTCCTCTGCGCCGGCTGCATTCGGTGCAAGACATTGATCAAGATGGCGAAGGCATGACCTAGAAAAACGCGCGTGCGGGCATTCTAGGGTTTCAAGCCTGCAAATCGCAAATTCCACGCGGCTTTTTGCCCTTTTATCACTTCTTCCATGGGCGTAATCGAGGCCAAACCAACGGACCAGGCCCAGACGCTAACAAAACCTAGAATTTTAATAAACCGATTTACATTTACCTTAGATTGTAGGACGGAACCTACCATCTGGCTGTCATTGGCCCCGTCGAGTTTGGGCGGAGCTACAAGAACAGACTGAGGGCCGGCTTGAGTGCACGCCCGTCCTCAATTTGCCCTTCGCGGTCTAAAACCCTGTCGGGCCTACCGATCCAATCCATCTGCCGACTTTGGCGGGATCGGTCTCGTCCATGTAGAAGAAATGAGTCATCGTCGGCTTCACGACTGGCGCTGCAGGATCATCGAACGCCATCGTGACCTTGCCGTGAAACACCTTTAGCAAAGGGCTGTCCCAGTACTCCACGACATCATGATGGGCCGTAAAGCCCTTGTCGATGAAGTTACGCAAATTCTGCCTGATTGCCTCCCGTCCATGCCAATCGGCGACGCCAAGATTACAAACCGCATTTGCGGCGAAACAATCGAATCCCTTGCCGAAGGTCTTGTCGTCAATCTCCTTCCAAAAGGCCAAGAGCCATTCCGGTGGATTGGTTTTCGTGAAAGTGATCGTCGTCATGATAATCTCCTAATTTGTAGTAGATTTCTTTCAGCCGCTGCGACGGCACGCTTGATGGCGCGTTGTACTGCGACCGGCCCGCTTGATCCGGGAAGGCGCCGTTTGGCGAGAGCGCCAATTTACCCTCGGTTCCCGCCATCCATTGGTGCGAAGTTACTCCGCGCGTGCCGGCTGGACATCGATGCCGAGCCTGCTTGCCACACGACGCGCTGTTTCCTGCCTTTGCGCCGTCATAGCCTGAACTGACCGCCGCGCCCGCTCTAGGATGGCGGCAGGAGCCCTCTCGGGCGTACCACTGTCGAAGGGCGGTTCGGGCGCATAGGCCATGGGCTTTGCGCACGTTCTTTCCGCCACGGCCGAATCCGCGGACCTGAAGGAGGCTCCTCAAACGCGAGGGCCTATATCGGGAACCGGCGCAAACTTGTGAACCATCACTGGTAATAGTAGAGAAAGTTCTGAGGAAGAAGCCAAAGCTAAGCAGCCAAAAGCGGAATCGCAAAATG
>JBAUNL010000347.1:0-29307 GCA_049579205.1 Rhodomicrobium sp. | reverse complement strand
CGCGATTGATCTCGCCGCGCGCATAGCGTTCTTCAAGAATCTGACCGGCGGCAGAGTCCCTTCCGCGGAAGCTTGGCTGGTCGCTACTTACAAACCGCACCAGCAAGATCACGCCGCCGATGATCAGCGCGAGGAAAAATATGGACCCTATCCCATGCATGAGCATCCACCCCCACGGCCAGCCTTCGCCCTGCGAAGCATCGTTCCACCACCACATCATTGGCTCACTACATCATTCCCATCGGGCCCCAAATCAGCTCATTCGCTGCTTTTTGCTGATTATCATCCAAGGCGGCGTAGAGCGGCTTCAGCGCTTTGTTCAGCGTGCGCAAGGATTCAAGCTGGGCGGCCATGAACTGCTCCCGCAGATCAAGCCGATCGGGTAAGGAGAGTCTCGCGGGTCCATTTTCGCCCATCATCGTGGTGCAACGGGCAGCCATGTTAGTCGCATTGTCACGCGCCGCCTTAGCGTAGGCAGTCCAGAGCGATTCCTGGCCCTCGGTAATCTTCAGCTCAGTCTTTAGAAAAGCGAGCCGGCCGTCGATGTTGCTCGCCATCCTCGTGCACATTGGGGCATCTTGATCGTCTCCTCCCATCCAATGCCGCATCCCCCAGCCGCCCATCATCGAGGGCCCCATCCTATAGCCTGGCCCTGGCTGAGTTTGCTGCACTTCGGACTGTTGCGCCTTCACGTTTCCGCCGATAGCCATTGCCGCAAATATGGCCGCAGCGATTATCGTGACCTTTTTAGCTACTGTCATCTCATGCTCCTCTGTGCCAGGATTGGTAACTTAGGCATCCCCCTCATCATGTCGCCTGCAGCACATCTCCCGGAGGGGATTGATTTCGTTCATCGCTTTTACGCTTGCCGATGAGGAAGATCCTGCCTTTTGCGGCAAGCTGGACGAGCACGTAGCGCGCGGCTTCTTCGCTTGTTCCCATCGCTGCTGCGAGGGCTGCCGCATCCTTCTCGCCCTCGTTCAGCGCCGATAATGCCTTGTCTCCTAGGCTTGTCAGCCAGTCATTGAACAGCCCACGAAGCTCCGGTGTGCTATCGCGAATTGTGTCGGACGGCGTTGCGCCCCCCTCACTCATCATATCGGGCATCGCACGCATGCCACCTCGGCCCATCTTCATCCCTTCCATTCTCCCGGGATGCCCGTCGCCTCCGCTGTGGCCAGCTTCCTGGCTGTCCTGATGTCCGCAGCAGCATCCTTTGCCGCTGCCCTCGTCAATAGGGTCCATCTCGCGTTCCTTCACGGCAAACTTTCAGGTCACGCCAGCGCGCGATCCAACAGAAAAGATTTAGCTATACATAGCCTAGACTGGTCGGCGGGCATTGATCTGCATCAAGGGCTGCTCTCGCGGTATGCGGTATGCAGAAAAGAATGGCCTCTCCCTTAGCGGAAAGCGGAACCAGCCTTAACCCCCAACCGCCTGAATATCACTGCCGCCGGGCAAACACCGGTAAACCCTGCCTGCAGCATGTTCAGTCCGGCAAATGCGGTGAGGAGGAACCAGTAGGGGCTCACGAAGTAGCCTAAGGCAAGGCTCAAGAGAACGATAACGCCAGCAAAGCTTAGCACGGCACGATCCAGATTCATGACGACTCTCCTTCGTTATATTAGTATTATCTGAACTATCAGGTCTTGCAGTAGATCAGGTAGAGCGTCGACAGCAGCGCATGGGCGCGCATATCGGCGATGCGATAAAACACCATCTGCCCTCTCTTCTCCGCCTCCACAATTCCTGCCTCCCGCAGCTTGGCAAGATGCTGAGAAAGCGCCGACTGCGAGACACCAGCGGTTTCCTGCAGCTCACCAACGGACCGCTCAGCGCTAATGAGCTGGCACAGAATCATGAGCCGCACCGGATTCGCCAGCTGCTTCAACATCGCCGCGGCTTGCTCCGCATGCTGTTGGAGCTGCGCGGGTGAATTCTTTTTTATGGCATCCATGGTTGACAATATATTAGATATTGCTAATTTATCAAGAGCCAATTTCAGGAGTGGCCGATGGAACAGAAATTCACGGAGCTGACCCGGTATATCTCAGCCAATCTCAAGCCGCTTCGCCGCGATTTGCCGGAAGCCATGCAAGCGTTCTCAGCGCTTGCGAAAAACGCCACGAAGCCGGGAGCACTCGATCAGAAAACCAAGGAGCTGATCGCGCTCGCGCTCGGCGTCGCGGCGCATTGCGACCCATGCATCGCATTTCACATGGAGGCTTTGATCAGGCTCAAAGCCACACGTCTCGAAATTGAGGAAGCGTTGGCCATGGCGGTTTATACGGGCGGTGGACCTTCGCTGATGTACGCCGCCGAGGCGATGGCCGCATTCGAAGAATTTTCCGCGCAGCCGAGGGTGTCTGAAGCGCAGTGACCAGACGCTTGTGAAGCGGGTAAATGCTAGGGGGAACGCTACCATGGAATCAGCCAACAGGCATCGGCACCTGTCGAGGCCCGCTTTTGCAATGGTCGTCCTGATTGGCGCTCTCGCTTCTACCGATATTTGCGCTGTAAGCGAACCCTTTGACGTTCAGACACGGCAAATCGACGACCTTAAATCGGTATTTGCCACGGTTCAGAGCACGGATGTGGTCAATGCGCGCGTTCGGACCGGGGGGACGATTGCTTCGCTTCTCGCGGGCAAGGACAGCGAAGTGAAGACCGGCGATCTGATCGCGACCGTTGCGGACCAGAAGATCGCGCTCAGGATCAAATCGCTCGATGCCCAGATCGTTGGTCAGAAGTCCCGATCTGACACGGCCCAGGCTGAATATGAGCGCCAGCAGCAGCTCGCTGCGCGTGGCTTCGCCGCTGGTGCAAAACTCGAGGAAGCGCGCGCGACCTATGAAATCGCCGCCAATGCGCTCAAATCCTCCGAGGCAGAGCGCTCTGTGCTGCTGAAACAGGTGGAAGAGGGTGATGTGCTTGCGCCCGCGGACGGGCGCATTCTCAGCCTTCCTTTGACGGCCGGGACCGTGGTGATGCCCGGTGAAACCGTCGCCAAGATTGCAGCGAATGCCTATGTGCTGCGGCTCGAACTGCCCGAGCGGCATGCCCGCTTCATCAAGAAAGGTGACCCCGTCGTCCTTGGCAGCCGGGAACTTTCGGCAGGCGACCCTCTCGGCAAAGGCACGATCATTCTCGTTTATCCCGAATTGCAGGATGGTCGTGTGATCGCCGACGCGATGGCGGACGGCCTTGGCCGGTTTTTCGTCGGCGAACGCGTGCTCGTCTGGATCTCGGCCGGCAAACGCGACGCGATCGTAATTCCCCACGACTATGTGTTCCGCCGTTTCGGTCTCGATTATGTGCGCCTGCAGGTGCAAGACGGAAAGACCGCCGATATCGTGGTGCAGCCCGGCCAGCCGGTAAAGTTGGACGGCGAAGGCTATCTTGAGATTCTGGCTGGCTTGAAACCAGGCGACAAGCTGGTGCGGCCATGAAGCTCGGCCTTTCTGGGGTTTTGACGCGCGCTTTCATCGGCTCTCCCCTGACGCCGCTGCTGCTTATAGCAGCGCTTGCACTCGGTGGGCTGGCGCTGGCCATGCTTCCGAGAGAGGAAGAGCCGCAGATCTCGGTGCCGATGGTCGACATCAAGGTACAGGCCGATGGCCTCAAGGCGCAGGATGCCGCCCGGCTCGTTACCGAACCCCTCGAAACCATCGTCAAGGCCATCAACGGGGTCGAGCATGTCTACAGCCAGACCATGGACGATCGCGTGGTCGTGACCGCCCGCTTCTATGTCGGAACCAAGGCCGACGAAGCCATCCTTCGCGTCCATGAGAAGGTGCGGGCGAATATGGATCGCATCCCCATCGGCATCCCCGAGCCTTTGATCGTCGGACGCGGGGTCGACGATGTAGCCATTTTCGTTGTGACGTTATCGCCAAAGCCGGAAGCGGCGGAGCGCTGGACGGAGAACGCCCTTTATCACTTGGCCGAAAATCTGCGGATCGAGCTTTCGAAAGTAGAAAATACCGGCCTGACCTATATCGCAGGCGGCCGTCCCGATCAGATCCGCGTCGAGCCCGATCCCGAAAAACTTTCGCTCTATGGCGTGACGCTCGCGCAACTCGTCGACAAGGTGCGTTCCGCAAACCGCTCCTTTCTCGCCGGCCAGGTCCGCGAGCGCGACCGTGCCGTCCCCGTTGTGGCCGGTCAAACGCTCATCGGTATGCCCGATATTGAACTCCTTCTTCTTACCACACGCGACAACCGCCCCGTCTATGTCCGCGATGTCGCGAAGGTCGTCATGGACGCGAAGCCCCTGGAACAAATGGCTTGGCATTACGCCAAGGCCGCACATGGCGAGCTGATCCGCGTCCCCGCCGTTTCGATCGCTCTTGCGAAACGCGCCGGCGCGAACGCCGTCACCATCGCCGAAAATCTCGCCCATAAACTACAAATCCTGCAGGGTGCGGTCATCCCCGACGATATCGCCGTCGACATCACACGGAATTATGGGGCAACCGCAAGCGACAAGGCTGATGAGCTTCTCTTTCATCTGGGCCTCGCGACGCTATCGATCGTTGTTCTGATCGCACTCGCAATCGGCTGGCGTGAGGCGCTCGTGGTGCTGGTGGTGATACCGGCCACCATCCTGCTCACGATGTTTGCTTCCTGGACCATGGGCTACACCATCAACCGGGTGAGCTTGTTTGCGCTTATCTTTGCCATCGGCATCCTCGTGGACGACGCCATCGTTGTCATCGAGAACATTGCCAGGCATTGGGCGATGCAGGACGGCCGCTCCAAATCTGAGGCAGCCATTGAGGCCGTCGCCGAGGTTGGGAATCCCACAATCGTGGCCACACTCACGGTGGTTGTGGCCCTGCTTCCCATGCTGTTCGTCTCGGGCCTGATGGGCCCTTATATGAGCCCGATCCCCGCCAACGCGTCAGCAGCGATGATTTTCTCATTCTTCGTGGCGGTGATGATCACGCCATGGCTCATGCTGCGCCTGGGCAAGCCCCATCATGAGGCGAAGGAGGCCGGCGCGAGACAAAGTCTTTTGGCCCGTCTCTACCTGGGTGCGGCGAAGCCGATCCTCCGCTCACGCTTGCGTTCCCTTGTGTTCCTGCTTGTCGTCGGCATAGCAACGATTGCGGCAACGATGCTGTTTGCGACCAAGGCCGTGACCGTGAAGCTGCTGCCGTTCGACAACAAGTCCGAGATGCAGGTACTCATGGACTTGTCCAAGGGGACATCGCTGGAGGAGACCGACCGCATCCTGCAAATGGCGGCCGGGAAGCTGAAGACGCTGCCCGAGCTTGACACGATGCAAACCTATGCCGGGACGGCCTCCCCCTTCAATTTCAACGGGCTCGTCCGGCACTACTATCTGCGCAACTATCCCGAGCAGGGCGACTTGCAGCTCAATCTCATAGGCAAAGCCGGCCGAAGCCGGACCAGCCATGACATTGCGCTCGATGTTCGGGAAAGGCTGCGCGACTTAAAGCTGCCCGAGCATTCCTCGCTCAAAGTGGTTGAAGTTCCCCCCGGGCCTCCGGTGCTGGCGACATTGCTGGCCGAGGTCTATGGACCGGACCCCGAAACGAGGCGTCAGGTCGCAACGAAGCTTCGTGGCGTTTTCGAAAGCGTCCCCTTCATCGTCGATACCGATGACAGCTTCGGGGTCCCGGCCGACCGCCTGCGCATCGCGATCGATCAGGACAAGCTCGAATTCTTCCACGTCGAGCAGAAGGACGTCTACGATACGATCCAGGCCTACCTCACAGGGGTAGCCGTCGGCTATTCCCACCGCGGCGAGGGACGGCATCCGATCGAGATCGCCATCGCACTGCCGAAAAACAAACTCGCCATTACCCAGCAGACATTGTCGACGCCTGTGCCCGCCAATGCGCTGCCCGGCAACCGCAGCATCGTCGAATTGGGGGATGTCGTCAGCCTGAGGAAGGAGCGGGCCTCCTATCCGATCTTTCGGCATAACGGGCGGCCGATCGAGATGGTGCTCGCAGATCTCGCGGGCGCCTTCGAAGCACCAATTTACGGCATGCTCGCCGTCCGCGACGCCATCGAAAAAACCGACTGGGGTTCGCTGCCGAAGCCGCACATCGCGCTGCATGGTCAACCCGAGGATGAGTCGAAACCCACGCTGTTGTGGGACGGCGAGTGGGAAGTTACCTATATCACCTTCCGGGATATGGGCACAGCCTTTGCCATCGCCATCCTTGGAATTTATTTTATCGTCGTCGGCCAGTTCGGCTCTTTCAAGCTCCCCCTTGTTATCCTGACGCCGATCCCGCTGACGCTCATCGGCATCATGCTTGGTCATTGGCTGTTCGGCGCGCCTTTCACAGCCACCTCAATGATCGGTTTTATCGCGCTCGCCGGCATCATCGTCCGCAACTCCATCCTGCTTGTCGATTTCATTCAGGAAAGGCGGCGATCGGGCATTGTATTGAGGCAGGCTCTGTTCGAGGCCGGGGCCATTCGCTTCAAGCCAATCCTGTTGACAGCACTTGCAGCTATGATCGGGGCTACGGTCATCCTCACCGACCCGATCTTCCAGGGCCTGGCGATCTCCTTGCTGTTTGGTCTTGCCTCATCCACCCTTTTGACCGTGCTCGTAATCCCGGCCATCTATGTCGTACTCAGGGAGCACGGTTAGAGGCTGCATCGCGTTAAGCCAGATATGTCTGTAGGCCCGACACAGACCGAGTCTCTGATCCGGTCTTTAATTCTGCTAGACCCCAAACTGCGGACGAGGCCGCTTCTGGCAAGAATGTCTCTTCCCGGCCTAACGCGGAAATGATAATCGTTTGCGACCCTCTCCCTGGAGGCGCGGCTTAGGGGATATCTCGCTGTCTGCAGATGGTCGCGGCTGGCAAGGAGCCGCCTTCCGGCGACGATCACGACGGCGGTGTGGATCGAGGGTTGGACGGTCGAGACGGCACGGAAGGGGCGCGTAATCCGCGGAACGCTGGCGGAATGGCTGGCCGGGTTGGCTGGCGGCATTGAGCGGCTGCCGTGCGGCAGGCGCGAGCCGCCGGAGAAGCAACCCCGGCTTGGCGGTCGGCAATCCGGCGATTTGTGCGCCCGATAGGAACGATATGCGAACGACGTGTTGCATCCGTGTTGCATGGAACAGTTGGTAATGGATGGTAAGGCGTTGAATCTGAACGAATAGCGCCAAAACCGCTTGCAACACGGCTCGATACTTTATCTGGGTCTAGATTTGCGCTTAAGTCACTGATTTTATTGGCTGGTGGAGGGGGTTGGATTCGAACCAACGTAGGCTTAGCCAACGGATTTACAGTCCGTCCCCTTTAGCCACTCGGGCACCCCTCCGGCGAAGAAATTATCGTGGAACGACAGCGGGTTAGTTGAACATGCGCCCGCCAAAAACCTGCGCCGTTTGGGTTCGTTTTGCAGCTCATTTCGCAGATTGTCAACTCATTCCTCGAAAGATGTTCTACTTTCGTTTCGGGTTGGCCGTAATCTGCATTGCTGGATTACTATCTTAGCGATCCAGGTCATGGATCAGATGGCGTAATCAGCTGCTGGCAGCAGGAGGCTTGAAAGCCGGCGTCAGGATATGACGCCGGCTTACTAATCCGGAATAGACCGGCTTCGGGCTGAAAAGCCGCGCCGCCCTTAACGCGACCAGCCACCCTGGCCTGCTGGCGCAGTTGGCGCAGCGGGCTCATCGGGAACTTCATACCAGACGGCGTGATTCATCATCTCTACCATCAGTGAACGGGCGTGCTGCGCGTCTTGCTGGGTCTGGAACACAATGCGGAAGCAAGGCACTCTCGTCTCCTCGTCGAGGAGGCTGAAGCCGTAGCCACTTCCCTGGTCGTAATTCATTTTTTCGACGCCGGTGACGATGTCGTTGTCGTCCTGCTGATCCATAGGCTGTCTCCATCGCTGAGCGAACTTCAATCCTTGCCCCGGACAGGCCGCGGCGCAACCCAAATTTGGGTGCTTCTCTTATCAGCCGGAAGAGCCTCCCGCTCGGTTTCGCCGCACATAGACAAATTCGGCAATGTTACGCCTGCGCCGGTGTCCGTAGCAGCGCGGCCGGACCGTTATTACGCAGAAGCTTTCGCCCCCCAAGCCTTGCCAAAAGCAAGCCGCTCTCAAGGTGAAGCTTAGTCATCACTCTCTTACCTTCTTGGTTTAATACTTACATCCATGAAGCGTGACAGTCAGCAACCTTTGTTGTCCATCGTGATACCGACGCGTGAGCGCGGCCGTTATTTGGAGCACAGTTTAAACACAACTTTGACCTGCGCCAGCGAGTGTGTCGAAATTCTTGTCAGCGACAACGCCAGCGAGGACAATACGGCCTCTCTTCTCAAGGCGCAGCGCTACCGGCACGTCAAATATGTGAGGACCAAAAAGCGGGTCTCTATCTGCGCGAACTTCGAGTCAGCATTTCAAAATGCTTCCGGGAAATATATTCTCTGCCTCGGCGATAATGACGCCGTCCTGCCCAGCGGCATCGCAGAATTATTGGAGATGCTGGAGACAAAATCGCCCTGCATCGTGAGCTGGCCGCAGATTCAATATCTTTGGCCGAGCCAGAACGCCGACGGCTTTCTTAAGATCAAGAGGCGTCACCTTCGAGGTGGTGCGGAAGACCGCTCTCCTGCGGAAACGATGCAAGCTATCTGCGCGGGCGAATCCGGCGGCAGCAGCTTTCACTGCGGCTGTGTCTCCAAAGCGCTTGTGCAACGCATCACCGAAAAAGCCGGGCGCTTCTTCTACTATTCGATCCCCGATGCAAGCTGGTTTGCCGCGTTCGCTTTCGCAAATACGTACGTCCATTTGAACCGGCCGGTGACGCTCTCAGGTACTTCTTCGGTAAGCAATAGAACGGCGCTTCATTCGCCGGCATCGAATGCCTATGCCGCATTCGTTCACGAAAATTCAAATGCGGCGGAAAAGTACTGGCTCGACCTGCGGAGCCGGTCGGTCTTTGCCTTTGGGCTGGATGGCCTCCTGGTAACCAGGCGCATTTTCCAGCTTACGAGCCCGCCGGTAGACTTGGAAAAATGGAAAGAGCGAATTCTTCGCGATATCGGTTCGATGCCGGGGCCAATGCGAGACACGCAAATTTGCTTCGTGAACCGCTGGCTTGCAAAGAATGGCATCAATCCGATCGATAGAAGCCTTATCAAATGGAGCTCACCTGAGGCGTCAAACCACTGGCGTCCGTGCCGGAGAATAGCGCCCAAAATATCTCTCTCAAGCGTGGTCATCCCTGCAAGACCGCATTTCATCGAGAATGTGGAGTCAGCCGCTCGCACTGCTGAGACCCTCATAGGGGACGAAGCTCTCAATAATCGGGCGCTCCGGCCAATAGCCTATCTGCGCTGGTTCAAACTCATGAAGATTGCGCGATTGCTGCAGCGAGACAATGGGAAAGCAATGATGCAACCAATGCAATATGGGCGGCCGGCGATGCCGTGAACTGCATTAGTGTGAGATGGGACCGGCAAACGATAGGCATGTACTACCGCGCGTGATGGTTTTTAAAACGGAACGGTCGATTGTCCAATGAGCCGTTCCAATCGCTGGCGGACAGAATTAACGCGCGAAGCGCCCCTCGCGTGTTCAACATGTGCATCTGCAGGAGACGGTCGGCCTCCTCCGCCTGCCCCTCTTCTATCGCTCGCACTATGAGCTCGTGTTCCCGGATCGAAGTCCTTAATCGCTCGGTGTCGTTAAGGTGCAAGCGGATGTATGGCACCAGACGGTTGCGCGCGCTGCGTGTAAGCTTGATGAGATAGCTGTTCCGGCTTGCCTGATAAATAGCGTCGTGAAACGCTTCATTCGCCTCGTGGTAGGCCGCGACCGCTTCAGTTGCTGCATAATCCTGACATGCTTCGAGTGAAGCGCCGATCCTTTCAATGTCTTCGTAGAGACAGGCCCTTGCAGCCATGCGGCCGCAGGCGCCTTCCAGTTCTGCTATGACCTCAAGCATCTCGACAAGATCGCGCATCCCTAGCTTTGCGACGACGGCACCTTTATGCGGGCGGATTTCGATCAAGCCATCCGCCGCCAACTGCCGCAATGCTTCCCTTACGGGGGTCCTGGAGGTTCCATACTTTTCGGCAAGCTTGGTCTCGTCGAGCCTGTCGCCTGGCTTGAACCTGAATGATGAAATCTCATTCTCAATGAGTGAACGCAGACGTTCTGCCTGAGACGGGTTCATCCAGGTTTACTCCCCAAGTCAGCGATTATACTAAAATTTCACGCGGATGCGACGCTCTTATTAAAGCGGCTGCGAACGGAACTTCGATCAGCCGGTTTTGATTTCTCATGCGTCGATTGTAACGGGGGGATGTGATATTTTATGCATGGCGTGAATCGCCTTGATTTTTAGCAAGGCCACTCGAGGGGCGTTGGAATGAATGTGTCCTTTTTTCAGGAGCTTCTGAGCAGGATCTCTGATCGCGGCCGGCAAATACTTGATTTGTCGTCGCTGATCGGCGCAGGCGGAGAGGAAACCTTCGAGAGCATGTGCCGCGCGCTGGTCTCGAGCCGCGGCGAAGCGTCGGGCGTGGCCTTGGCGCGGCGGATCCTGGACCACTATAAAAATGCGGACGATGAGGAGAAGGACGCCATCTTCTCATTCCTGGCGACCGGCTTTGCGCCTGATCCTGCCGCGATAAAAGCGGCGGCAAAGCAATACCTGGAGAACCCTTCGCCGCTGGCGCTGGATCACCTCGCTCTTAGCGTCGAGTCTACCCGGCAAGAATTCTTGCGGCGGCTCAATCTTGCGCCGGGAGGAACGGAGGCACTTGTGCGCATGCGGGAAGACCTCCTCCCACGGCTACACCCGGACCTTGCTCCGGTTGACCGGGACTTCGTTCACTTGTTCAGCTCCTGGTTCAACAGAGGCTTTCTTGTTCTTGTGCGCATAGCCTGGTCGACCCCGGCCTCTATCCTGGAAAAGATCATCGCTTATGAAGCTGTGCACGAGATCAAGGGCTGGGAGGATCTGCGCCGCCGCCTTGATCCTCACGACAGGCGCTGCTTCGCCTTCTTCCACCCTGCACTTGTGGATGAACCTTTGATCTTCGTGGAGGTCGCGCTCGGCGACGATATTCCCGGATCCATCCAGACCCTTCTCGAGTCGGATGGGGGTCCTGAAAATGCCGATCCCGAACCCGCAGTCGCAGTCTTTTATTCCATCTCGAACTGCCAGAAGGGTCTGCGTGGAATTTCGTTCGGCAATTTCCTGATCAAGCAAGTCGTCGAGGACCTTACGAAAGAGCTTCCCAGCTTGCGGACTTTCGTGACGCTGTCCCCGGTCCCAGGCTTCAAGTCGTGGTTCTACCGCGCGTTTGACAGCAGCGGCCTCCCCTATCTTACCGAGCCTCAAAAGCGCCAGATCGAGAAAATGCGCTCTGAGGGCTGGAGCGACGACGAAGAGGTTCAAGATGAGCTTGGGCCCGCAATATCAGCCGCCGCGGCCCATTATTTTCTGCTGGCCAAAGACCGGAACGGCAAGCCTCTCGATCCCGTCGCCCGGTTTCATCTCGGCAACGGAGCCCGCCTTGAACGGATCAACTGGCTCGGTGACACGTCGGAAAAAGGCGTGCAGCAGGCCTTGAGCTTGATGGTCAATTACCGCTATGACCTTCGCGACATCGAGCGCAACCATGAAGCTTACGTGAACAATGGGACCGTGACGGCGTCCAAGTCCGTCCGGTCCTTGCTTCTGTTGCCGGAAAAGACCAGGGCGCTTGTTGCCGCGGAGGAGTGAGGCACTTTAATGAGATGGCAGGGCCGACGCGAAAGCGAGAATGTTGAAGATAGGCGCGACGACAGCGGCTATGGCGACGGTCCCGGCGGGGGCGGGTTCGGCATCCCTTTCCCCGGCGGTGGTGGAGGCGGTGGCGGCTTTCAGATCCCTGTGGGCGGGGGCGGCGGCGGACTTGGCCTCGTCAGCGTCCTAGTGATCTTCGGAATTGCGCTCCTTCTCGGTGTCGATCCCCGCGTGATCTTCAACGGCGGCGGCGGCATGGACGCGCCGGGTGGCACGCGGCAAATCCAACTGCCGAATGAGCGGCAGCCGCGCATCGCGAGCGCCGATGACGACACCATGAAGCGCTTCGTCTCGGTGGTGCTAGCCGACACCGAAGATGTTTGGACAAAGATTTTCCGCGATCAGGGACGCAGCTACCCCGAACCGAAGCTTGTTCTGTTCCGGGGCGGCATCCGCTCCGGCTGCGGGCTTGCCAGCGCCCAGATGGGGCCATTCTACTGCCCCACCAATCGCAAGATTTACATCGACCTTTCGTTTTACGATATGCTCAAGCGCCGATTCCGGGCGCCGGGCGAGTTTGCACAGGCCTATGTGATCGCTCATGAAGTCGGCCACCATGTCCAAAACCTTCTAGGTCAGCTGCAGGCAGCGCAGCGGCTGCAGGCCGCGGCGGGCGGCACGCAGCGGAACGCTGTCCAGGTCCGGGTCGAGCTGCAGGCAGACTGCTATGCCGGCGTTTGGGCCAAGAACACCGACCGCATCAACAAGACCCTGGAGCCCGGCGATATTGAAGCGGCGCTGCGGGCCGCGGCCGCGATTGGCGACGACGCCATTCAAAAGGCGGCGCGTGGCTATGCGGTCCCGGACTCGTTTACTCATGGCACTTCGGAACAGCGTGTCCGCTGGTTCAAGAAAGGTTACGATGAAGGCAAGATTGGCGCTTGCGATACCTTCAACACCGCTACGTTGTAGCGAAGAAGCGGTGTTTCAGGGGCATCGCGATATTTTGGCAGTACCGGAAATTAATAGCCTCCGGGGGCAGGCCTTGATTGCGCCGGTTGGATTATTGACGTAAATTTGGTACTAAACTAAGTTCCGCTGATTGCTTCATATTTTCTACGAGCATAGAGCCTCGATTTGAGCCCTGCGTACTTCGAATTGATTTAGATTGGGAAAACCCTCAAATGAACCATTTGATTAATCGGGCCCAGAGATTCCTCGACCTTTATAGCGACTACAGACCGAGCCATGCTATTGCGCACGCCGCGGGCAGCAACAAGCTAGCGGGATGGCGACAGGCCCTAGTGTGGTTGGGTTGCGCTCTAGGGGTTTTGCTCGGACCTTACGCTCTGGCAGCTGCTGGGGGCAACTATCCGGAATTCGCGGTTATTTTCGGTTCAGGCAACCGCCTTTTCTGGGCTGCAGTCTTTGGTGTGGTACTCACGGCACTTCTTTTCCATCTGAAGTTTGTAACTCCCAGTTCGCCTCTTGTAGTGCAGATCGGCATTGCCGTCCTGGCCGGGTTCGCTTCGAGAGAATTGATCCCAAAAGCAATTGATTGGATCGTGAGCGCTTTGCCGGTTCATGCAGGAACTTTCTGAGCTTGCCCGCTCCGGTACGCTCGGAGCTTTTATTTTCGAACCACCCCGATTTCTAAGTGCGGAAAACGGGGTCCTCGGCGTCGCCTTGTCATACGACACAATGCTTGTCGCCGAAACAGCCCGCCGGGTCAGGCGGGACGATCCACGGACGCTCCCCATAACAATAGAATTCTCGACGCTTGTAGCCGCTAGGCTTGCGCGGTTCCTTTCCGGAAAGGGCAGCAGCGAGGATGATTTCCAGCTTCAGTCCTGGTGGTCTGAAATTGCTTTGCGACGCTTCGGCCGTTACGCCGCGCCCGTCCTCATCGAAGTCACCGTTGCACCGGACTTCCCCCGAATTCGGCAGGGAGATTCGCGAGAGTTTGACTTTTTCGAAGACTACCGAATCGTCAGGCGAAGAGCCCGGCGATCGCAGCTGCACTACGCGGAGGGAGGGGGGCGCTTCTTTCCAAGGCGAAAGTCAAACTCGGCGTCATGGGGAACGCTGGGCGGTTTTCTAGAAGCTTTGGATGTCCATAGCCTTTTCGCCGTGACTGCCGCGCATGTCGCGCAAGACGGTCATGCCTACGGAACACCGGCTTTTCTAGCAGGAGATAGCTTCGGCCTGCGAGGAGTGCTGAATCACTTGGGGCCCAACTCTTCCTGGCTACTTCCGCGCGTGGGCTGGGAGTCCGGTCAAATTTGCGACGCATCTCCCGCCAGCTTCGTTCCGCCGGGAGGATGTCACTCCGGCACTTCCACTTCTGGCCTTGACGCCGCGCTCGCCGCCTGGCCTAGAAGTGAGAGTGCAAGGCGGAGGAGCGCCGCTGCGGTAAGCAGAGGGCAGCTCTCCCAGGCTATCCCGCTTCAATTCGTGGGGGCGAGTAGCGGGGAAAGAGAAGTCAAAATTGCGAGCCTTTCTGTTTGGCACTCTTACGGGAAAAACCCTGGCGGGCCGATGGTTTGCATCAGGGATTGCATTCAGATCAAGCTTCCATACAGGCCCTTCCTTCAAGAGGATGTCAGCAAAGAAGGAGATTCAGGAGCTTGGCTGATGGCGGAAGGGTCGGAAGAGCCGCAGTGGATCGGCCTGTTAGTTGGCGGAGATGGTGACCGGTCCGGGATTGTTCCCGCAGATCGTATTATCGATCATTTTAGCCAACGTCTCGGACCGCTCCGGGCACTGATTTAGCCGATAATAAGATTTTGTGGGTGCAATTGAACTGCAGATCGTGGGCGGCCCATCATGCCCTCGATTTTGACAGTTCAGCCTTCGCACTCTAAGCAACGGGCGGGCAAACCCGTTATGAGGCTCGAAAAGCATGGTCGCATTTCACGCGGTCGTTCTCGCTGCGGGACAGGGAACCCGCATGAGATCGGCGATCCCGAAAGTCCTGCATCCGCTGGCGGGCCTGCCGCTGGTGGCTCATGTCATGAAGGCGGCCGCAGCCGCTGGCGCAAACCGCATCTCTGCCGTGATTGGGCCGGATACCGCGGGCTTCGAGAGCCTTCGGCCTTCGGTGGAAACCCGTTTCTTTGTACAGAGGGAGCGTCTCGGCACTGCGCATGCGGTACTTGCGGCTCGCGAAGCTCTCGAAGGAGAGGCAGGTCCTGTTGTGATCCTCTACGGCGATACCCCTCTTATTACGCCTGCCAGCCTACAGGAACTCGAGGGCAGCCTGCAGGATGGGGCAGCGATGGCAGTCATTGGCTTCAACGCCACCGACCCCACGGGCTATGGACGCCTCATTACGGGAAAGAACGGTAAACTCCTTGCGATCCGCGAGGAGAAGGATGCGTCCTCGGAAGAGCGCGCACTTCATCTCTGCAATTCAGGGATGATGGCCTTCCAAGGAGATATCTTACTAAACCTGCTGGACCAGATCGATAATAAGAACAAGGCGGGTGAATACTATCTGACCGATACCGTGCAAATCGCCCGCGCCGCAGGGCACCACGTCGCTTTCGCGCTAGTCGCCGAAGACGAGGTGCATGGGGTCAACACGCGGGCGCAGCTCAGCGAAGCGGAGGAGATCATTCAAAAGCGCCTGCGCCTGGCCACTATGGATGGGGGCGCAACGCTGATCTCGCCCAGCACCGTTACCTTCAGTCACGATACCATCATTGGCCAAGATGTCCTTATTGAACCCAATGTCTTTTTCGGGCCAGGGACCGTGATCGGCGATGGCGTGACGATCAAGGCTTTCAGCCATATCGAAGGCGCGCACATCGAAAGCGGCGCCATTGTCGGGCCGTTCGCGCGGTTGCGTCCAGGCACGCATCTTGGGCCAAAGGTGCGAATCGGGAATTTCGTGGAGCTCAAGGCAGCGGATTTGAAAGCCGGCGTAAAGGTCAACCACTTGAGCTATGTTGGGGATAGCGAAGTCGGCGAAAACGCCAATATCGGCGCAGGCACGATCACCTGCAATTACGACGGCTTTCAGAAGCACAAAACAGAGATTGGTGCGGGCGCTTTCATCGGTTCCAACAGCGCCCTTGTCGCGCCCGTCAAAATCGGGGACGGCGCTTATATCGGATCGGGCAGCGTCATCAGCCGCGATGTTCCGCCAGATGCCTTGGCTGTGACACGTGCTCCGCAAGTCACTCGCGAAGGTTGGGTGCAGCGCATTCGCGCGCGTCACCAGTCTGCTGGAGGAAAAGCAAAAGATGAAGGCTCACAAACGACCGCGAATGCCGTGAAAGCCAGGGACGAATAAAAAAAAGGACTTCGCGCGCCACTGAACCAGGTTTTGAAATACTTTGTAGTACTCTTTGAGTTGGCTGCCAGTGCCGGTTCAGCTATTGGCAACTTGAAATTTGCAAATGGGGTAGCCCTGGCGCCCAAAGGAAAGCAACTCTTCAATGTGCGGAATTATTGGCATTCTCGGAAAGGAACCCGCCGCACCACGGGTTCTTGAATCTCTCCGGCGGCTTGAATATCGCGGCTACGATTCAGCCGGCGCCGCCACTCTGGAGCACGGCGTTCTCATGAGACGGCGAGCCGAGGGAAAGCTATCCGCGCTGGAGCGCCGGCTCGCGGCGGACCCCCTTTCCGGCACTTGCGGAATTGGCCATACACGCTGGGCCACGCACGGAAGGCCTGCGGAGCGCAATGCCCACCCGCATATGACCGCGCGCGTTGCCGTGGTTCACAACGGCATCATCGAAAATTTCCGGGAACTTAGAGAGGAATTGGAGCGGGAAGGTGCGGTCTTCGAGAGCGACACCGACACCGAAACTGTGGTTCACCTCCTCGACCGCGAACTCAAGGGGGGAGCGGAGCCCGCCGGGGCCGTGAAGTCGGCGCTGTCCAAGCTCAAGGGAGCCTTCGCGCTCGCGATTCTCTTTGCCGGCCGGGAAGACTTGATGGTTGGCGCGCGCCGTGGCAGCCCGCTTGCTTTGGGCTATGGGCAAGGAGAAATGTTCCTAGGCTCGGACGCCATGGCGCTTGCTCCTTTCACGGATCGCGTCACGTTCCTCGAGGAAGGCGATTGGGCTGTTCTGACCCATTCTGGCGCTACCATCTACGACGAGGAAGGGACTGAAGTCTCGCGGCCGGTGGCGCGGACTTCCGTTTCAGCGCTTTTGATCGAGAAGGGAAACTATCGCCACTTCATGGCGAAAGAGATTCACGAGCAGCCGGAGGTGGTCAGCCGTACCCTTGCCCATTACGTGAAATTTGCGGAGAACGCGATCACCCTCCCCGGTTCGCCCCTTGCTTTCGACCGCCTTTCAAAACTTACCATTTCAGCCTGCGGGACCGCCTATTACGCGGCCTTGACGGCGAAATACTGGTTCGAGCGCTATGCGAAGCTGCCCGTCGACGTGGATATTGCCTCGGAGTTCCGCTACCGCGAAGCCCCTTTGCCTAAAGACGGCCTGGCTGTCTTCGTTTCGCAATCGGGGGAGACAGCCGATACGCTTGCAAGCCTTCGCTATTGCAAGGAACACGGCCAAACCATCGCTGCAGTGGTGAACGTGCCCCAATCGAGCATTGCGCGGGAGGCGGATATGATCCTTCCGACCTTGGCCGGACCGGAAATCGGCGTCGCCTCCACCAAAGCCTTCACCTGTCAGCTTACCGTTCTTGCCTGTATGGCGATAGCAGCCGGCCGGCAGCGCGGCGTCCTTTCTGCGAGCGAAGAACACGAACTCGTTGCCTCGCTTGTACAGCTACCGCGCCTCATGACGGATGTCCTGCGGCGGGAAGCGGAGTTTGATGCGCTCGCACATGCCCTTTCGAAGGCGCCGCTAGTTCTTTACCTCGGCCGTGGGCCAACCTTCCCCATTGCCCTCGAAGGCGCGCTGAAGCTCAAGGAGATTTCCTATCTCCACGCCGAGGGCTTCGCGGCGGGCGAGCTGAAACACGGACCGATCGCCCTCATCGACGAAACGGTGCCGATCATCGCCATGGCCCCGAAAAATGTGCTGTACGACAAGATGATGTCGAACATGCAGGAGGTTGCGGCACGCGGCGGGCAACTCATCATCTTTAGCGACGCACCGGATGCCGCTGCCAACGTCAAAGCGCACCTTCACTTCGATCTGCCTTCGGCGGACCCGCTCGTGGTCCCCATCCTTTATGCAATCCCGATCCAGCTGATCGCCTATCACACCGCGGTTGAGATGGGTACCGATGTGGACCAGCCCAGGAATTTGGCTAAATCGGTGACCGTGGAATAGGAAGCGTACACTGTCACTCCGAAATTAATCTTTCATTTAGCAAGAACTCTTGTCGTATATTCTGCTTGCTGTATGACTAGGCCGCATTCAGCAGCAGTGAACGTTACGGCAATGAAGCAGGACCCTCTCGGCAATGCGGCGCAGCTGGCCGCCATGATTCAGGGCATCGAGGACTATGCCCTTTTCATGCTTGACCCTACGGGCAAGATCGTCAGCTGGAACAGCGGCGCCGAGCGCATCAAGGGCTACGAAGCCAGCGAAATAATCGGCAAGCATTTCTCTCAGTTTTACACACTGGAAGATCAGAAAGCGAATATGCCTGCGCGGGCGCTGCGGCAGGCGGCTAAAGGCAGATTTGAGAATGAGGGGTGGCGCGTCCGGAAGGACGGCAGCCGATTTTGGGCAAGTATCGTCATCACCCCGGTTCATGACGCAGATGGCGAGCTGGCCGGCTTTGCAAAACTTACCCGTGATGGCACCGAGAAATACCATGCGGAGCAGCTCCTGGAGCAGGGCCGTCAGCGGATGCTGCAAGCGCAAAAGATGGAGGCGGTCGGCCAGCTCACCGGCGGCGTCGCTCACGATTTCAACAATCTATTGATGGTCATCATCGGCAATCTCGAAATCGCGCAACGCAACCTGGAGCCGAAGAAGGGGTCAGTTGCGAGGGGCAAACGTGCCATCGAGAATGCGATGAAGGGTGCAAAGCGGGCCTCCACCCTGACGCAAAGACTGCTCTCGTTCTCCCGGCGTCAGCCGCTCAACCCAAGGCCGCTCGACGTCAACAAATTTCTCGCCCAGGAAGCCGACTTCCTGCAACGCAGCCTCGGCGAGATGATTCAAGTTGAAGTAGTGGGGGGAGGAGGCGTCTGGCAAGTCGAAGCCGATTTGAACCAATTGCAGAATGCGCTTCTCAATCTCGCAGTCAATGCCCGCGATGCAATGCCGGATGGTGGCAAGCTCACGGTCGAAAGCAGCAACGCGTACCTGGATGAGGAGTATTGCACCGCAAATCCTGAGGTCGTGCCTGGACAGTACGTGCTGATCGCGGTGACGGATAATGGCATAGGAATGACGGAAGACGTGATGAGCCGCGCCTTCGAGCCGTTTTTCTCCACCAAGGAAGTCAGCGAAGGCACCGGGCTGGGCCTGAGCCAAGTCTACGGATTCATCAAACAATCCGGCGGCCACATCAAGCTTTACAGCGAGGTTGGAGAAGGCACGACCGTAAAAATCTACTTGCCGAGTTCACCGCGAAAGCCGAACAGACAGCAGAGTCGCCAGCGAGGGAGACGATTTGCGGCGAGGGCGGCGAGACTATTCTGGTCGTTGAAGACGATCACGACGTTCGCGCTTATCTCTTGGAGACGCTCGCTGATTTGAATTACGAGATGCTGGAAGCAGAGCAGGCAGTTCCAGCGCTCGCAATACTCAACGATAAGAGTAAGCGGGTCGATCTTCTTCTGACGGATGTAATACTGCCCGGAATGAACGGCCGCGAACTCGCGACCAAGGCAGCAAGCATCCGGCCTGGGCTCAAAGCCCTCTTCATGACCGGCTATTCGCGTAACGCCATAGTTCATCAGGGGCGTCTTGATCCTGGTGTGGAGATGGTCCAGAAGCCCATTACGCGCGATCAGCTCGCGACCCGAATCCGTTCACTCCTCGACCGCCACTAAAAAGCGTGCCCTAAAGTTCCGGGCAAAGCACCAGCGGCAGTTCTTGCGCCTTTAAAGCCCAGACAGTCCTGAGAAATTTGACCGAAGTCAAAGAGGAACGGCACCCAGCGCACCATAGTTAGATTCGAAAGGTGCGACCAATGGGCCCGAAGGATAACCGGAAAGATTACTTTCTCAAGAAAGCGTGGGAAGCACGGGAAGGTGCTAAAACAACGGATGACGCCTGGCTGAAAGAGATGCTGGAAGAAGTGGCGGCGCACTACGAAGCTCTTGCCCTTGAGGCCAGCGAGTTTGGTGTGAAAAAAGACGCCGTCAAAGACGCTGAAGCAGAAGGCTTGCACTGACGGAAGCCACTTCAACCAAATGAGCCGTTGCCGCACGGCATCGTGGAACGCGGTGGAAAACTTGGACTGCAAATGGCCTGAAGAGCGGTGCAGATCCCCTTCCAATTCTGTGCGTAACTCCCAGCGGAATTACTTCCATTTGTGGAAAGCAGGCGCGAAGACTGCCCTAGGAAAGGGAATCGCATTAGAGGCTCAGACACGGCTACGCCAAATTTTGTGATTAGGATTTTGCCGGGTGTTGCATCTGCGCCATGGTCTTTTGCGATCAGGATCGGATTTCTTACTATCTATGTGGCTATTCCGCACCAAACGGCTTTGCTTTGCTGCAGGATTGGGCCTCGGGCTCATGGCGACGGCTTTGTGCGGTGCTGGTCCGGCGAACGCTCAGGATGCCAATAAGGGGCTGGAACTCGTCAGCAGAGCCGCGAAGGCTTATGATGCCGGCTCCTATGCGGAAGCTGCGGCCGCGATTGATGAGGCATTCAAGGCCGGCTTATCCAAGGAACTTGCGGCAAGGGCAATCCTGCTTCGAGGGCAGGTGAATGAACGCAACGGCGCGCTGGCCCGCGCTCTGCAAGATTATTCGAATGCACTTTGGATGGACACGCTTCCGGCGAGAGAGCGAAAGGTCGCAGCGGACGGGAAACAGCGTATTATCGCAGCCATGGGGCTGAACACGCCCAGTCAGCAGCCTCCACAGCAGGCAAGCCTCTCGACCGGCGGATCGAGCATTCAAGGCCAGCCGGCCGGCAGTTCCTCCTCCGGGGGCGTGTTCGGCATGTTCAACGGGCTTTTCGGCTCTTCAAACCCACCAGCACCTCCGCCAGCGCGCCCCGCAGAGCCTCAGCCAAATTGGCAAACATCAACTTCTGGGTCCAGTCCGATCACGCACGCCCAACCGCATCAGACAGCTGAAGCAGAACCCTCGAAGAAATCTCCGCCCGCAAAACCACATGAGAAAGTGGCGGAACACCACCCGGCACCGATTGCCGCTTCGATTCAGCCCGTTTCAACGCGAGAGCCCACGCCGCCGGGTGAAGGCTTTCTGATCGTATTCGGAACTGCGAGTAATGAAGCCGCGGGACACACCGAGGCGAAACAGATCAAGGCGCAGCTCGCTGACATCCTTGTCGCCCGCAATCTCGATTTGCAGCCCAATGCAAATGGTGGCGTTTTGATTGTCGCCGGACCATACAAGACAAAGAGTGCAGCACTGGCACTTTGCTCCGCGATGAAACAGCGCGGAGTGCGCTGTCAGGTCACTCCCTAACTCGCTGTACGAGGTAAGCCTATCCCGCCTGCAGAAGGCGCATGGCGTCCTGACGCTCGAAGAGTTTGAGGCAAAGCCTGGCGGCCTGTCCTGTGTCAGATTTGAGATAGGGATCGCGCCCAAGCTGATAGGCAACGAGATCGGCAGCCTTTTCGATCAACATTGCCGCCTGCGGCCACGGTGCAAGCCGGAAGCCGGGATCGCCGCTCTGGCGCGGGCCCAGCACTTCGCCGCCGCCGCGCAAGCGTAGATCCTCCTCCGCGATGACAAAGCCGTCGTCCACCTGCCGCAAAGTGTCTAGCCTTGACTTAGCCGTCTGCGAAAGCGGAGCCTTGTAAAGGAGGAGGCACGAGGACTGAGTGCTGCCGCGGCCTACGCGGCCTCGCAATTGATGCAGCTGCGCAAGGCCGAACATCTCGGCATTCTCGATAATGATCACGGTGGCATCCGGTACGTTGACGCCGACCTCAATGACGGTTGTGGCAACGAGGATCGAGGTTTCGCGTGCCGCAAAGGCCGCGATGGCGGCATCCTTTTCCGCGCCCCGGAGCCGGCCATGCACCAGTCCGACCCGCTCTCCGAAAATTTGCCGCAAATGAGCGGCGCGTTCTTCAGCGGCCGTCATCTCGCGTGCCGTCTCATTTTCGACGGCCGGGCAGACCCAATAGATTTGTGCTCCCTCGTGGAGCGCCCGATGCAGGCCCTCCACCAGTTCTTCGAGCCGGTCCTGCGGAATGGCCCGCGTTGCGATCGCTTTCCGGCCTGCCGGCTTCTCCGTCAGCTTTGAAACGTCAAGATCCCCATGGACTGAAAGAAGCAGCGTCCGCGGAATTGGCGTCGCCGTCATGACAAGAATATCTGCGTCGCCCTGGCGGGCCTTTTCTTGCAGGCCCAGTCGCTGCGCCACGCCAAACCGATGCTGCTCGTCGACGACAGCGAGACCGAGATCCTGAAATTCGACGCCTTCCTGAAAAAGCGCGTGCGTCCCAGCGATGATCTGTATCTCACCCTTTCGCAACCGTTCCAGGATCGCCGCACGCGTCTTACCCTGTTCCCGGCCAGAAAGATATCCAAGCTCAATGCCCGCCGCCTCGCATAGCGGCGTCAATGTTTCGAGGTGCTGGCGTGCAAGCACATCCGTCGGGGCCATAAGCGCCGCCTGCGTTCCAGCCTCCACCGCCGCGGTCATCGCTAAGGCAGCGACAACCGTCTTTCCGCTTCCGACGTCGCCCTGCAGAAGGCGCAGCATCCGGCGAGCCGCCGCCATGTCGGCCTTGATCTCCGCCAGCGCCTGCTCCTGCGATTGCGTAAGCTGGTATGGGAGCGCATTTCGCATGCGTTGCGCCAAACGACCATCTCCGACAAGCGGCCGGCCGGGAAGCTGGCGATAGCTCCGGCGGACAAGCGCGATGGCGAGTTGAGCCGAAAAGACTTCATCGAAGCCTAGCCTTTCCTTAGCTTTAGGCCAAAACGCGACTTCCGTGAGCGAGCTAGGACGGTGCAGAAGCTTCAGCGCTTGAGTGAATGAGGGCCAGTTCTCGACATCTACCTGCGAGGGCTCAAGCCACTCGGGGAAATCAGGCAGTCTTAGGAGCGCATCTTCCATGACCTTGTGAAGGAACTTTTGGGTGAGGCCAAGCGTCAGTGGATAGATAGGCTCAATCGCAGGCAAGCGATCCCGCTCGCGCGGCCCTAGTATATATTCGGGATGAGACATCTGCAGGCGCGCACCGTATTTCTCCGCGCGGCCTGAGACGAGACGCACCTCGTTCAGCGGTAGCAGCCTTCGGATGGCATTGCGGTCACCGTGGAAGAAGACAATGTCCAGCGTGCCGCTCTCGTCTTCGCAAACCACGCGGAGCGGTGCGCGGGCTGCACCCTTCGGGGGAGCATTGTAGCGCACGGCCGTGACCAGCAGCGTAGCGATGCTGCCCGGCGCAGCATCCTGGATAGATGGCGAGAGCCGGCGGTCGAGATAGCCCGAAGGCAAATGCCAAAGAAGGTCGATCACGCGCGGCGGAGAAAGTGGCTTCGCCAGGAGCTTGGTTAGGAGTTCCTCATTTCTGGGGCCAAGTCCCCTCAGGCTCGCCAATGGCGCAAATAGGCTTTCCGTGTCGCCAGGTGGAATGCCAGCGCCGCTGGGTGAAGGTGAGTGTGCCTTTGGAACGGACATGCGATCGCAAGATGTGGGCCTGTGTTCGCTATTCCAAGGCAATAGCTCTTCACTGAATTGGATGGAATCGATCATGCGCCTATATTGCGCGAAGATGCTATTTTCCATCCGCGGATCGCGGGGCATCCACAGGGCAATTCATGGACGGGCTTGAAATCAGGCGCAAGCGCGCGCTTTATCGCGCCAATCACCGGGGCACCAAAGAACTCGATCTCATCCTCGGTCGCTTCGCGGACAAATATGTATCGGCGATGGACGAAGCGAAGCTGTCTGCGTTCGAAGAATTTCTCGGTCTACCGGATACACAAATTGCATTGTGGATTCAGGGGCATCCAGCCCCCCCAGGGGTGAAAGCCGCCGTGGCAGATGTGCGTGCCTTCTGCGGATTGAACGAGAGGTAACGGCCACGATGGCACGCGGCGACACTTTAGAAAGGGATGAAGCGAAGGCGAAACCGGCCGGACTGCCGGCTGTGCTCGACAAGCTTGCGGGTGGGGAAGGCACCATCCTTGCGGCTGGCGTACCGGAGGGTTATGACGCCTTACTGCTTGCGGCGATGGCGCGCAGGCTGCCGCAAGATACGGCATTCCAGCAAGCCGTCCTCCATATCGCCCGGGACGATCAGCGCCTTGCCGCGATCAGAAACCAGCTGGAATTCTTCGCGCCCGGCGCCGACGTTTTGACATTTCCGGCCTGGGACTGCGTCCCCTATGACAGGATCTCGCCCGATGCGGAGATAGAGAGCCGGCGGATTGCAACGCTCACCCGCCTAGCTCATGCAAAGGACGGGAAGCCGGCGATCATTGTGCTCACCACAGTGAATGCGGTGCTTCAGCGAGTGCCGCCGCTTGCGTTCATCAAGCAATCTGCGATGCGGCTTGCTGCGGGAAGCAGACTTGGCATGGGACAGATTGTTCAGCGGCTGGAGGCCTCGGGCTTTCACCGTACAGGAACGGTGATGGAGCCAGGTGAATATGCGGTTCGAGGCGGTATCCTGGACCTGTTTGCGCCGGGTCACTCCCGCCCCGTTAGGCTCGATTTTTTTGGCGATACGCTTGAAAGCATCAGGCAATTCGATCCGGTCAGTCAGCGGACACAATCGGCACGCGAGCAGTTTACGCTTCTGCCTATAAGCGAGGTGCCTGCAGCAGAAGATGCCGTAAAGCGGTTCCGGCAGCGCTATGTGGAGTTGTTCGGACCCGATAAAGGCGACGACGCGCTTTACGAGGCAGTCTCTACCGGCAGCCGCTATCCCGGCATCGAACATTGGCTTCCGCTTTTCTATGAGCGAATGGACACGCTGTTCGACTATTTGCCAAATGCAGTGGTCACGCTCGACAATCTAGGTGAGGACGCAAAAAACCGCCGGCTTGAGACCATTGCAGACCACTACCAAGCGCGCAAAGAGGGACTCGAGCATCGCTCCTTTGGGGCTCCTCCATATAAGCCGGTGCCCGCGAACGCCCTTTACCTCACTGATCAGGAATGGGAGGAGCGGCTCTCGAACCAAAAGCTCAGGCTTTTCTCGCCTTTTGCGCAGCCAGAGTCGCGTGGCGTTATACAAATAGACTTCAGGGGCAAGCAGGCCCGGAGCTTCGCGCTGGAACGGGCCGAGACTTCCGAAAAGCTTATTCCTGCCGTCCTCGATCACATCCGGTCTTTGCAAGAGGCCGGCAAGCGGGTGATCGTCGCCTGTTGGACCAATGGTGCCCGTGAGCGGTTGGGCGCCATGTTCGGCGCCTACGGCATGAAGGAAATCGTGAAGGTCTCGAACATCGCGGAAGCGCGTAAAGCCGCAAAATCCGCGGTCAGCTTTGCGCTGCTCGGCCTCGAAAGCGGTTTCGAAACGCCCGACCTCGCCGTCATCTCCGAGCAGGACATCCTGGGTGATCGCCTCATCCGGCGCCGCAAGGCAAAGAAGGCGAGCGACGTTCTTATCGAAGCATCGAGCCTGACGCCCGGGGACCTTATGGTTCATGCCGATCACGGTATCGGCCGCTTTATCGGCTTGAAGACCATCGACGCGGCTGGCGCGCCGCACGATTGCGTGGAACTCGAATATTCGGGCGGCGACAAGCTCTTTCTGCCAATCGAAAATATGGAGCTTTTGACACGCTACGGCTCTGATGAAGCAGGCGCAAATCTGGATAAGCTCGGCGGCGCATCCTGGCAGCACCGCAAAGCGCGCCTGAAGAAGAGAATTCGGGAAATGGCGGAGGAGCTGATCAAGGTGGCGGCCGCCCGCGAAACAAAACCCGCGCCGGTTCTGAATATACCTGATGGCGCTTACAACGAATTTGTCGCGCGTTTCCAATACGACGAAACCGATGACCAGCTTGTCAGTATCGAGAGCGTTACCGAGGATCTCGCCAGGGGCAAGCCGATGGACCGGCTTATTTGCGGCGATGTCGGCTTCGGGAAGACAGAAGTCGCCCTTCGTGCGGCCTTTATCGCGGTGATGGAAGGGAAGCAGGTAGCGGTGGTGGTGCCGACGACGCTTCTCGCGCGGCAGCATTACCAAACCTTCTCCGAGCGCTTCCGGGGGTTCCCAGTAAAAGTCGCGCAGGCTTCGCGGCTCGTACCTGCGAAAGAGATGGCGAATATGCGCGAGGGATTGAGGAACGGGCAGGTCGATGTCGTCATCGGCACCCATGCTTTGCTTGCCAAATCAATTGAGTTCAAGGATCTGGGCCTGCTCATCGTCGATGAAGAGCAGCATTTCGGCGTCGGCCACAAGGAGCGCCTTAAGCAGCTTCGCGAAGATGTGCATGTGCTGACGCTAACCGCGACGCCAATCCCGCGCACGCTTCAACTCGCACTCACCGGCGTCCGGGAGATGTCCGTTATCGCGACGCCGCCGGTGGACCGCTTGTCGGTGCGCACCTTCATCACGCCCTTTGATCCGGTCATATTAAGGGAAGCTCTGCTGCGCGAACGGTATCGCGGCGGCCAAAGCTTCTTTGTCGTGCCGCGCATCTCGGATTTGGACGAGGTTGCCACGTATCTGCGCGAGCAGGTTCCGGAAGTTCGGTTCATGCAGGCGCATGGGCAGATGTCAGCGACCCAGCTCGAAGACATTATGGCCGCATTCTACGACAAGCAGTTCGACGTCCTCGTTTCCACCAGCATCGTCGAATCCGGTCTCGATATCCCGAATGCGAATACGCTGGTGGTGCATCGCGCCGATATGTTCGGCCTCGCGCAGCTTTATCAGCTTCGCGGACGTGTGGGTCGCTCGAAGACCCGCGCTTATGCGATGTTCACTATTCCGGCTGACGGCAAGATCACGCAACAGGCGGAGAAGCGGCTGAAGGTTTTGCACTCCCTCGACAGCCTCGGTGCCGGCTTTACGCTCGCAAGCCACGATCTCGATCTGCGCGGCGCCGGCAATCTGCTAGGGGAGGAGCAGTCGGGCCATATCAAAGAGGTTGGGTACGAGCTTTATCAGTCCATGCTCGAAGACGCGGTGCAGATGCTTAGGGAGCATGGCACTCAAGACCGCGAAGAGCATTGGTCACCCGTGATTAATGTCGGCTTGCCCGTTCTGATACCCGAAACATATGTTCCCGACCTGCAGGTGCGGCTTGGACTTTATCGCCGGCTTTCGGCTCTCCATGAAAGCGCCGATCTGGAAAACTTCTCGGCGGAACTCGCGGATCGTTTTGGTTCGCTTCCCGAAGAGGTCAAGCATCTGCTCACCGTGGTGCAGATCAAGAATTATTGCCGGAGAGCCGGAATTGCCCAAGTGGATGCCGGCCCGAAGGGGGCGCTGCTCACGTTCCGCGGCAAGCGCTTCGCCAATCCCCAGGGCTTGGTGAAGTTCATGCACGACAATGGCGCCGCGGTGAAACTGCAGCCGGATCACAAGCTCGTCTTCAAGGCTGACTGGGAAGACGGCGTGGAGCGGCTGAAGGGAACGCGTGCGCTTCTGCGCGAGCTTGCGGCTATCGCCGAAAATAAGGAACCGGCGCTGCCGCCAACGGCAAGTGGGGATGCGATGCCGCGGCTGAACATCGGGAAGGTTAAACAGCCCGCTGCCGCCAAAGCGCCGCAGCCGCAGGCGGTCGGCCCGCGCAAGCACGCGCCCGGGAGAAGGTAAGTTAGCGAGCGCGTCTAGTCTTTTACGGCGAGGACGGCTCCTCCGCGCGCGGGGCCAGCAAAGGGGCAGTGGTTAAAGCAAACCACACGCCGGGCGGTCATTTAGAGCCATCGCAAGAGCTTCAGCCGTTAGGCATATTTAACTTTTTTCCTGCATGGTTTAGGCCGTACCCGGATAGAATGCCCTCATCCGCGGAACAGAACCCAAATCAAACGCTGCAGCCAACCCAGTAACGGCCCTGGCATGCAGGAGCTCGGATTGTGCCAAACGGGGCGTGCCCCTCTTCAGGAGAAGTTTTCAATGGACACTCAGCTGGCTTATGAGCCCGCGCATCATACAAAAGCCAGTCACTTCGCATACAAAGACGCGATTGACGACATTTGTAATTTGAATTGGAGTGAGCTCGCTCGCGACGACCTGATCAATGTTGCCTGGGCTTACTATTATTTCTCGATCCAATTCCGTGAGAATCTGGAGATTGCCCGGAGTTTCTATCCGGACGACGAACGTCTTCTGGACCTGGATCGCGGGGAGCGCGACACGAACAACCTCTCCCCCTGCCCCGGCGTTGCGGAGCCCGGCGAGAAAATGAACCACGACGAATTTATGCGCCGCACTCTCACTCTGACTCCGATAGCGGAAGACAGAAGGCGTAAGCTCGAGGCGATTGGCCAAGCTTATCTGGCCGAGGTGCGCGCCATGGATGACATGACCCGGGCCATCAGCCTCGCGAGCTATGAGGATGGCGGCCTTGAAGCCGTGTTCCGCGCGATTATACGGGCGCCGAACTGGGACGGGGAGCTGTTGCACGCGTTCAAGCATTTCCTCGTGGGCCACATCGAACTCGACAGCGACCCGAATGGCGGCCATGGCGCGCTTTGCCGCCATTTGGTGCCGGACGACAGCATCCTTCCGCTGTGGACGACGTTCAGGCAGATCTTGGTCGATTCAGCTCCGGCGCTTGCTCACTAAAAATTATCGCCAAAGTCCCGCCACACCCATCCCTCTCCCCCAGCGGGAGAGGGTCGGGCGTTCTAACCGCCCCACTCGCTTCAATTAGATCAGTAGCTTAGCCGCACACCCCAATCCGAAGATTTTGCCTGCGTAAGCACTGCGTAAGCGGCGGGCGCAATTTCACGCTCGTTTTTGCGGTTTCCGCTCCTGGCGAATCGCGGCCTAAACATTGCCCCGAACATCCCGCACTTTTCCTTGCTTTCTCCCTATTTTCCTGACCATTCACAGCGAGTCAGGAGCATAGGCCATGGTTGAGCACGTTCTCGCCCCTTGGTACAAAAAGCAGGGTTGGACCTTCGACGAAGCGATTGCGCTGTCTTTCAATCGCGACCCTCATCACGAACATGATCCACGGAATAGCTCACCTGAGGAACGGCATGAACCTGGACCTATATGCCCATACAGAAGGCTGGCACCGTTCAGACCCAAAAGAAACGAAAACAGAGACATCGGCACAACTCACTCGGCAAAAGCCACTCTTACAAAATGTCAGTGTAGGTCCATGGTGGCCTCATGTCGTGCCGCGCCTCGGTAATTCGGCCCGCTCTATCCTGGGGGCCGGGAAAGGGGGCGCTACGCTTAGAAGCGTGCCGTCGGAACTCTTTGCTAGACCGGAACGCCAGGCTGTTTGGGCCGATCGGCAAGCCTCATCGAGAAGATTGCCCTAAACACGCCCTTGTAAGTGTAGGCGTTGAGTTCCAGCGCATTCTTGATGT
>JBAUNL010000346.1:0-29217 GCA_049579205.1 Rhodomicrobium sp. | reverse complement strand
CCCCATTCTCATCCAGACAAAACCGCAATCCCGTCTCCGGATCGACGGCCAGCTGATCAATGTCAATGTCGGTTCGAAGCGTCCAGTTATTGCCGCGCTCCCACGAATGATATGCGACCATTTCTCCGGGTGGCATGCCTCGCATCCAGACGAACTTGGTCCCGTCCGGTTCCGTGCCCGACTCGATCCAATCGCAAGGGAGAGTTGGGCCATGAATCTGATCAACGACAACGAGGTCGGCACACTTGCCATGCTCAACAAAACGCAGCCCGGACTTCTCCAACTTCAAGATGTAGACCTCGACGTCGGCTGGAGTCATGAACCCGACTGCCGCCAAACTGCCGTCGGTGCGAAACGTAACATTCGGAGAATTCTCAGCGAGCCCGGAAACGCCGCCTGGAACGCAACGATCCACAGCGTCATTGCGGACCACAACCGTAATTGCTTCTATCAAGACGCTCATCAATTTTCGTCCAGTTAGGGGCTGCCCAATTTGGCTTTTAGAACCGCCTTTGGGTTCGTGTCCAGCGCTAGGCTACAGCTCAAAATCGATCGAGTAACTGCTTAAATCGATGATTTCGGACAGTCCCTAACACAAACAGGGGTAACGTCCCATAAACCAGCTATAAGACCCATGTCCGCTTCCACGGTGTTGAAAAGTTACGCTTTCGACTCCCGCTGAATCTCCACTAAGAGACCGTTTCCCAGATTTAGGGACCCGCCCGCTCCCGGCTTGATCGAATGGGCAGCGCGTTAAGCGCAACGGCAGCACACGGCCCCAAGGCGCCAGTGTCAGTGACCGAAACGAGTGACCTCTTGGAATCCAATGCGGAAATTAAAACTGAGACACTCCCGAAACACGGCTAATTCGAAACGACCATCCTGATCGCCGTTTGCGCCGTCCTGCGCCTCACATTGCGGTACACCGGCCGCCCCTTGTTCCGGTCGTGTTCGAAATAGCGCTTGATCCTCGCACTGAAGGCTTTCTGCGTCCCGCAGGCTGCGCCTGTTTCCGAACAATCCTCGCGCCATAGGTTGAATAGCGGCGTTGCCTTCATCTCGGCGCCCTCGCAGCGTTCGAGCTTGCGCGTGATGAAGCCGAGCATCTCGGAATCTTCGTCAGTATCGCCGGGAAGGGCCACGATCACCGCGGGCGCGGGCTTGGAGGCCTCGTTTTCCACACCATTCGCACTCGTGGGGCGCCGGGCTCGTGCGGGCTTCTCTGCAGCCACGGTGCTGATCTCATGCTTGCGTTTTGCACCCAGGAGCATAAGCAGGAGTGCAGCGGGGCCGAATGCGGCCAGGAGTTCAACGCCGGCAGCTTTGGCCCAATCGCGAGCTGTCGCGATCAAGACCTTGCCGTCAGCGTCGACGGCATAGCCAAGCATGCCGATGGCACGGGCGATATTGTCAGCGAAGGGGTCGAGCGACGTAGGAGCCGCCGCGCGGTCCTTATCGAGATTTGCAATCTTGGCGTCCAACTCATCGCGCTTCCTGGCTGCCGCGAGCTTCGCTTCGAGCTTGGCGATGCCCTCGCAGAAAACCCGTGTCGGCCCGGCTGTGATCCTGGCCACATCGCAGCCGCCGGTCGCATTCCATCTCTTCGCGTCCACTGCCTTGGCTGCTTGTATTTCGCTTTCTATGCTCTTTGGCGTTGCATCTCCTGCGAGGTCAAATTGCGCTTTGCGAGCTTGCGACCATGTTGCGAGGGTTTTTTCAAGCCGTTGTTTTCGTTCAATCTGCGAGGATCGATCCTCGCGCGAACCCTCGCTATGGGCCGCGGCGTTGCCGATCGCGTTCGAAATATTGAGCGCGAGAAACAGAACCCCGAGCGTTCCATAAAGCATGGCACGCAGGAAATGACGGCCTTCTGCGGATGATATTGTTATCTCGATACATATCGCGCTGAAGGCGATCGATCCGATTGAGAAAGTCAGCCATGCCGGGCCTTGTCCGGCAGCTGCATCCACATTGATCCGCACCGCGGGAAGCATCGGGAGAGCCCATGCCGCCACCTTCACCGATAGCAGGCACAGCTTCGCAATCATCGCAAACGGCGATGATTGAACCCTCGCGGGCGATCCTCGCAGCGATGAAGGCGGATTGCGTGACATGGCGATGATCCGAAAGGTGATTATAGAGGGTCCCGCAAAAAAAGAGTTCACGTGGCCACTTATTGACGTCACGCAAACAATGCTATCTGATAGCAGATAGCAGCTATCATAAAGTGAATAACAGAGACTGAACGGGTCCGCAAGCGTTCTAACTATTTTCCCTTGCGGCTATAACTGATAGCTGCTATCAGATAGCAGATTGATGGAGATGAAAGGCATGGAGATTTGGGCAGTGCTTTCACAGAAAGGCGGGGCGGGGAAGACCACGCTTGCCATCCATCTTGCTGTCTCCGCCATGGAGGCTGGCAGGACCGTCCTGATCATTGATCTTGACCCTCAACAAAGCGCGGCCAAATGGGCCAACATCCGCAATCACGCTGCCCCAAAGGTTCAGCCAGTGGTGATGCCTGATCTTACCAAAATATTGGCGGAGGCTTCGAAGCGGTTTGACCTTGCGATTATTGACACGTCGCCGCGCGCTGACAGGGATTGCATCGAGGTTTGCCGCAAGGCCGATCTTGTCATATTGCCCGTTCGACCCTCCCTCTGGGACGTTGCGGCGCTCAAAGAGACCGTCCACCTTATTGACCTGGCAGGGCAGACAGCGAAGAACGTCATAGTGTTGAACGCGGTAGCGACGCGGACCACAGAAGGAAAGGAAGCCGCTGACCTCCTGTCGCAAGGCAGGACGGTCCTCAAGCCCCGCATAGGTGACCGGGTTGACATCAGGCGGGCCATAGCCAACGGCCAGGCTGTGACCGAGTTTGCGCCTTCCTCGAAGGCTGCGGAAGAGATGACGGCACTCTATCAGGAGATTGCCAAGCACAGGAGGCTTTCGCATGAGCTGGAAGAAGGGATCACTCGCAGCGGGACTCGACAAGGCGCAGGCAGCGGAAGCTAGCCCAAAGCGTGAGAAGATTTATAATGCGGGTGCGACACCGGGGCGGCGCGGCAAGCGCGGCTTGACCATCTATTTGGACCCGGCTGCACATAGGGTGCTGAAGGACTTAGCGGAGCGCGAGGACAAGAAGATTCAAGACTTGCTATTTGAAGGTGTGAATCTCATGCTTCAGCGGTACGGCGAGAAGCCGATAGCATAACGGGAAGAGCATGAGCCGGAAATCGAGGGGTGTCCCTTTGCGGCAACACATTGCCACACGGGCTCAATCGGCGGCCGATAGCACAAACACTCCGCTAACGAGAGGGGAACGCCTTCGCCGTGTTTTGATCCTATGTGTGCATTTCACCAGGAACCTTGGGTATCTCCGGGGTGCTAACCAAAACCGCACCGGGTGGGCAGCACGACCTCTTCATTCTACGTCCAACTTCTGCATCGTTGCCTGCAACAACTTTCTCGACATGTGCGTCCTGGAATGGTGCAAGCTATTCGGTGACGACAAAGCCAAACTCAAGAGCTGGGGTGAACACTATTGGGCCAGGATTGTCTCTGATCCGGCTAAATTTGAAAGTGAGCTTTTGCAACACCTTAATATTAGTCCTTCAACCTTCGACACCTACCGCATTGAGATGCGAGCGTATCGGGACAAGTTTCTAGCTCACCTTGATTCTGAGCTGAGGGCCGACATTCCTTCACTCGATCTTGCCCGGCAATCCGTTGAGTTCTACTACAATTACGTTGTCACAAATGAAGCGAAGCCCGGCGATATGGTTTATCTTCCCGTCAACGTCACCATCCTTCGCCACGGCTACGAAGAGTGTGAGCACGAAGCAGCTCGCGCCTGTGCCAAGCTTGCAGCAAATCCTTAAATGTTCAGGCCTCCGATCGAGGATTCGATCGAAGAGGACATCAACGATGTTTTGCAAAAGCGCCATAGAACGCCGATAGACTGACGAGTGGCCCAACCCATGTTCTCACGACGCCTTAGAGGAGCATCAAATGTATCAGATCGGAATGCTCTCAATAGACGGCTTCCACGGCAGAACCGAAACACGCGTTCGCGTCATCGGGGAGACGCTTACCCGGTTTCGTATTCAGGCGATCGAACGGACAAGGGTTGCGGGTAGGACTCGCTATCTGGAGCCTGGTGAAACAGTTTTAGTTCCCAAATACGCGATCCGGTTAGTGCGGGAGAAGTAGATGTCAGAGAGTTCGAAGGACCCAGAAAATCCCGGCAATCCTCAAAGCCCCGATAGCAGCGGCCCCGCATCCGGCAGCCGCAAAGACTCGCTGTTTGCTGATTCCGTAATCACGAAGGAAGCCTACTTTGAGGCATGCGGCGAATACTTGAAGCTCCACGGCGACATGCTTGATACCATCAATTTCTCTGACCGCCAACTATTCGCAGCTGCCCCCTGAAAGAGGATACATTATCCGCAAGCCATGGCCTCTGGAGGCACAAGGATATTTTGGCGTGAGTGTTAAAGCTATCATCGTTGTAGATAAGTGCCCGCTCCCGATCCCTTCTTTTGCTATTCCACAAAGCTACCCTGGACCTATCGAGGATACTGACGCAAACGCTCTGGCATTCCTCGCGTACCGGCAAGCATACAAGAATCGATCGAACTCGGCATTCAAGCGGCCTACTCCATAAACCGAGATTCCAAATGAATCCGATGTTAATTCGTGGTACAAGTCAGCGCAATGAACCCGATTGGATTAGTTAAGACTGAGAGTGCTGTTATCTCGTTTGCGGCAGCAAACGAAGAGCGTGAGGCTCTGTTGTTCTTTGCGGCTATCGAAGATTGTGATTGGTTCCACCGGAATAAAGACCGGCAGTACCGAATCCGGCCTGCGAAAAATGTTGAAGTCTCCGGATTGACGGCTTTTGAAAGAGCGAAATTACTGAGTGAAGCTCCCTTACGTCTTCGGGCCGGTGGTAAGCCGATCGAACCAAAGTTCGTAATTATTCGCCGTCCAGAGGATGGACAGGCGCCCGGCCGCCCTATTTTAGTTGCGTCATACCATTCCGCAGGCGTTGCACTTTGGGTTCTGAAGTCCGATGGGTGGGTTCAGGACTACATTGACCGTTACTGGAGCGGGCCGAGCGAACAGGCCTATCTCAAAGACGAGCTGGAGATAGTTCGTGAGCGCCAGCGTGGTGCCGATCACAGGCGGCCGGGCTACGTAGGGCCCAGACTGCGCCCATCCTGGCTAACGCCGCTGCCACAGTGGAGCAGTCACAACCGGGTTCGCTGCAGGAGCCCTGGCTGGCTAAAGCACCATCTGCGCAGGTGCCGAAGAAGGTTCCACCGTGGATGGTGAAGAAGGAATCTGATGGCTCGCCAGAGCCCCCGCCGCCTTGCGCGGCTTGAACAACAAAGATGCCGGGAGAACAGTCTCACCCGGCATCAAATCCAAGCAGTGCAGTGAATATTGCAGTTCTGCCGCCGCGGTCAACGGCGGTTGTGTCAAACCCGAAGAGTAGAGTGAGTTCTCCTGTTGTTATGGAGCAGCTACCTTAACATCGGTGGCTCGTTCCCCGCAACGTGAATAAAACGGCTCCGCTCTTCAGAACAGAAGAGGAAGCCATTTCATGGACGTATTCACATCCTGCGGCAATGCGCCGTCTCTTAACCTATTACCCTCCCAATCCCCAGCCCCGAGCCCCGCACGAGCCCGTTTTCTTCAGCGATACAGGCTCCTTAGAGCGCGTTCGTGTCATTTATAGAAAGGCTCTAATACACGCCATGAGCGCAGGCCGCGGCGATGAATTCCGGCACGAGATCGCCAGGCTTCATGATCATGGTCGGCTACTCGAAGTCACATGGAAGACAGCAGCCGCGGCGTTTCACTTAAGCCAGTTCATCGATACAGCTTGCAATGGCGAGCTTTCGACGCGCCATGAGGCAGAAGAAGATGAAGTTGCGTGGCGTGATATAGCTCCACCTCCCAGCTTCGAGTTTGCAGATAATGCGGTAGATGATGCTTGGCTCTATCCCGAGACGCTTCCTCCACGTTCGCCGTGGCACGGTCATCCGATCTTTCTAGCCGAGCCTGAAAGCGCCCCTCGCTTTCTGCGTTGGGGCGATGCTTCAAAGCCTGTGCTAGCTGGGGCCAAGAACGCCGGATACTCCGCTGAAAATCCGCATGAGGAGCTTGACCACGTTGCCCTCGCTCTCGGCCTTGTGGCTGAAGGCCGCATGACCCCCGCATTCGTTTTGGCAATAGCTGCAGAGACCGTGCTCCCCATGGGTTTCATAAGGCTCAAGCAGGGTGGCTTTCTCGCCTTTAACAGCCACCGCCACGCAATCTGGCACAAGGCAAAACGAAGTACCGAAATTGGCTCTGGGCGCCGTTCCAGCCGCTATCGCGCAGTCATGAACTGCAGCTATGAAGTAATGTTTTTCGAGGGCCGCGCTGGTGATCCCACCAATATCGTTCGCGCCGTCAAGGGGCGCCGGGCTCTGGGAATGCCGAGCAAGTAATGGCTTTTGAAGAAGTAGAATGTGATGCCCCGTAGCAACAGTATTGTGGAGAGATCGTAAAATATTAATCGCTACTGCTGGAAGTACGGCGGCTAGATAGACGCCGAAGTGCATTGGCGACAGCCTCAGTCTTGATGGCTTTGGTCAATATTTCTCAAGAGCCGATGCTGAGCACTGTTGTAAATCATCGGCGGACGGCGCAAGTTATCATGGTTTAGCGGCGTTACCATGAACCCGTTGAATCCCCGCGAAATGAAAAACCCCAGCTGTGGGGCCGGGGTTTTCCAAAAGACCGAAGGTCTAGCCGCCATGAGGTCTTGAGATGCGTAGGTAATCGCGATACTGATCTAACACCTTCCTCCGCATTTTACAAGACCTGGCGCAAACCTTCTCAACCAAGTTTGAAAGGTAATGCGCACATGTCTGTAAATTCCCAACCGAGACTTCTCATCGGCGATGAAATCGATCTTCACTGTAATGATGGCAGTGTCAGTCCCAATAAAACAGTCTGTACGCTCCACCCGGGCGGCTGTTTTGAAGTGGCAAGCCTCCCAGGAGTCCCATTGCCATCGGAGCGGGCCATTTTTAAATGCGACCGCTCCCCGCAATCCGTTGAGCGCGGGCTCAAAGAACTGGTAACCCGGCTGGCATGGCTCCGCGTCGATAATGTCGAAGCGGCGGGCGTTATCAAGGCGCGGATGGATCAGCTCCGCGACCTGGGGGCGAAGATCGCCAATGGCGATCCCGAAGTTGATGAGCGTTTCTTGGAGAGCTTGGAACTGCTTGCTTCCCAAGAGACGGAGTCTGCTAAGGCTGCAGAAGCTCCCGCAGCTCCCGCAGAAGCGCAACAAGGCAAGCCGTCTATTCCATCACCCGCGCCTGACAAGTCGAAGTGCGGGCGTTCGGTTGATGACCCGGATGCCGCTGATGCCTTTTTGGGGATATTGCGTCCCAATCGCCCAAGTGTCGTTGTGCTCTTACCTGTCGACCGGAAAAGCGGTCCCATAGCGAAATACGTCTACAGGATGCCACGGGTCCACCTTGACCTATTTTACGCGTTTAGGGACTACTTCAAGGGAGGAGGCCAAAGCGAGTGGGGCGTGCATTATCATGTGAATCCGGCTTACCTGAATGATCCCCGCATTGTCATGAGAGACGGTTCGTGGGGGCCTGCCGAACCGGCCAAGGCGAGCAAGGCCACTACTGAGCGCATCGAATTTGCGCATGACGATATCGATCTCGACAAGAACAAGAATGGCATCACCTACGATTGGAACGATCCTGCCGTGTGCGGAGAGCGCATTCGATATGGATGGCGCATTCTTGAGCGGATTTACGAGCTGCATGGCATTTGGCCTGCGATCGTCAATTTCACGGGCGGCGGAATCACTCCGCTGTATCGGCTTAAGACGCCGCTGGTGCTAATGGATGTTCGCGCATTTCCCGCGCCAGGCACGAAGGAGTTCGACGCATTAAGCGAGGACGATCGCGCCTACATTCAAATGCTACACGAATTCCGTGCGGCCGAAATCGATAGTGTTGAGCGGATCAATCGCGCACTTTTGGCAGCTGTAGCGCAGGCCGCTCCAGAACTCGATCTCGACTATGGGACCACGGACATCTGCCACGTGTTCCGGCTGCCGGGCTCCATCAATTATCCGAACGAGACGAAACGAGCCCGGGGCCGCGTTCCTGTTCGCGCACACACTCCATATTGCGCCAAGCCGGGAGAGATGGGCTTCGAGGGCTATGCGCTTCAGGACTTCGCCGGGCTTGTCGAGGCCCACAAGGAAGCCGTTGAACGCACCAGAGATACAGTTCCACGTGCAAAGGGTGAGATCGACGCGGCATGGATCGCTAGTGATCTCGAACGGGCGCGGGAGGCGCTGAAGCACGTCGATGCTAATTCCAGCCAGGAGATTGAGGCTCACGGTCAACCGCTGAAGCTCAACAGCCGTGAGATTTGGCTCAAGATCGGCATGGCTCTGCATGAGCATACCAATGGAAGCGAAGAAGGCCGGGCCGTTTGGAACGAATGGGCGGCGCGCTGTCCCGATAAATTCAATGACGAAGGGTGTGGCAAGTGGGACAGCTTTGGCAATGGCGGTGGCCCACGGACTGGGATCGGAACGCTTTTCGATATTGCGAAGCAATGCGGCTGCCCCACTAACTTGCTTGAGCCTCAGTACCCCGTGGACCCTCTGGAGGCGATCTCTGGATTTGAGGGTGCCCAGAAAATCAACTTCGACGCGCAGGAGCAAGTGCAGGAGGAAGCCAAGGCCCGGGCGAAGGCCCAAGCGAAGGGTAAGGCGAATGCTGACACGGGCACAGGCGCAGGCGGGAATGCCAGCGCCGAGGCAGATAGCGGTCACGGAGAACAGCAGCCCAACCCTGAATGGCCTGAATATTACCCGCTGAATTCTAATATTCCACGGCTGCCTTATCCGATCGAAGCGCTGCCCAAACGCATGCGGTTAGCCTGCGAGGAAATCAACTACAGCGCCCAAGTGCCACAAGAGATGCCGCCCATCTCGGCCCACGCTGCCGTTTCCCTTGCCGCGCAGGCTTACGTCAACGTTGCGCGAGATGAAACACTAATTGGGCCGGTAAGTATCTACAGCCTGATTGAAGCCGAGAGCGGCGAACGCAAAAGCCAAATTGATAGACTAATCGTTTCGGTTATCCGTGACTTCCAGAAAGAACGCGCCATTCAAGAGAAGCAGCGCCAAGCCGACGCAATCAGGCAAGCGGAGCTTAACTTCGATCCGATGAGCTTCCCACAGGTGCCAGCAACGGCACTGCCTGAGGGTAACGGTTTCATTGAGTGGATCGATCACGTCGTCAGCGAGACTGAAAAGAACCCCTATTATCCAGAAAGCAGCGAAGTCTGTGAAACCATCGCGGGATTGGAGCAATTGGGGACGGCGGACGCTCTACAGGCGTGCAGGACGCTTTATGAGCGATTGAAAGAGATGACTGGGGTGCAAATCACGCCAATCAAGAAGCGCGTGGAGAAGGTCATATCAGCCGCCCGCAGAGAGGAAAAGGAGCGAGGAAAAGCTTTAGGCCTGGCCAGGATGAGCATTCAAACGGAAGTCAACCGATACCCCATTCTCTTGCGTAGCGCTGGCTCTACCGAAGGTCTATTGGATGGGATGAGCCAATGGCCATCATGCGGTCAGATCGAAGCCGAGGCCGGAGCGGCTTTCGGCGGCTACGCCATGCGGCCAGAGACAATCATGGGCCACCTTGCAATCCTGAACAAGTTTTGGGATGGGGTCGACTATAGAAAGGATTTAGCAGAGGATTCTCGTGAAGTCCGTGACGCCCGCTACACCTGCGCCTTCCAAGTTCAAGCTGCGACGCTACGGGAACTTTGCCAAAAAAATGGTGCGCTTTTACGCGGCATAGGCTTTTGGGCACGGTTTCTGTTTGCGCGGCCCCAATCGACACAGGGAAGCCGCCTCTACAGAAAGCCAATAACCGGCCAACCCTCACTTAAAGCGTTCCAGGCACGCCTACGCGCGCTCCTTGAGTACGATGCCCGGATAAATGATCTGGGTGGCCTCACCCTCGAAACCATTGAACTGAGCCCGGAAGCCCATGAGGCCTGGATAGTGCATTTCAATGGGATCGAAACGGACTTGCGGCCCGATGGAGAGTTTTCCGACATTAAGGACATCGCCAATAAGGCCGCCGACAACATCGCCAGGATTGCCGCTCTGTACCACGTCTTCGATTTTGATCTCAATCCGGAAGCAAAAACCGGCGAGGATGGGCGCCCTATCTACAGCTCAGCGAAAATCAGCGTTGAGCATCTCGAAGCGGCCGCCAAGGTTGTGCGCTGGCATTTGAACGAGGCGCGCCGGTTCTTTGCGGAATTTTCACCGCCCCAGGATGTGCAAGAGGCGCTCGAAGGCTTCGAATGGCTGGTGCGGGAATGTAAGAAGAAGCAGGTTAACAGCGTTCCATGGCTTGATCTTCTCCGCAAGGTCAATCCGCGCACACTCCGCAATGCAAAAACTCTGAGGAACGCACTCACGAAGCTCAGGGATTGCGGCTACCTAAAAGTTGGCGCGGATCACGTTATTATCGTGCGGCCCGAACTGCTGAAATAAGCGAAACCGGCGGCAAGAACGGCCAAGGCCCGTTGGCGAACCAGGGGCGAACCAGGGCGAACCAGGTGCGAAAACTGGCGACGAAATTGGGGGAACTGCACACAAAGCAAAAAGAACGCGGGGCTTTAAAAGCGAATCTCCATGCTGCTTTCGCACTTTTCGCCGTTTTCGCCACCTACCGAAAAAGAGCTAAAAAAAAACGGACAAAACAAGAACAAAGCTATGCTTTAGTCAGTTTTCGCCACTTTCGCCACTCTCTATACGCGCATTTTTTAGATGAAAAAAATAACCCGTTTTTTTTTATTTAGGGTTTTGGCGGCTAGTGGCGAAAGTGGCGAAAGTGGCGAACGCTCTCTTGGGAGGGGTAAACAGGTGCAGGAACATGGGGGATCGCAAGACGAACCCTCTTGGAACGTATACGCCTTTTGTTTTAAACTTTAGTCTAATCCACCAGCTGGTGCTATCACCACCGATCTCGCACAGAATCTCGGAGATGGAGCGTCGATTTCGAAAATCCGGCAGATATAGTTCAACTATCGTGAACTATTAAGCTTTTTTGAACTTTCGCGCCTTGTGTGATAGTAAAATCTAACGCCTTCACGATTGGAGTAAAAGGTCTGCCATGCCCGCTATGAAAGAGCTTACAATCAAGGAAGAGAAGTTTTGCGAGGCCTATATCAGGCTTGATGGGCACGCCGATAAGGCTTTTCAGGAGGCCTTCGGTTACTCGCAAGCAACGACCGGATACGGCAACGCCAATCAATTGATGAAGAAGCCGGAAATCTTCTTTAGAATCCAAGAATGAATTACGCGCCGAAGTCTCGAAAAAACATGAAGCTACTCGGGAAGCACTTGTGGATGAACTTGCCGCGATAGCCCATCATGACATCGCGGACTTCCTCGACCACGATGGAAGCACGCTTACCGTCAAGTCTCTCTCAGACTTACCGCGCTCAAAAACACGGTGCATCCAAGAAATCATACAAATCGACACAGCTTCAGGCCCGGCTCTGAAGATAAAATTCTACGACAAGTTGGTTGCTCTCGATAAATTGGCAAAAATGGCAGGGTATTATCCGAGAGAAGCTAATATTAATCTCCATCAAAACTTCGTTTTACGGGCTCCCGCCGTGGAACCGAGCACCAAAAAATGGTTAGAAACACATGGAAATCTTAATAATCGCAAGCAAATCGAGCTGCAGCCCGTCCCTGTGGAGCCTGAGGGCGCCCCGGTCGCACCGCCGCCAGCTGCCGCAGCGCCTATAGCTCAGCAAGCCCAGGATGCCTGGCCTGAGCCTCTGCCCGAGCCCCAAAAACCACTGCCGGAACCACGAGGCCTTCGCCTCGATGGCACACGCCCCCGAGGAAGACCGCCCCGCCGTATCGATTAAACACCTTCGCAGCCAAGCCACGCTGGCGCTCCGTGGCAGGCGCGAGCTTGGGCAAGCTTTTTCCGCACCCGTTTCGGCTTTTAGGCGCTACGGGCTTCCTGGAGCCTCTGGCGGGCATGCCGTTTTGCGATTATTCGCCCTCTCGCGCCTTAACCCGCATTAAACCCCGCCCAATTCCTTCTTCCCCGCCGACGAAAACGAAGCCTTCACGCTCAGCAGCCACCCGGATTTTTTCATAGGTTCCCTTCCGGCCCGGCTCGCCGTTTTCGAGACGTGCAATGGTCATCTTATCGACCCCGCAAAGCTCGGCAAACTCCCGGATTGTGAGCTTCAAGGCGCATCTGAGCATCCGGATTTGCTCGGCATCGATGGACATTTTCATACATCCGTATTGTTTAAAACTTCAAAAGGGCTTACATGGGCAGCGCTAGTTCGCATACGCTTGTATGCATGATTAGGGAGAAAGCGCAAATGTTCACGTCTTTATTCCGCAACTGGTTCGCAAAGGCCGCGTTACCGGTGGCTCGTTCGAAACCCCTCACCCCCGAAGAGATGGGCGATCCCGTCAAACTCATGAACATCGAAATGGAACGGCTCACACAGCCCCAACGTAAAGCCGTCAAGCGCGTGATCGAACGTGCCCGGCATCAATCCGGCCTTAACAGCGAGGACATGCCTGACGAAGCTGGACAGGCTTACGCCTACGCTGGCGCCCATGGGAAAATTCATTGGGGCTTCGATAACCCGATCAACATTGCTCGGGGAGTCGTGAGATGATTGCTGTTATTTCGATAATCGTGCTGCAGGCTTTGATGGTCGCGATCATCGCAACGGTTTTTACGATGAGGCGCGCATACCCGCCGCACCCCTACCGTCGCTCGAATAGCAAAAAACCTGTTTGGAAGTCGCAAAGATTAAACTGACGGCCGATCCCAGTTGCCCCAAGCGTGGCTTTCTGTTCTTCCCGGCGCCCCGCCGTAGCTGACGTTCAGCGGATGGCCTATGGCCTTGAAGGCTCTCCAATCGGAAATCGGTGGCACAAGTTGATACATTCTGTTACGGTTGAGCTGTTGCGGTGCGGCAGGACCCTGGATGTGCACCTTCCAATGAAAACTCAAGCGAACCCCGATAACGGCGCTCTTCCGGCTCCAGGCAGCGATGAGCTGCGAGACACGCTCTTCCGCACACTCCGCGATTTGAAAGCGGGCCGCATCACGGCCGCGGAAGCCGGGGTCGTAACAACCGCCGTCACACGGGCGCTCTTCAGCCCTGGAAAGCCGTACGTCACCCCCACCTTCTGAAGAATCTGGGCGAAGTAATTATTTAGCAATATTTGTTGCTAAATCATTGTTCATGGGGCCGATACAGGAGATTTCGATGAGAGGAACTATGCACATGGCCCGGGCTCTGGTCTCGGGCTCGATCTTGGGCTCGCTTGTTTTGATTGGAAGCGGACAAACAGCAAGCGCCGCAGTGGCGCCGAAAGCGAACATCACGCACAGCACGCAGTTGATAAAGGTTTGGCACCGCGGTTGGGGCCGAGGAGTTGGATGGCGTCGCGGCCCCGGCTGGGGCCGGGGAGGTGGATGGCATGGCGGCGGAGGTCCTGGGTGGGGCGCAGGATGGGGAGGAGGTCGCACATGGGGCGGCGGACCTGCGTGGGGTGCAGGACCTGGATGGGGAGCAGGCTGGGGCGCAGGACCTGGATGGGGCGCAGGACCTGGATGGGGAGCAGGACCTGGATGGGGCGCAGGCTGGGGTGGCGGACCTGTATCGGGCGTAGGCTGGGGCGGAGGGTCTGGCTGCTGTGCGGGATCGCCCACTGGATGGCAGACTTCTAGCTGGGGTCCTGGATGGCAGACCGGGAGCTGGGGCGTGGGTGCCCCTGGCGCGGCCGGTGGCTGGGGCGGGGCTGGCTGGGGAGGAAACCCAGGCTGGGGCGGTGTCGGATGGCAGAATGCGGGCTGGGGCGACGGTCCCGGTTGGTGATAAGATTAATCACTTGCACTTTGCGGACTCGAAGAGGCGGCGCTGGCCGCCTTTTTTATTACCCGCGGTCCTCACGAATCGCGGCTGTAGCGCGCCTTTTGTCGTTTTCGTCCCGCTTCTCCATACCTCATCGAAACTTTGTTTTCGGAACGCCTTTCGGGTCATATTTCCGCCCCAATTCGCTGTCATTTCCGATAGTGCCGAATACGAACGTTTTCGGAACCTGCCAAAATAGAGGGAAAATGACATGCTTATTGGATACATGCGGGTGTCAAAGGCTGACGGTTCACAAGTGCTGGACCTTCAGAAGGATGCCATGATTGCAGCCGGTGTCGAACCGGCTTCGATTTATGAAGACAAGGCGAGCGGCGCCAAAGATGACAGGCCAGGCCTTACGGCTTGCCTGAAATCGCTGCGCAAAGGCGACGTGCTCGTCATTTGGAAGCTTGACCGGCTGGGCCGCAACATCCGGCACCTCACGGAAGTGGTTGACGACCTCAACAAGCGGGGCGTTGGCTTCAAGGTGCTGCAGGGCGCTCCAATCGACACCACGACTTCGCAAGGCAAGCTCGTCTTCACGATCTTTGCCGGGCTTGCCGAGTTTGAGCGTGATGTTATTCGCGAGCGGACCCTTGCGGGATTGGCTGCTGCCCGTGCCAGAGGCAGGAATGGCGGCCGGGCATCGGTCTTCACCCCGTCCAAGCTTCGCCGGGCACAAGCAGCCATGGCCAACCGCGACACTAGCGTAACTGCCCTGTGTGAGGAGTTAGGCGTCAGCAAGACAACTCTATACCGCAATCTCACAGCGGATGGGCAGCTCACAGAGAATGGGAAGCGCGTAATGGCGAAAGGCCGGTGAAAGAAAGTGGAAGCGGAGTCGTTCTGCTCAGATCGGAGGTCATGCGTTTGGCCACCCCGCTTCCAAGACTTTGCCTAGGCGGTCTTCGCCGGAACCGTCAATCGCCAATAAGCTTTGGCTCCCATTGTTGCCCGGCGGCAGTAGGGCATTTTTCTAACTAATGCTCGCCATTCGGTGAAGTACACGCGAATTGGGAGTCGAGATAATCGAGATGCAAGCAGGTGTTATCCCAGCCGATGGTGCCAGACCATTTCCGCCAGCCGTGGCAATCCACAAGCGAACCATCGGCTATTTGCCGCACAGGGCAGCCGCTTGATTTATTTACAAAATGCCGATGATGCGTCTTAATTTTAGGCTTAGCCTCAGCCGCTCCTAACCACGGAGCAGCAAGAATTGCGAATGCTGCAGAAAAAGCCACTATGTTCTTATTAAGACCCATGGTTTTCCTCCTCAATTGAATATTATTCATCGCCGGAGGCCATCGAAGTGCTTAGTAATACTAGGCTATGATACCCGTCATCTGCAATAAAATTGCTTAAAAATTAATCTCAATTGTTCGTGACGCAATCCCGCCGGAGGGCTCCAAACTTAAAAGCATCCAAGGAAAAGAAGCCGAATAACCGTCAATCACGCTGCGGGTCCCATCTAGGGACCGGGGAAAAGGTCGAGCGCGGTACCATGGCCCCTTGCCCGTTGATATTCATTGATCGGGGGAGGGAGCAGATCGCTTCCAATTTTTTGCCGATTTTCAATTTCAGCCGCTTTTCAACTTCAGCATTTTTCCAACGCCCCAGTTTTTTAATTCAGCCCATTTTCGGATTTCACCGAAGGTCATTCGCTAACTCCGTCCCAGAGGCTTGACTATTGGAGCCTATAGGGTGCATGGCGTACAGCATTTAGGAAGTCGGGCGCGAAAGCGTCCTTATGTTGAAAGCAATTAGTAACAGTCGGTTTCTGTCGATGACGCTGAGGAAGGTCTGCGTTGGATGCAAAGGCGCCGCTGCCGCATTGGCAGCATGTTTTATGTTTTTGCACATCTCATCTTTTCAGGCCCATGCCCAATCCGACGCCGACATTGCCGCTTTAAAGCAACACGGCTTTGAACTCTATTACGCCGGTAAATATACCGAGGCGCTTCCAGTTGCCAAACAGTATGCCGAACTCATCGAGCGACGCTATGGAACTGCTCATTCAGAATACGCCACTGCGCTTTACTATATTGCCGAGGTCCTGCGGGCAAGTAATCGGCTAACTGAGGCGGAGCCGCTTTATCGAGAGGCTCTTGAGATCGGTGAAAAAAGCTTGGGCGCTGATGACCCCAAACTTGCCGACGTGCTTGGCCGACTCGGTGAGCTATATTTTTCTCAAGGCCGGTATAAGGAAGCTGAAGTGCATCTAGCGCGCCAGCTTCACATCCGTGAGAAGGCTCTCGAGTTCGATCCTCCCGGATTGGCTTCGAGCCTCCTCTGGCTGGCGGAGGTCTATCGCGAGCAGGCCCGTTTCTCAGAAGCTGAGCCGCTCTATCGCCGCGCGCTAGCGATCAATGAAGCGAGCTTCGGCAAAGATCATCCGAATGTGGCCACAGCTCTCAGCAATCTGGCACAGCTTCTTAAAAAGACGAACCGGCTTGCCGAGGCCGAGCCCTTGATGCGGCGCGCGCTAGCGATCAATGAAGCGAGCTTCGGCAAGGATAACCCGACCGTGGCCCTTTCCCTTAACAATCTGGCGCAGCTGCTTCAAGCTACAAACAGGCTCGCCGAAGCCGAGCCCTTGATGCGGCGCGCCCTTGCCATCGACGAGTCGAGCTTCGGTAAAGATCATTTTGACGTGGCCAGAGTCCTTGTAAGTCTGGCAGTACTCCAAGAAGAGCGAGGCGATTGGACGGCGGCAGTAGCGCTTCATAAGCGCGCGATGCCAATCATAATTGGCAGCCAAAAGAACGGCGGATCGGAGCGGGGCGGCGTTCAAAAAGCGCTTCTGGCGCAGAATACGGGCGGTTTAAGGGCCTATGCGCGGGCGTTGTATCGCGTCGATCCGGATAACCCGGCAAACCTTGCGGAAAGCTATGAAGCGGCACAATGGGCGCTCCAAAATGCTACGGCCGACGCCCTTTCCGCAATGGCAACGCGTTTTGCGAAAGGGGATAGCCGCCTCGCCCTGATCGTACGGCAAAAGCAGGAATTGCTGGCTGGCCGGGAGAGGGAATACCGCCGTCTCGATCAAGCGGCAGGGAAGGCTGACGCCAAAGCAGCGGAGGCCGCCCGCACTGCGATAGCTGATATTGAAGCCGGGCTCGAAAAAGTGGATGCGCTGCTGAGCCGGGATTTTCCCGATTACAGCGCTATGGCACGCCCGAAGCCGCTCAGCATTTCCGAAACGCAGGCGCTTCTTACTAAGAGGCAGGCGCTCATCCTTTTCCTGGATATGCCACAATTTGGAAAGCTGCCGGAAGAGACAATCGTCTTCGCGCTGAGCAAGACGGACGTACAATGGGGCAGCCTTCCTTTGGGTACGCGCGCCCTTTGGCAGCGCGTGACAGCGCTGCGGTGCGGTCTCGACAGCAGCAATTGGAGGTTCGGCGAAGCCAGCCGTGAGCGCTGCAAGAGCCTGCTTGGAACGGAAGTGGCGGAAGCCGCGCTGCCACCGTTCGATGCGGTTGCTGCGCACGCACTGTACCGCGATCTGTTCGGCGGGATCGAAAACCTCATCAAGGACAAATCACTTCTCATTGTACCATCGGGCGCTCTGACGCAGCTACCCTTCGAGGTGCTTGCCGTCGCAAAGCCGGATGAGAGCCTTTCCCGCTTCGAGGCCTATAAGACCGCGGCATGGCTTGGCCAGCGGTCGCCTCTCACCGTCCTTCCATCGGTGGCAAGCCTGAAGGCGTTGCGGAATGCCAAAGCGAGCGGCGGATCACAGCCATTTATTGGCTTCGGCAATCCGCTCCTGACCGGAATAAAAGGCGATGACCGGCGCGCCTGGGGGAAGCAGAATTGCTTCAAGCTTGCTGCGCCGAAGCGCAACCTGATTGCGAGCTTTTCGTCCACTTTAGCGTCTCTGTTCAGAGGAGGTCAGCTAAATGTCGAGGACCTTCGCCGCCAGCCGCCTTTACCCGAGACAGCGAATGAACTCTGCGCGGTCGCTGAGGCCCTTGGCGTGCCGCATACGGCTTTTGACAAGGCGGTCTTTCTCGGAGGACGGGCGACCGTCACCGAGGTCAAGGCACTGTCGAAAAGCGGCGAGCTGGCGCGAGCGAAGGTGATTCATTTCGCCACCCACGGCCTTGTCGCCGGAGAAACGGCCATCTTTGCTGAAAGCAGGGCCGAACCGTCGCTGCTGCTTACGCCACCCGCCGCGGATAAGGCCAGCGGCGAGGATAACGGTCTTCTTAGCGCGTCCGAGGTCGCCCAGTTAAACCTGAACGCTGATTGGGTCGTGTTATCGGCCTGCAACACAGCAGCGGGCGCGAGCGAGAATGCGGAAGCACTCTCCGGTCTGGCACGCGCCTTCTTTTATGCGGGCGCACGTTCGCTCCTTGTGTCGCATTGGCCGGTCAACTCGGAGGCCGCAGTCGCTATTACCACTGGCGCGGTGAACGCCATGAAGAATAACCCCAAAATCGGCCGGGCAGAAGCGCTGCGCCGGTCGATAACCATGCTCATCGCCAAAGGCGGCTACAACGCGCATCCAAGCGTTTGGGCGCCCTTTGTCCTCGTGGGCAATGGCGGGCAAGGGGCCAAGCCCAGCATGGTAGATCGAACATCCGGCTGGGATCGAACTCAGAGAAATCGACCGGTTTTTTAAGACAATAGCGGCTTTCCCAGGCTGCGAAGTTTATGCAGCGAGAACTAGAAACTGAGTGGCTAGCAGCAGGATCATTTCTTGCCTCCTCCTTTCGGAGGCGTGCCCGCCGTGCCAGTCGCGGGCGTTTGATCCGCGGCCTCCTTTTCAAGCCGCGTCTCCATCTCGCACAAATCGGCAATGGCATCTTCGATGCTGTTGCTGACATGCCGCAGATCGCGCGCGACATTGGAGATGCCCGCGGCGCGCGTTGTCCTGAAGGCTTCGCGCACGATCTCGTGCGCCTTGCGCAGCTCGTCGCGGAGGGTTTTGATTTCTTGAGAAGTCAGCATGTGATTCGCTCCGTTGATTGGAGCGGTGTGATCATCACGCTAGGCCTAAGGCTTCATGCAGGCCCGCTTTCTCCTGCGCCCGCCTCTCGGCCTCGGCGATCTCCATGCGGGCAATGTGAAGGCCACCCACGCCCAGAAGCTCAGTCAGCCAGTGCCCCAGCATGCGGGCCGCGTCAGGGGCAATCTCTTTGTAAATCCTGCAGATCTCTCCCCGGCTGGCCCTGAAGCGCCTGCAATAGGTCAAATCTGTTAGGGATCTTACTTGCCTTGCGAGCTGGATCCAGAAGGCTCTGTCGGTCTTGAACTGATGAGGCTCGAACTCCTGGAAGACCATCATTGCCATGGTGGTCTCGACGACAAGCCTCGGCTCAAGGCTTGCGAGCTTGACAACCTCCTGAGCCGCAATGCGTCGATGCCTGTTCATGGCCCCAGGCGCGGCAAGGAGCCCTTTGGCAAAGGCGACCAGGGAAAGCCAGCGTTTGTCTAAAGCGGGCCAGGCGGGGCTGTCTGGGTTCCTCCTGATGCGGGCGCGGACGATCTTAAGATAGGGCTTCAGCATCTTCTTGCTGATGCGGTTCTGGGCGGGATGCCCATTGCGCCTGTTGCTCTTAATTATCGGCAGCCGTGCCGCCGGGAAATGCGAGAAATGCAGCACCTCGATCGCGAAGCTTACTCCTACAGGGCCGACAAGGCCGTCCCCCACTTTGACGATAGCGGGCCGATTGTCTTCATGGATGGAGACTGTGCCCTGTGCAGCCGGACCGCCAGGGCTATCGCGCGGCTGGACCGGGCGGGCGAGTTTCGCATCGGTCCCATCCAGAGCCAGCTCGGAAGCGCCATCCTCAGGCATTATGGACTTGACCCCGAAAATGCTGAAAGCTGGCTCTATCTCTGCGACGGACGCGCCTATCTATCGCTTGAGGCGGTCATTGAAGCCAGTAAGCGGTTGGGCGGCCCGGCACGGCTTCTTGCGGCGCTGAGGATCCTTCCGCGACCGGGGCGGGACTGGGTATACCGCCGCATTGCCCTCAATCGCTATTCGGTGTTCGGCCGGGCCAATATGTGCGAATTGCCCGATCCCGAACTGAGGCGCCGGCTTCTCATCACTTAGGTGTTGGCAGGCTGGTTATTGATAGTAGCCCACGACGCAGATATGCCCGCTCACCTTTGTGAACAAGCCGACCTTCGGCCTGAGTACTCCGTCTGTCGGGCGGGGAAAGACATAATGCACCTCCCCAAACTTACCTTCGGCTGCAATCCTGCTCACTTCCCGGCCATAAGCCTTACCCGCTTTGTCCCTCACCTCTTTGTAGACCAGCCCGATGCGTGAATGATCGGGATGAGCTACGTACCGGCCATTCGGCCCGATGCAGTAGGGATAAAGATCCCGGTCCTTAAATATCTTTTCGCGGCGGGTGATTTGCATGAGCGTCTTGGCCTTATCCGCTTTCATTTCGGCAACGACGCGTTCGAGCATGGCTCTGGCCTCGGCGGGGGTGCCGAACTCAGGCTTCGCCTTCTCGGCTGACGTCGCCGGCATTGCCAAGGCCCATTTCACATTCAAGGCACGCAAAAGCTGCGTGTTTTCTCCAACCCATTTCTTTTCAGCGTTCAGAAGGAAGCCGCTGCGGTGCCAGTCGATAACCGTTTGAGACAGGAAATCAGCGAGGGGGGAATGCTCTTGTCCGAGGTTTATCGCGACGGCCCAAAGCAGGGGATCGAAATCACTCAGTTGAATGACATCGTAGCCGGCAAAACGCTCTGGCTCGGAGCGCTTCTTGTATGAAAGCAGGTTCTCGTTAAAGAAGAAGCCCTCGCATTGGCCCTCAAGAAGCGCCCGCTCGGCGGAAGGCACATCCTTGAACACTAGGACCTTCACAGCCGGAAATTGCGATTGAAGTTCCAGGAAGAAGATATTGCCGTCGACGACGCAGAGCTTCCTGTCTCCGAGCTCAGCCACCTCCTCGATCTGGACGCCATGCGGCATTAGGACTCCAGCCCCAGCGGCGTAATAGGGGGGATCGATAATCACTGCTTCCTTGCGGCGTTCGCTCGTGACGCTCAGCGTCGCGATGACAAGGTCTACTGTGCCATTCCGCAGAAGGTCGAACCGGTTGGAGGATAAGACCGGAACCATCTTGAGCTTCACACCAAGCCGCTGGGCAAGATCGGCCGCAAGCTCCGGCTCTAGGCCGCCAATCTGGCCGTCTTTATCGCGGAAGCCAAAAGGGGGGTAATCTGCTTTCACCCCCGCCAGAAGGACACCTCTGTTTCTAATTTCTTCGAGGGAGGCAGCGCTTGTTTTCTGTGACGGCAGAAAAAGCAGACAAATTAAGGCGCCAAGAAAAGCAATAATAGGCATATTTTCCCCCACGGAATATAATCTTTAGCTACAAAGCTAAAATCTCAGGAATACCGCCCAGAAACCAAGTATTCGGAATCCAAGGGTAAGTAGCCGGTCTCGGGCATGCCAGTTTGGGCGCAACCCAGAGCGTAAATCAAGTGCCTTGCGTGCGGCGTTTTGTGGGGAAGTATCAGGAATGCTCTCAGAAATTAGTAGGGTAGGAGTGCGATCCGGCGAAAAGGCTGAATCCATCCCAATGGCTTCCTATTCCTTTTCCGAAGCGTTTGCACTCTGCGGGCTTGTTAAGCGCAGGCCCTTCTTCTATTTCGGTAGTACGACCGCAATGAAGATGGCGGCAGGCAATAAGGTTTGGCGTAATGGCGAAAGTAAAGTCCGCCCAAAACCAGATTCTTGAGCGCGGGGACATCTACTTCCTCTACCGTCCGCGCGTCGGATATTCGGAGGCGCATGGGTTGGCGGATGTGGAGCGCCTTTACATTGTGCTCAAGCCTTGGCGTACACACAAATACAGATTGCTGATCATTGGCCGCAAGAAACTCCCCGATCCAGAAGAACATAACCGCTTCTGGGCTTTCGTCTGGAAAGTCTTTCATGACCGGAGGGCTTTGAACGAAGAGCTCGGCGTAAAGGAATATGAGACCAAGACCCGCGGCGAGCGCGTTGTGCCACCTGCCCGCCCTGCCGCCGAGGGCATATATGCCATCGTTAGACACGGTAATCACACGCATTTGGCCTATGTCCTGGAGCTGCCAAAAAGGCAAGGCCCTGTTGAGCGCGAGCTCAACATCGAGCGCGAAGCCAGTTACGTGATCGCAGTAAAAAATCCTGAAGCCGGTAGTCCTCCGGGCGTTGGGCTTAGGCCCCAGCAGGAAGCGCGGTTCCCGGAAGAACTAAAGGCGAAGTTTGAAGGCCGCCGATTTCAGCCGGTCGACCCGCCGGAATTTCTCGACTACGAAGGCGCTGAACTCGTCCTCATAGGCGCAAGAGAAAATGCGGAGGAGGAACTGGGCATCGTATTCAGGCCGGACGCAGAAGACGAGCACAACGCGGACATATTGAGAGATCTAAAGCTACCTCGGGAAGTTGTGCGGGAGCCCCTCTTCGAAGGCCAGTGGAAATAAAGAGCTGAGCCCTGACCGCATGTCTTAGCGCTCGCGGATTGCACGCCGCCTATGGCCGAATCTGGTTGCGGGTGGCATATAAGGGGCATGGGGAAAGCGCGCTCCGCAAAATCATCGGTTAAAACAGCGAAGCTACAGCCCGGGGATCAAATCCGCGCGACTGGCTTCGCGGAAGGGCCGCAAGCCGCGTTCGAGGGCGAGGCTTACAGCTCCGAGAGCACTGCGCATCTCATTCCGGCGTTGCGCAATCTGAAGCCCTCGGGCGCGATGCCGCAGCCATCTTATCTAAAAGGCAAGCTGCCGCCCATCGGGGATCACCCCTTGCTGACCAGCAAGGATATGCCGCTCTTCATGCCGCACCGCCCGCCGCGGCCGGAGAAGAGCGAAGGCGGCAGGCCCCTCGTCATCAAATCGGATTTCGAGCCGCGCGGCGACCAGCCAACTGCCATCCGCGAGCTGGTTAAGGGCGTCAGCCAGCACGAACGAGAGCAGGTACTTCTTGGCGTGACGGGCTCCGGCAAGACCTTCACCATGGCAAAGGTCATCGAGCAGACGCAAAGGCCAGCGCTAGTTCTTGCGCCGAACAAGACGCTGGCGGCGCAGCTTTACGGTGAGTTCAAGTCCTTCTTCCCGGACAACGCCGTCGAGTATTTCGTTTCCTATTATGATTACTATCAGCCCGAAGCCTACATCCCGCGCACCGACACCTACATCGAGAAGGACTCATCGATCAACGAGCAGATCGACCGGATGCGTCACGCGGCGACGCGCGCGCTGCTTGAGCGCGACGATGTAATCATCGTGGCCTCGGTTTCCTGTATCTACGGTATTGGGTCAGTCGAAACCTATTCGGCCATGACCTTTTCGATCGAAGCCGGCGCTCGCGTCTCGCAGCGTCAGCTTCTCGCCGATCTGGTGGCCCTTCAATACCGGCGCAACAATATTGGTTTCGCCCGGGGCGATTTCCGCGTGCGCGGCGATACGATTGAGATTTTCCCAGCGCACCAGGAAGACCGAGCCTGGCGCATCTGCATGTTCGGCGACGAGGTGGAAAGCATCATCGAGTTCGACCCGCTCACAGGCGAGAAGACTCAAGACCTGGCGCTGGTGAAGGTTTACGCGAACTCGCATTACGTCACGCCGAAGCCGACGCTCCATCAGGCGATCATGGGCATTCAGCAGGAACTGCAGGAGCAACTGCAGCGCTTCAATGCGTCCGGCCGGCTTCTCGAGGCGCAGCGGCTGGAGCAGCGCACGCAATATGACATCGAAATGATCGAGGCGACGGGCTCCTGCCATGGCATCGAGAACTATTCGCGCTGGCTGACGGGCCGCGCGCCGGGCGAACCGCCGCCGACGCTGTTCGAATATCTGCCCGACAATGCGCTCGTGTTCGTGGACGAAAGCCATGTCACCGTGCCGCAAATCGGCGGGATGTTCTGGGGCGATTTCCGGCGCAAATCGACGCTTGCGGAATTCGGCTTCCGCCTGCCTTCCTGCATCGACAACAGGCCGCTGCGCTTCGAGGAATGGGACGCCATGCGTCCGCAGAGCATGTTCGTTTCGGCAACGCCGGGCAAATGGGAGATGATGCAAACCGGCGGCGTGTTCGTGGAGCAGGTCATCCGGCCCACGGGCCTGATCGACCCGCCCGTCGAAATCCGGCCCGTGAGGACCCAGGTGGATGATCTCATCGACGAATGCCGCAGGGTCATCAAGCAAGGTTATCGGGTGCTCGTGACAACGCTCACCAAGCGCATGGCCGAAGACCTCACCGAATATGCGCATGAGCAGGGCCTGAAAGTCCGCTACATGCATTCGGACGTGGATACGCTGGAGCGCATCGAGATCATCCGCGATTTGCGCCTCGGCGCTTTCGACGTGCTGATCGGCATCAACCTGCTCCGCGAGGGCCTCGACATTCCCGAGGTGGCGCTGGTCGCGATCCTTGATGCCGACAAGGAAGGCTTCCTGCGCTCGGAGACTTCGCTCATTCAAACCATCGGACGCGCGGCGCGCAATGTGGACGGCAAGGTGATCCTTTATGCCGACAGCATAACCGGAAGCATTGAGCGCGCCCTTGCCGAGACCAACCGCCGCCGCGAGAAGCAGATGGCCTATAACGAGGCGAACGGTATCACGCCGCAATCGATCAAAAAGAACATCGGCGACATTCTCGCAAGCGTCTATGAGCGCGACCACGTCACTGTCGATGCAGGCTTTGCCGAGGCCGGACAGACGCCGCTAGTGGGCCATAATTTGCAGGCGGTTATCACCGGACTTGAGAAGCGCATGCGTGAGGCGGCGGCGAACCTCGAATTCGAGGAGGCGGCGCGGCTGCGCGATGAGGTCAAGCGCCTGCGCGACGTCGAGATGACCATCATGGATGATCCGCTGGCGCGCCAATCCGAGGTGGAAGATCGCGCAGGGCGCTATGAAGGCGAACGGCGCACCTCGTACGTGCCTCAGCTTGCTGTCGATACGGCGGAGACATCAGGCCCCGATGCCGGCACGAGAGGAAAACGCGGCACATCGCGAAGCAAGAAGAAGTCCCGCGATGCGCTTGCGGAAAGCCCGCTATTCAATACTGGCGAGGGTTCTGACAACCCCTCCGAGTGGGACATCGCGGCGGAGAACAATGCCGCTGTTTCCGGTTCGCGTATTGCTGGGCGGGCGCCCGAAAGCATGAAGGAACGCAAATTCGGTGAGCGCGGCATTACTACGAAGGCGGCCCCGCTCACCTCGCATCTGTCACGCCCGCACAAGCCCACCCTGGACGAGATGGGCCCCCATGCCGAGCGTCCGGTGCCCGGAAACAAGCCGAAGCCATCGCGCTCCGCGCCCGACCTGCGGACGTTCAAGCCCGGCAAGACGATCGTGGTGCAGGAGGAGGGCGAACCCGAGCGCCGCGGCAAGCGCCGGCGGCCTGTCAAAACCGGCCGCCCCGGAACCTGAGCCAAGCCTAACCGCGATGCGCAACATTGCGCCGGCGGCGGTTCAAATTCATGCTTACGGCTATGCGTCCAGCTTTAATCACGGCACCTTTACCGTTATATTCCAGTCATGGACCGGGACGCCATCATCGCTAAATTGAATGCACATCGCGCGGAGCTCCAACAGCTTGGCGTTGTATCCGCCTCTATTTTCGGATCTGCGGCAAGAGTGGGTGATGCTGCCGCCTCGGACGTCGATATTGCGATCAAGCTCGATCCGGCGCGGACGCCTCGCGGCTTGGATTATATTGGCTATGTAGATGCGATCCAGGAACGGCTCGAAGTTCTTCTTGAGAAAGAGGTCGATGTAGTAGCGGAGCCTGCCAGAAAGCGAAGGCTTCAGGACCAAATCGACAAGGACCGCATCGTTGCCTTCTAAGGACCCGGCCCTGCGCCTAGAAGACATCGTCGAACAAGCCAGCCGCATCGCCGAATATATAAGGGGCTTGTTGAGGCGGCGTTTCAGAAAGATCCGAAGACGGTCGATGCGGTTGAACGCTGCATCGAACGAGTGATCGAAGCCACAACAAAGCTTGATAACAATACGAAATCGCTCCTAGGCAATCATCCCTGGAAGAATCTCAGGGGGATGGGCGACTGGCTGCGCCACGGATACGATAAAGTTGGCCCAGACATCGTTTGGGACGTCGCGTGCAATAAAATTCCACAACTCTCGGCCGATTGCGAAAGGGTTCTCAAGGAGCCTTCGCGCAGGTGAAAAAGGCCGGACCTGATTTGTTGATTTTGCGATTATCCAGATCACGCCTCGACCACGACTGAAGAACTTGCTGACCGCCAAGATAATCTCATCTTTTCGAGAGCTGTGCTCAAACGCAGGGTACTTTCATATGCTTTCAGGTCAGCCGGTGACCGGCGAAGAATTCTTAGTAACCGCGCAGGCAGTGTGGAACAGCCTGCCTGAGCAGTTCCGCAAGGTACTTAGCAATGTATCGGTCCAGGTGGCTGATTTCGCCGATCCGGAAACGCTCAAGGCTGTTCGCGTCAGTGACCCATACAATCTGCTCGGGCTGTATCATGGCGTAGGGCTGCCGTCCAAGAGCGTTTGGGATCCCGTGCGGCTACCCGATAGGATCTTTCTTTATCGTATCCCCATCCTCAGTTATGCGGACCGTAACGGCGAGCTGGTGGACAGCGTCATCCGGCACGTGCTGATCCACGAGATCGGGCACCATTTCGGTTTCTCTGACGCCGATATGGCTTTGATCGAGCGTTCGTAAGCTCAGCCGGCTCCAGCTTTGATCGCAGAGGCTTTGCCGTTATATTCGAGCAGTGGACAAGGACACCGTTATCGCCAAAAGCGTGCTCTAATGCCTTGTTCAACGCATGATCTTATCGCAAACCGGTACCATCCCTGCACGGGGACAAGCTTTTTGCGGGTCATGCTATAGCCGCGTCAGAATTCAGAGGCGTCAAAATGGCAGAAAAGTATCTTAGCGGCCGCGTCGCAGTCATCACGGGCTCCACAAGCGGCATCGGGTTAGGCATCGCACGAGCACTTGCCGATGCAGGTGCCGGCATAATGCTGAACGGCTTCGGCGAACCAGCTTCGATAGAGGCCCTGCGCAAGGAGATCGCAGGCACCTATGGCGTTCCTTGTGCTTATAACGGTGCCGATATGTCAAAGCCGGCGGAAATCGCCGGTCTTATAGAAGCGGCAACGCGCGAGCTAGGCAAAGCCGACATTCTCGTCAACAACGCCGGCATTCAATATGTCGCCCCGGTTGGCGAATTTCCCGCGGAGCGCTGGGATGCGATCATCGCCATCAACCTTTCCGCGGCATTTCACGCTAGTCAGGAAGTCATGGCCCAGATGCGCGCCAGGAACTGGGGACGGATCATCAATATCGCATCGGCACACGGCCTCGTCGCCTCCCCGAACAAGTCCGCGTATGTCGCTGCCAAGCACGGCATTATTGGCCTCACAAAGGTGGTTGCGCTCGAAACCGCCAAAACCGGCATTACCTGCAATGCGATATGCCCCGGGTGGGTTCTGACGCCCTTGGTACAGAAGCAGATCGATGATGTCGCCAATCGGGATAATATCTCCGTGGCAAAAGCAAAAGACATGCTTGTGCTCGAAAAGCAGCCGTCCGGCGAGTTCGCTACACCAGAACAGATCGGAGCACTTGCCGCCTTCCTTTGTACGGAGCTAGCCGGTCACATTCGCGGCGCATCGCTGCCCGTGGACGGCGGCTGGACGGCCCAATAGGCTTCGCGCGCGAGGAAAAAGCCGGTAGGGCCTCAGTCCCCTGATCCAGGGTTGGGCGAAAAGTATTTTTCGAGCTTCCCCGTTTCCTTCTCGAAGTCATGAGCGTCTGGCGCGTGCGGCTTTTTCACGGTGATGTTCGGCCACGTCTCGGAAAATTGGCGGTTGAGTTCAAGCCATTTTTCCAAGCCCGGCTCGGTATCCGGCTTGATGGCATCGACAGGGCATTCCGGCTCGCAGACGCCGCAATCGATGCATTCGTCCGGGTGGATCACAAGCATGTTCTCACCCTCATAGAAGCAGTCGACGGGGCAAACCTCGACGCAATCCGTGAATTTGCATTTGATGCAAGAATCCAGAACGACGTAGGTCATGGTTATCTCCGAGGCGGAAACATGCTTTATTTAGTTTAGCGCTTCACTATCGCAATCGCGCTGGCTTCACAAGTTCGCACCCGCCCTGGCCCTCAGGCAGATTGCCACGGATCGGGAGGCGTCGCCCATCTAGCGGGAGTAGAACTCGACGACCAAGTTCGGTTCCATTACGACCGGATAGGGCACATCCGAAAGCTGCGGGATACGGGCAAGGCGGACGGTCATCTTGTTGTGATCTGCCTCCAGATACTCCGGCACGTCACGTTCGGGGCTCTGAGCGGCTTCAAGAACGAGCGCAAGCGCACGCGCTTTTTCCCGCACCTCGATCAAATCGCCTTGGCGGCAGCGATAGCTCGCGATGTTCACTCTGCGTCCGTTGACCGTAACGTGGCCGTGGCTCACGAATTGGCGCGCGGCAAATGGCGTCGGCACGAGCTTGGCGCGATAGACAATGGCGTCGAGCCGGCGCTCCAGCAGCGCTATCAGGTTTTCCGACGTGTCGCCTTTGAGCCGTGTTGCCTCCCCATAGATGCGACGGAACTGGCGTTCAGTGATATTGGCGTAATAGCCCTTCAACCTCTGCTTGGCTTTGAGCTGCGTGCCGAAGTCCGAGGTTTTGCCGCGGCGGCGCTGACCATGCTGACCTGGTCCGTATTCACGCTTGTTGATGGGGCTTTTTGGGCGGCCCCATAGGTTTTGGCCGAGGCGGCGATCAATTTTATGCTTGGCGCTGATGCGCTTTGTCATGTCGGTGCTCCAGATCTGGATGGTTGGAGCACGCCCTCCTTTGCAGGTTCTCTGCTGACAGACGGCAATCGCCGTCACGGGCATGCAAAAAGGCGGCAAACGCCGCCATGAAGGAGAGATAACGTGTCAGGGCCGCTGAAGCAAGCCCAATTCAGCGTATGGAGACCAGTGCACCGTAAATCTTCCGCTCGCCGCGCGAGCGACAGCTAGGCACAAAAAAGCCGCCCTGCAGAGCGGCTTGGTTCTTCTACGATGGTATGGTTATCAGCTTACGTTATACCGTATCCGGTTGATTAGTTCGCCTCGTTTGGCTTTGGCCACCAATGGAAGAGCGTGCTAGCCCGGATCGCATCGCGCTGCTCGATCAGGGCGACGCAGCGCTGGCTGACAACCCTTTCGA
>JBAUNL010000345.1:0-5587 GCA_049579205.1 Rhodomicrobium sp. | reverse complement strand
GCCTACAAGTGCACGCTCTGCTCCGACAGGTCCGCTGTAGGGCAGGAACCGGCTTGCTCAAAGGCGTGTCCGACGAAGGCCATTGTCTTCGGCTCGAAGAAGGAGATGCTAGCCCATGCAGACGGCCGGATCGCGGATCTGAAGTCACGCGGCTTTGATCATGCTGGCCTTTACAACCCGCAAGGTGTTGGCGGCACGCATGTAATGTACGTATTGCATCATGCCGACAAACCACAGATCTACTCCGGGCTTCCGGAGGCTCCGGCGATAAGCCCCATCGTCGACGCATGGAAAGGCGAGGGAAAGTTTATCGGCCTCGGCGCAATCGCGCTCACAGCGGTGGTGGGCTTCTTCCACTACATTTTCACGGGCGCCAACCGGGTTTCCGAGGAGGATGAAGAGAACGCCGACAAACTCCTGGGAGGAAAGTAATGGGTCAAGGGCAAGCACACATCCGGGTCCGGCGCTACTCAGGCAGCGCCAGGATCAATCATTGGATCGTCGCAATCAGCTTCGTATTGCTGCTCGTGACGGGGCTCTCCCTTTTCCACCCGAGCCTCTTCGCAATCGGGGTTACTCTGTTCGGCAGCGGGCAAATGGTCCGCTTCATTCATCCTTGGATTGGAGTGGTGCTAGCGGCGTCGTTTTTCCTTCTGTTCCTCCGCTTCTTCCCAGCGAACCTGCCTGCCTTTACCGACTTTGTGTGGGTCGCGCGGCTGCGCTCCGTGATAGCGGGGCGCGACGAGTACCTGCCTGAGGTTGGTAAGTACAATGCCGGCCAGAAATTCGTTTTCTGGTCGCAAACGGTACTCGTTGTGATCCTCTTTGTCACGGGGATCGGGCTTTGGGACAGCAAACTGCAGTTCTTCGAACAACTTACCGGGTATTACCCAACGATTGACCAGAGGCGCTGGGCCGCGGTAATACATGCATCGGCAGCAGTGCTGACGATTATGGTCTGGATCATCCACGTCTACGCGGCGCTGTGGGTGAGAGGAACCATCCCGGCTATGACGCGCGGTTCTGTGACCGGCGGATGGGGATGGCGCCATCACCGGAAATGGCTTCGCAAGCAGTTGAAGAATCCGTCGCAAGTGGAGCAGTCGCCTTCGTCGAATCTGAAGCCGGCAGAGTAACATCCTCAGTCTGAGGTTTACGAGTGAGCCAATTCGGCGTAACGCCAGGGTTGATGAATATCGGGGAGGAGGCAAAGCCAGCTTATGCCGTCCTCCCCGATCCCATTTCATTGTTCCGCAATCGCTCAGCGCGGTTGCGTTCGCTGGCTCCTGGGCATCCGCTGGAGTCCTATCTCAACTTCGCGGCAGATGTTACTCAAGCACAGCACGATATCCAGGCCGGACTTGCCGAAGCTGATCTCCCAACCGCGGAGCAAATCTCGCAAGCGCTGGCGCGCGGAATGCCGCCGCTATCGGGCGACATTCTGGAGCCTGGAAATTCCGCAGTCGCCACGCTGACAAGCCTCTTGGCAGCTTTGCGGGAAAAGGACATCCCCCAGGAGACAGCCCGCGCGATCGAGTCCCTGATCAAAGTCTCAAGCGAACTCAAGGTCCAGCGGATAGGCGGCGCTCTCAAAGATCTTCCCGCCGATGACGTCGCTGAGCGCGTCCTTGTCCTGGCAGCGATGCAAGTGCACTTTGCAAGACTTGCCGCTATGCTCAAAGCTGATGACTTACATCCGGTCGCCGATGGCATCTGTCCGGTATGCGGCAGCGCCCCGATGACAAGCGCGGTCGTTGGCTGGCCGGGCGCCCACAATACGCGATATTGCGCCTGCTCGCTATGCGGAACCATGTGGAATGTTGTCCGCATCAAATGCGTCCTCTGCAGTTCCACGGAAGCCATAGGATATGAGGCTATTGAAGGTCAGCCGGATACCGTGAAGGCTGAAACCTGCGATAAGTGTCATCGCTATGTTAAGGTCCTTTACCAGGTAAAGGATCATCTCCTCGACCCTCTTGCCGATGACGTCGCGACCCTTGGGCTCGATATGCTGCTCGCGGGAGGTGACTGGAAGCGCGGAGGTCAGAACCCGTTCCTGTTAGGGTACTAAAGTGCGTGATAATGCCGGAGCCGTCCGGAATGAAGTCAAGGCGCCTAAATACCGGCTGCCATCCGTCGATCAGGTCCTCCGATGTGAGACCGGCCAGATTGCCGTAGCGCGCTATGGGCATAAGACCGCAGTTGAGGCGATCAGGCATATTCTCGTGGGATTGCGGGGTGGTCCTTCTGCCCGGCCATACGGGGATGCCTCTGCGATTGCTGCCGCTGCACTCCATCTCGCCGAAGAAGCAGATGCACCTAGCGTCCGGCGCGTCTTCAATCTGACGGGCACCGTCCTGCATACCAATCTCGGCCGCGCGATTCTCCCAGAAGTTGCGATCAATGCGGCCGTGGACGCGATGCGAAATGCAACCGCTCTTGAGTTCGATCTGGATAGTGGAGGGCGCGGCGAGAGGGACGATCACATAAGAGGACTGCTCCGCGAGCTGACCGGCGCCGAGGATGCATGCGCCGTCAACAATAATGCGGGCGCTGTCCTTATCACGCTTAATACGTTCGCCCAGGGCAAAAACGCTATCGTCTCCCGTGGGGAGCTTATCGAGATCGGCGGCTCCTTCCGCCTACCCGACATCATGAAACGGGCCGGCACCAAGCTTGTCGAAGTTGGTACGACCAATTGCACCCACTTTAGGGATTACGAGCAGGCGATTGATGAGAATACGGGGTTAATTCTCAAGGCCCATACCTCGAATTACCTCATTCAAGGGTTCACGAAAGCGGTACCGTCGGCGGAACTGTCTTCGCTGGCCCGGTCGCGCTCGATCGCTTTCATTCACGATCTGGGTTCTGGAGCCCTGGCCGATCTCAGCCAATATGGGCTGAAGTCCGAGCCCACCGTCGCGCAGGCGATTAGTGAGGGCTGCGACATAGTCACATTCTCCGGCGATAAGCTCTTGGGCGGACCGCAGGCGGGCATCATCGCGGGCCGGAAAGACCTGATTGAGAGGATCGCCAAAAACCCGATGAAACGGGCGCTGCGTCTCGACAAGATCCGCCTTGCCGCGCTTGAAGCCGTCCTGAAGCTCTATCGCGACCCCGAACGGTTGCCTGAAACACTTCCAACGCTTCGATATTTTGTGCGTCAGCAAGCCGAGATCGCGTCTTTTGCCGGATGGCTGTGCGGCCCCTTGAGCGCGGCTCTGGGCGAGAATTACTCTGTTCGCGTCATCGAATGCTCAAGCCAGATCGGCTCCGGATCGCTTCCTCTTGAAACTTTGGCGAGCGCGGGGATCGCAATTGCACCGAATGATAGGAAAGCGTCAGGCCGTCAACTCGACATTCTGACATCGGCTTTCCGGAGGCTTCCTGTTCCCGTGATAGGCCGGATCAAGGATGGCGCTCTCTTATTCGATCTCCGCTGCCTTGAAGACGGGTCTGAATTTCTGGGCCAGCTTCAGAAGCTGAACATCGAGGCGAACCCTGGGGCGCACGATGCGAATAGCATTTAGTGACTTGGCCCTATCATGATCATCGGCACCGCGGGCCATATCGATCACGGCAAGACCTCCCTCGTCAGGCGGCTCACTGGGGTGGATACGGATCGCCTGAAGGAAGAGAAAGCGCGCGGCATTTCGATTGATCTAGGCTTCGCCCATTGGTCCCGCCCGAATGGCGCGGTCATCGGCTTCGTGGACGTGCCCGGCCATGAAGGCTTGGTGCATAACATGCTCGCGGGAGCTACGGGCATCGATTTCGTGCTTCTCGTCATCGCGGCTGACGACGGCATCATGCCCCAGACGCGGGAACACCTCTCGATTATGGACCTGCTTGGGCTGCAGCTCGGTCTGGTCGCGCTCAACAAATGCGATCTTGTTGGTAGAGCGCGCATAGCGGAGGTTAGCGCCGAAATCCAAGGTGTATTGGCGGAAACCGGACTGAGAGGCTGCGAGATTGTGCCAGTGTCTGCCGTGACAGGTCAGGGGCTCGATGTTCTCGCTTCGCGCATCGACGCGGCGCTCGAAGTACCGTTTAAGAAGGCAGAGGATCTGCGGTTCCGTTTTGCAATCGACCGGTGTTTTTCACTGACCGGCCTCGGAACGACTGTAACAGGCACGGTGCTATCGGGCTCCGTCAAGGTCGGCGATCAAGTGGCCGTTACACCGTCCGGACTTGAAGCGCGGGTTCGATCTCTGCATGCGCAGAATAAGCCTGCACAGCAAGGGAGTGCGGGACAGCGTTGTGCCCTCGTTCTAAGCGGGCCCCGTATTTCAAAAGACTCCGTCCGACGCGGCGATGTGCTTGCCGATCCTGCCCTGCACGCGCCAGCTAACCGCATCGACGCAAGCTTACGGGTGCTGAAATCGGAGCCGAAGCCCATCGGGCAATGGTTCCCGGTCAAGGTGCACCACGCGGCCGCGGAAGTGCCGGGCCGTGTCGTTGTTCTGAGTGATGGCCCAATATCGCCTGGAGGGTCCGGCTATGTGCAGCTCGTATTGGAGCGCCCGCTGGCGGCCGCCGCCGGAGACCGTTTCGTCATCCGGGATACGTCCTCAAGCCGCACTGTCGGTGGAGGAAGCTTCATCGACCTGCGCGGCCCGGAGCGCCGGCGCCGCATTCCGGCCCGCCTGGCAAGGATTCAGGCATTTGCAGAATCGGATGCCGCTAAAGCGATCACGCGCGCCCTTTCGGAGCCATACAGCTGGGTTGAATTCGATTCCTTTCTTCGCGATCGCGCCCTAACAACCGAGGCAGGAATTGCCCTAGCGGCCACCCTGAATCTCACTGTTTTACCGTTGAAGAACGGCACAGCAGCACTGTCAAATGAAAGCTGGCAGAAACTTGGATCAACGGTGATCGAGTGGTTGGACGCTTTTCACGCCGCGAATCCTGATCTTCCTGGGGCACCATTCGAACAATTACGAAAAGCGCTGGACCCGCCGCTGGCGGCTCCCGTGTTCATTTCAGCGTTGCGAAAAATGGCCGGGGAAGGCCGCATTTCTCTGGACCGGGCATGGGTGCGCCGGCCCGAGCACAAAGTACGGCTGTCTTCCGGCGAAGAAAAACTTCTGGCAAGCTTCTTTCGTCTTTTGCGTTCGGACCCCTACCGTCCGCCCCGCGTCCGCGATATCGGCGTATCAATGGACTTGGATGAGAATAGCGTCCGGCGCCTGTTGCAGTTGGCTGCGAATCGGGGAGACGCCGAGGAAATTGCGCATGATCATTTCTTCGCGCGGTGTGCGGTGGAGTCAATGGCGCGAATAGCAGTCGAGCTTGCCCAGCATTCTCCTGAGGGCAAGTTTACGGCGGCGGATTTTCGCGATCGGCTCGGCAATGGCCGCAAGGTTGCCATCCAAATCCTTGAATTTTTTGACCGCCACGGCTTTACCATCCGGCGTCAGGATTTGCGCCGCATCAACAACGCCCGTATAGAGTTGTTTGTGCCTGCAAAAACTTCAGCCACCAGCGGCGTCGAAGAACATGGAGGAGTCCCGCTCCCGGTGGGGCGACCAGACTTCAAATCTGGGTGGGACCGTGAGACGGTTTCAGGTGGGTTCGACTCCCATCC
>JBAUNL010000344.1:0-11404 GCA_049579205.1 Rhodomicrobium sp. | reverse complement strand
CCTTTGCCGAGCAAATAACGCCAGGGATTCCTGCTCCCGGATGGGTTCCAGCGCCCGTGAGATACAAATTCCGAATGCCCTCCGCCTTATTGTGAAAGCGGAAAAAGGCCGATTGAGTGAAATGCGGGGCGATTGAAAAGCCGGCGCCGGCATAACTTAAATAGTTCGCCTTAAAGTCTTCAGGGGTAAGCATCATTTCCGCGGTGATACACCGGCCAAGCTCAGGCATTATGGTCCGGTCCAGGGCGGCCAAAATGCGGTCTCGGAGACGCGGCGCCTCCACAGTCCAATCCACCGTGCCCAACAGATTGGGCACAGGACATAAAACATAGAATGAGTCGCACCCCGGCCGGGCAAAGCTTGGATCGGTTGCTGTGGGCCTATGAATATAAAGAGAAAAATCCTCGGGCAGGAGCTTTCGCTTAAATATATCGTCAAGCAAGCCCTTATAGCGCCGCCCAAGCCAGATCGTATGCCTCGCAAGGTCCGGGTATTGCCGCGTGGTCCCAAAATAGAGAAGGAACAACCCCATGGAGAGCCTAGCGGTTTTCCGCTTCAGCCGCGCGGAGATTCCTTGTGAGGCGGACGGGATCATCTCCCCGAACAAGTGCATTGGGTCTGCGTCTGAGACGATGAGATCGGCGGCAATGCGCTCGCCATCCTCAAGAAGCACGGAAGTGGCAACGCCCTTTTCGACAGCAATCGAGGAAGCGGTCGTCTTAAGGCGGATCTCAACCCCCTCTTCCTCCATGAGCTTCTCAAGCGCCGCGACGATGGCGCCAGTGCCGCCCTCTGCGTAATAAACACCCCATTTCCGCTCGAGGTAATGGATTAACCCGTAGATACTCGTCGTATCAAATGGGCTGCCGCCGACAAGCAACGGCTGTATGGAAAGCGCCTGCCGCAGCTTGGGGCTATGAAAATATTTGGATACAAAACCCCAAACGCTGCGGTAACTGCCAAGCGTAACCAGCCGGGGAATCTGCCGGAGCATCGTCAGCGGATTGTGAAAGGGCTGGTCAGCAAGTTCGGTGAAACCCGCATCAAAGAGTTTCTTCGAGTGCCGGAGCATCCGCAGATAACCCTCACCATCGCGCTCATCGAGCCTTCGCATTTCAGCAAGTGTTTCTTCGAGCGTCCCGCCATAATCGAATGTTGAGCCGTCTTCGTCGAAGAAAAAGCGGTACCAGGGCATCAGCGGCTTCAGCTTGAAATAGTCCTCGCTCCTCTTCCCGAAGAGTTCGAAGAGTTCCTCAATGAGGAATGGCGCCGTAATCACTGTGGGGCCTGCGTCATGACGGAAACCGTCTTTTTCGAAGACCTGAGCGCGTCCGCCGAGCATTGCGAGCCGGTCGATCAAAGTTACACAATAGCCCTTGGCCGCGAGCCGAAGGGCTGAGGCCATGCCTCCGAAGCCCGCGCCAATGACGACGGCCTTCTTTGCGCCGCGCACCCGGGAAACACTGCGGCATGACGCAGCTATTTGATCCAAGATTGGACTCTCAGTCAGGGCTCGACACCCTCAACGATCACGATTTCAGCCGCCGAAGCAGGCAGCCGATGTGCACGCGCCGCTTGGTAGCCGGGCGAATTATAACAATCCACGGCTTGTTGATAGGATGGGAATTCGATGACGACATTTCTGGTGCGGGCGGAGCCTTCGGCAGCCAAGAACTTTCCGCCTCTTACCAAAAATTTCGCTCCGTATTGCTGGAATGCGGATGCAGCCCCAGACACGTAACCCTTGTATGCTTCCGGATCGTTTACATCGACCCTCGCAATCCAGTACCCTTTTGCCATGATAGTCCCCATTAGAGAAGCTAAAGCTTTTGGCCGAGCCTGCCCTTTGGTTTACAAATTGCAGCGCATAGGTCATACGTAATGACCAAGGCCTTTTCAAAAGTTTTCAGCAACTTGATCGAATAGGTGCCGCGAAGGCAGCGGAATGTACAGCCCTTATCAAGACATTTGGCGGTGATTCCGAAATGACCGGCCAGCTGGATTACTTTAGCAAGCTACGGGGACGGATTGAAGACCGTCTCTCCGAGCTGATGCCATCTGTGCCATCGGATAGATTGCAGGAGGCAGTCCGGCATAGTCTGCTTGCGCCGGCGAAAAGGGTGCGTGCCGTCCTAGTGATGATCGCGGCGCGCGAGCTTGGCGGCAGGGAGGAGAATGCGCTCGACCCCGCCTGCTCGCTGGAAATGATTCATGCAGCGTCCTTGATCCTCGACGACTTGCCTGCCATGGACGATGCCGCGACGCGAAGAGGATTGCCCACGAACCATAGGGTTTTCGGCGAGGCGACGGCCATTCTCGCAGCCGTCGGGCTTTTGAATCAGTCGTACGGGGTGGCTGCTTCTTCCGAGACACTGAGCCGAGAACAGCGCCTTGCCGCTGTAGAGGTTCTGCACTGGGCCGTGGGCCTTGACGGGCTCGTACGCGGCCAGCAAGAGGACCTTGCTGACTCGCGAGAGATTATGACGCAGGCCGAGCTCGAACACATGTATGCCCGAAAGACTGGCGCACTTTTTGCCGCCGCCGCCGAGTGCGGAGCAATCGTGGCCCAGAAGCCAGTCCTGCGTAAGGCAATGCGGCGCTTCGGCTTGGACCTCGGCGTGGGATTCCAAATTCTGGATGATGTTCTCGACGCCCGGTCAACCTCAGACCGCGCCGGAAAAGATGTCGATCAGGATACAGGCCGGACCACATTTGCAAGCCTTTTGGGCGTGGATCGCGCAGCGGCGCTGGCGCGAACCAGGATCGAGGGCGCGCTTGTAAAGGCTTGCCTTTCGGCGAAAATGGCCGGAGGGAACGGGGAGCTGTTCACTGCATTTGCCGCAAGACTCGCCGGAGCTTTCACGGAACTCATGCCTGAGTTCGCGGCGGCGGTTGCGGCGACCGGATAGGGAAGCAGCCATGAGCAATTGGCTCTTATACCCAGCCATTTTCCTGGCCGTCTTTTTCACGATGGAAGGCGTCGCGTGGGTCATGCACAAATATGTGATGCATGGCTTTCTTTGGTCTCTCCACAAAAGCCATCATGAACCGCGCAAAGGCTATTGGGAGCTGAACGACGCCTTCGGCCTATTCTTTGCGGCGATTTCGATCGCTTTCATGGCGTGGAGCGCTCAGCTTGGCGGACCGCTTTGGGCACTTTTCGTTGGGCTCGGCATCATGGCCTATGGAGCTGTCTACTTTCTCGCCCATGACGTTCTTGTTCACAACCGCGGAGGGTGGCGGCCCCATCCTCGCAAAGGGTATCTCAGCCGGCTGTATCAAGCTCACCGGCTCCATCACGCGGTGAACGGCAGAGAGGGCTGCGTTTCGTTCGGCTTCGTGTTTGCCAGGTCGCCGGAACATTTGAAAAGGGAGCTACAGCGGCTAGCTCCTGAACGGCATGGTCAAGCCGGCAAAATTGACGCCAAACGAGGTCAAACGCTTCATTAGATCACGCCCGGCCTCAAGGCCAATGTTGCGCCGCTTGCCGCTTTCCATTGATGGCCTTTTCGTGGAAGAATGCCTCCAAATCCAAGGAGCGCACTGATGTCCAACAGCAAGGTAAGACTCAGCAGCATGGCCCATGGCGGCGGCTGCGGCTGCAAGCTGTCCCCGGCAGTTTTGTCTTCACTGCTGGCCGGGATGCCGAAAACGCAGGCTTATGAAAAGTTGCTGGTCGGCACTGAGACCGGCGACGATGCGGCCGTTTGGCAGCTCGACGGTGGTACTTGCCTTATTTCGACGGCGGATTTTTTCACCCCGATGGTGGACGATCCCCGCGATTTCGGACGCATTGCGGCGGCTAACGCCATTTCAGACGTTTACGCCATGGGGGGTAAGCCGATCTTCGCGCTCGCCATTCTCGGGATGCCGCTTGGCAAGATTGAACCTGAAGACGTGCGTGAAATTCTCGAGGGAGGCCGCGAGATTTGCGGCAAAGCCGGCATTCCGGTTGCAGGCGGCCATTCCATCGACACGCCGGAGCCAATTTACGGGCTCGCGGTGAACGGTCTTTGCGCCACTTCGGACTTGCGGCGCAACTGCACCGCCAGGGCAGGGGACCTCGTCATTCTGACGAAGCCGCTAGGCGTGGGAGTGTATTCGGCTGCCTTCAAGAAGGAGGCACTTGGCCCGGCGGAATATGCGGACATGATTGCGACGATGACGAGGGTGAACAGTGTCGGCGCGGAGCTTGCCAAAGATCCGGATGTGCATGCGATGACGGACGTGACAGGCTTTGGCATACTTGGACACGGACTTGAAATGGCTCGCGGCTCGAACTTGAAGCTATCCCTTCAATGGGATGCTCTTCCGCTTTTGCCCAAAGCCGCGGAGTTCGCCATGGGCGGCTATATCACGGGGGCGTCGGGGCGCAATTGGGAGAGCTATGGCGATGAAGCCGCCATCTCTGAGAGTAGCCCGCTTTGGCAACGGCATCTACTCACCGATCCGCAAACTTCGGGAGGGCTTCTCCTCGCCTGCGCGCCGGCACGCGCACAAGCTATCCTAAACTTAATCCGGGGCGCGGGTTTCTCTAAAGCAAGCATCGTAGGCGAATTATCGGAGGGAACCGGCATATCGGTAAACTGATAGCGCCGCCAGGGCTATTGGACGCCGCGCATTCTTACGACGCAGGTGTGATTGCACGTACACGTCAAGTAACAGAGTATGCCAACGATTCGTCTGACGAATCGGAAAGGCTGGTCCAACCTTGAATCCGCAAGGATATGATTTCATTGTCGTAGGGGCGGGATCGGCAGGTTGCGTCGTCGCCAATCGCCTCTCGGCCAACCCGGATCATCGCGTTCTGCTGCTTGAGGCTGGCGGATGGGACCGGAATTTCTGGCTTCGTGTTCCGATTGGCTACTATCGCTCTGTTTTCGATCATCGGTTCTCGCGCACATTCCACACCGAACCTTCAGAAGGGATTGCAGGCCGCTCAATCCCGTGGCCGCGCGGAAGTGTGATTGGCGGATCGAGCTCCATCAATGGCCTAATCTTCATACGCGGAGAGCCGGACGGCTTCGATGACTGGGCCGAGCGAGGCGCTCCCGGATGGGACTATTCTTCCGTGCTCCCCTACTTCAAGCGCATCGAGAATTATAGCGGCGAGCCCAGCCAATTTCGCGGCGCCTATGGAGAACTCAGCGTTTCGGATCTCCGCATGAGGCATCCTTGGTGCGCAGCCTGGATCGAGGCGGCAAAACAACATGGCCTTCCCGCTAATCCGGATTTCAATGCAGGAACAACCTTCGGGGCGGGGTCATATCAACTGAGTATCGGAAAACGCTGGCGCGCCAGCTCCGCAAAGGCTTTCCTGCATCCAATCCGGCGTCGCTCTAATCTGACCATTAAGACGGGCTCACTTGCGACACGTGTGCTAATCGGCCAGCAGCGTGCTGCGGGTGTGGAGTGGACCGAGGGCGGGGTCACACAACGGGCGTTCGCTGAGGGCGAAGTTATCCTTTGCGGCGGTGCGCTGCAGTCTCCGCAGCTTCTGCAGCTTTCGGGGATCGGGCCTGCGGATCTCTTGCGGTCGCATGGCATCAAGGTGGTTGCCGACCTTCCCGGCGTGGGAGAGAATCTGCAGGACCATCTTCAGGTGCGAACCGTCCTCCGCCTTAAACGCAAACAATCGCTGAACAACGACATTCGCGATCCGCTGCGCTTGGCTCAGTTGGGGCTTGAATGGCTCGTAAGCGGCAGCGGCCCCTTGACGATTGGAGCAGGTCATGCCGGAGCGGCGGCCTGCACGGAACACGCTTCGGATGGCCGCCCGGATGTGCAGTTTCTGGTGATGCCGCTGTCGATCGACCGGCCGGGCACCCCGCTGCACCGCTTTCCCGGATTTACTGGTGTACTCTGGCAGTGCCATCCGCATTCGCGTGGCCGGCTTCGTATCCGTTCGGCAGACCCAAGGGCAGATCCGCTGATAGAGCCTAATTACCTTATGTCGGAAATTGACCGCAAGGTCATGGTCGCGGGATTGAAGATGCTGCGCGAAATCCATCGCCAGCCCGCCTTCGCGGATCTGTGGGAGCAAGAAGTGTCGCCCGGAGAGGGGGTTCAAACGGACGAGCAAATCCTGCGTTTCATTCGGGATACGGGCGGAACGATTTACCACCCTTCTGGCACATGCCGCATGGGACACGGCGCGGGCGCGGTTGTGGATGAAAAGCTCAAAGTCCACGGCATCAGCCGCCTGCGGGTCATCGACGCTTCGGTGATGCCGGTCATCACGTCGGCAAACACAAATGCGGCCTCGATCATGATCGGCGAAAAAGGCTCGAACCACGTCCTTCAGGATGTGCTGCGGCATTAAGCATTTCGCCGCCGGTGGCGTACCGGCGTTAGCGCTTTCGCGGAAACGGAAACGCAAACGCTTCGCAATTTGTGAACTGGGTCTGTGGATAAGTGCGTTTCCGCAAGAGAATTAGAGCTAAAAACTTTAGCTAATACGGAGCGTTATTGCTTACGAAGCTTCGCCAAACTTAGACGTAAGAAAGGATTCGACACCACGCTTTCGCTGGGATCAAATTGCACAATTTTCGGCTTCGGAGGGGAAATCAGCGACGTTAACTGGGCAACGCGGGATGCGCCGGGACGACCATGAGCTTATAATCGAGAGCAGTTGGCACCTTCTCGATCTTTCGCGGGAGGAATTGGAGCTCCTACGGAAATCCGTTGTCGATGGGCGGCAATTCAATGCCAGCGCAAGGGACATGCTTTCCGGCGCTCGCAAAATAAGCCCCTTACAAACACTAAAATTAGACCCCCCCCTCCCCCCGGGAATCAATACTTGGTAAACGTTCGGGGTGGCTTGATCGGGCCAGAGAAACTCGGCTATATGCCGAACAAGTCCACGATCATAAAGTAAAAAGCTGTCTCATAGAACAGGCCGAAGCCTTCGAAAAAATGGCTGAGCGGGAGTTGGTAGCTGGAAGCTAATCCGCAGCAAGCGAAGCTGCTCATGCGAGTCCGCTGGCCCTGGCCTGCTCGCGGGCCATGACCGCCCAATCGCAACCACCATCGCCATGGGCGATTGCGCCGATAAGGCGGTCACGCCAGACATTGCCGCTCGGCAAAGGCACTCCCACGGCTTCGGCGGCGGCGAGCGCCAGATTAGCATCCTTCAACCCTAGCGCAGCCATCTGACCGACCTTCTCGTATGCTTCATCGGCGATGATCTTGCCATAGACCTTATAGGCAGGAGCCGCAAATAGAGCATCCGTCATCACGTCGAGAAAGACAGACGGTGCGACGCCATATCTGCGCACCAGCGAAAAGCCTTCGCCCATTGCCTCGATCGCGCAGCCCAGCACGAAATTATTGGCGATCTTGATTGCGGTGGCTGATGCGGGATCATTGCCGGCCTCAAACACTCTCCGGCTGATGGCCTCAAAGAGGGGCTTGCTGCGGGCAACACTTTCCGTTGGACCGGCAATGACCATGCCAGCCTGACCGGCTTCCACGACCTCGGGCCGCCCAAGCATCGGGCAGGCGATCATAGCCTGTCCGGCTTTTGCGTGAGCCGCGTTGAGCTGATTGATGATCGCAACGCTATGAGTGCCGGCGCACAAGTGAATGGCGCCCGCCGGCAACGACTCCAGCAATCCCCCCTTCTGTTCTGCAACATCCTTCAGAGCCGGATCATCGGCGAGCATGGTGAATACGGCGTCACCAAAACGCGCCGCCTCAGCGATCGAGCCAGCAACCTTGGCGCCAGCGGCGGCTAATGCGTTCAGCTTCTCTGGCGTGCGGTTGAACACCGCGACCTCATGCCCTGCCTTGAGCAGGCGAAAGGCCATAGCCTGGCCCATGCGACCAAGGCCGATGAACCCAGCTTTCATGCTTCCTCCGCCGCTCAAACCAACTGCCCCCGCACCCATTCCAACTCGCGGCAGACGTAATCCACGATATCGCCGGTCTTTAGATAATCGGGCAGCACATCCCAGGTGTAAGTCTCGATCTCAAGCTGGCGCGATAGCGGGTTCGCCTTGTGGAACCTAAGCGCATCCTCGATTGCAAAGCGCGTCGTGCGGAATTCTCCGAGTTCATCGAGAAAAACCGGAACGTGGAAGTGTATGCGCCATTCGCGAGGCGAGGGCTCTTTGTCCCAGGCGGCGAAGGCGTCTTCGAGATTGAGATAGCGGGTCAGCTTGCCGTTCTTCTTCTCAATCGTTTGCGTCAGATAAATCGTGTCGGAGTAACGCTTCAGCGTATCCACCGCCTTCTGCGTGACTTCAGGCACATGCATTGCAGCCGCTTCCTGTAGCTTGAAAATCGGAATTCCGGCGTCCACCAATTCTTGCAGCGACTGCCCGATATTCTCGAATTCAACTGCCTGATGGCAGATGTCGAAGACAATCCCGACATGCCGCCGCAAGGCGATATGGGCTTCGGAAACAGGAACCCGGGCAAGCTTCGCTAGCGCCATCGCCGATGCACCCGAATAGAGGTGCTTCGCGAAATACTCGACGGTCTCGGCGGTCGTTTCCAGGAAGCAGTAAGGTTCCGGCTCGATTGCGAGCGTCACTGTCCGGCCTGTGCGGGCTTCGATTTCGATGAAGCGCGCCGCGACGCGCAGGACGTGATCAGTATAACTCGCGACGACATCTTTTCCCGTCACCCGCGGCTTGAAACCGAGAGGAGCCGTCTGAATGGACGGCGAGATACCCGCGGGGACAACATCGGCGAGCACCTCGGCGACGTTGATGGTGTATTGCGTCCGCTCCTCCGAACGCCAATCAGGCTCGTACACCTGCTCCTTGACAAGCGTTCCCTTGAAGGAACCGTAAGGAAACGCATTCACGGTGTAGAGATACATCTCGTTATCGCCGAGGAATTTCTTGAGCTTCTCGCGCTCGACCTTGCCGTTCGCAAGCGTCTTCGCGGAGCTCGCCGACAGGCGCAGCGAAACGCCGAAAGGCTGATTGGGCGCGATGCGCTCCTTCACCTTCGGCAGATAGGTAGTGAGGCTGTTCCACATCTGCGGCCAGTCATCACCGGGGTGCACGAGCGTCGAATAGGTGAGGTGGCCGAGGCCATTGCCGAGATCCATTTTTCAATTCCCTCTAAATTATATCCGCCGCCCAGCGAACGCAACTTACGCGACATGTTCGACTTTGCCGGACGCGGCTGATTTTACGATCGCTTCGGTGACGGATGCCCCGTGGATCATCTCCTCGAATGAGATCGGGTAGGCGGGGCCGCCGGCAGCGGCTTTGGCAAAGGCCCCCAATGTCGCTCGCGAAACGTCGAGGGTCGCGGCCTGCCAGACCTGCGCCTCGCCCTCCACCGGCTGGAATTTGCATTGACCGAAGAGGCGCGTACGCCGCTCATCCGAAGACGCTCCCGCGACATGCGTGACGCCTTCAAGCCGAACCCAGCCCTTGGACCCGAACACCTGGAAACTGAACCCAGGTCCGGTCGCCGTCATCGTGCCGAGATATCCCGTCATGCCCCCCTTCATCCGGAGCAGGATGGAGGTGGTGTCATCGGAATCGATGGTCACGGCGCGCCTGACGCTCTGGCAGAACACATGATCGATATCGCCGCACAGGTCGATCATGCCGTCGATCGCGTGCACCCCCATCGGAGTCAAACCCCCGCATGGCGTCTCGTCCGCATGCGCGCGCCAATGCGCCGGACTGAGTGCCAACGCATTCGGGAAAGTCATCGTCGCCTCGATATGCAGGATGATGCCGAGATCGCCGCTGCGTACGCGGTCGCGCAGCTTTGCCATCTCGGGGTGGAAACGGCGATTATAACCGAGGCCCAGCGTAACACCTGCTTTGCGAACCGCCGCGACCGCCTCCTCGGCCTCATGCTTCGTCAGAGTGAACGGCTTCTCGCAGAATACATGCTTGCCAGACTTTGCGGCGGCAATCACCTGGGATGCATGCAGCGAATGAGGGGTCGTCAAAATCACCGCGTCGATGTTGCGGTCTTCCAGCACCGCCTCGTAATTCGGTAAGAGCCTGAAGTTGTTCTGCCTGGCGAAGGCTTCGATTTCCGGAGAGATAGTCCGGGTTGCTCCAGCAACAATCTTGATATCGTCACTCGCCTCGCAGGCCTCGACAAGCGTCTTGCCCCACCATCCAAGCCCAACAATTGCAGCCTTGATCACGCCCTGCTCCTGTACGCGGCTTAATCGCCAAAGCCTAACCATGCATCGCCACCACGGCGCAACAGATTGCCCAGAACACGCAGTATTCGTAACCGCCAATGTTCCAAAGCCACTTGCCGCCCGTCACATAATAGACGGCGGCGGCGGCGACTGAAAGGTGGATTGCTGCGAGCACGCCCGCGTAGGTGGTGTAGATGCCAAAAATAAGCGCGATAGCCAGCATCGTCTCAATGACGCAGGCGAGGTACATCCAGAACGCGGGAGGCTTGAATTTCGCGGCTTTGAAAAAGCCAAGAGCCTCAGGCACAAAGAACTTCGCATAGATGTGCGGGATGAAAAACGCGCCGCAAATAATGCGCAGAATGTTGGAACCGTCGGCGAGGTTGAAAGCGCTTTCCATTCGGGATCAGCAATTTGAAAGGGTCAGCCGGAAGAACACAGCTGTGACCATTTCGGCCGCAACCTGCCGCATGATGTTCTGGATTAGGCGCGAAGTAAATTAGCCTATTTCCGGTGTCGAGCGGCGAAGCGAAATTGCGTTCCTCCGTCTCCAAGCATCCTTTGTCATGCCGGAAAGGCCGCAGGCTCTGTCCGGCATCCGAGCCCAGAGCTTGTTGCCCGCCGTTGCCACATGGTCATAGGCCAGCATCATGTTAGCCCGAATATATCTACCAGTTCGCCAATGAAGCGGCCTGGAAGGAAGATCAACGGCGGTTTTCCAATGGTGCGCTTAGCTACAAGAAGCTTGGGCTGGCGCTTGCGCCTCCTGGAAGCCGGATTTGGGCTGGGTATTGGCAGCGTTCCGTTCGATGAAGCAAATTCCAAGCAAATCTTATAAGTAGCTGATCTGTATAGCCGTTAACCAAAAAAATGAGGTCGCACAATTTGAAAAAGCAAATCCCGAGCAAATCCTAGCTCCAGTAATAAGGCACGTATCCACTTTTGGGAGAGGTCTCATCAGCAAGTTTGATAAGGCCCTTCTCCTTCGTCTCCTTGAATAATCGCGAAATCGCAGCTGCATTTGTTTTTTCCGCATCAAACCGAGCCCTTAAAGAAGAGTTGGTAGCGCGATGACCATTATGGCAACGAAGACACGTATGCTGAAAGCAAGCATTAATGCGGTCTTGCTGACTCATGTCGGACAGCTTTTTAGGACCGCCAAGCAAGGTCACTCGGGTAAAAAGTTCATCACAAGCAAATCTCGGATTCGCAAGTTTCTCCTGCTCTGCTATTGTCACCGCCTTGTCAATTCCATGTCCACGCTCATCACATACC
>JBAUNL010000343.1:0-5897 GCA_049579205.1 Rhodomicrobium sp. | reverse complement strand
GGATGATCCTGGGTGACTCGCTGCAAGTTATGGCAAGTCTCGCAGCAAACAGGGAAGCTCTTCGGGGCGAGGTTCAGTGTATTTTTTTGGACCCGCCTTACGGCATTAAATTCAATTCGAATTGGCAGGTTTCAACCCGTGACCGGGACGTGAAAGACGGAAAGCGGGAATTCCAAAGTCGCGAGCCAGAGGTTGTACGCGCTTTCAGAGACACGTGGACAAACGGGATTCACTCGTATTTGAGCTATCTTCGTGATCGCTTTCGTCTTGCGCACGATCTCTTAGGTACTTCTGGTAGCTTTTTTTTGCAAATTGGCGACGAAAATCTTCATTTGTGCAAATTAATCGCTAAGGAAATATTCGGAGATCAAAATTTCATCGCCCAGATTTCCTTTCTTAAGACGACCTCAGCGACCAGCGGGTTTATATCCTCAGTTTCCGATTATATACTCTGGTTTGCAAAGGATATTAGCGCGATAAAATATCGTCCGCTTTACAAGACCAAAGAGACTGGCGGCGAGGGCGCCGCTCACTACTCGTCGCTTCTACTGAAGGACGGGACTCGTAGGCCGCTTTCGAAAGGCGAAAGGCGCGATCCAAAGAGCATTCCGGAAGGTGCTATCCCTTACACTGCAGATCAACTCCAATCGGCGGGAATGGGACGAGAAAAGGGGGAAGGCGCTGCTTCTTGGTTTAAGGTCGAGGCAGAAGGCCGCTCCTTCACTCCAACAATGCAATCTCGCTGGAAGACGAATGAAATTGGCCTCGAACGATTGAAACGAGCATCTCGCGTCCTTCCGCAGGATTCAACGATTAGATTTTTGCGGAAAATAAGCGATTTCCCGGCCTATGAAATCAACAATATTTGGACAGATGTCGGCGGTGCGTCGGACAAGAGATATGTGGTCGAAACCACGCCAAAGATCGTTGAACGCTGCATTCTTATGACTACCGACCCCGGCGATCTAGTTCTTGATCCAACATGCGGGTCCGGGACTACGGCCTTTGTTGCGGAGCAATGGGGACGACGCTGGATAACAATAGACACATCACGCGTTGCATTGACGCTTGCCCGATCACGCATTATGGGTGCTCGCTATCCTTTCTACGCACTAAAAGATTCGGAGGCGGGCGCAATCGCCGAGGAGGAATTGCGGCTTCGGCGTAAACTGATGCCTGATGAATCAAATACGGCGAGGTCGCGTGGACTGTTCAAGAACGATATCGCAAATGGTTTCGTATACCACCGAGCTCCGCATATCACGCTGAGGTCGATCGCCAATAATTCAGAGATAGACGTTATCTGGACTACGTTCCAAGGAATGCTAGAGCCGCTTCGGGAGGAACTAAATAAGGCTGCCGGTACCTCTTGGGAAGAGTGGCAGATTCCTCGTTCACCAGTGTATCCCTGGGTAGAAAAAGCAGCCAAACTTCACGCAAAAATAAAGGACCTGTTGGAAGAAAGAGGTGAGTTCGTTACAAACTGGGATCGTGGTAGCGACGAAACTGATGGGCGCGATTTACCGAAGCACGACAAGAAAATCGCTAGAGCAATCAAAGAGCTAAATGCTGTGCTTAACCGGAACTATAATATTGACACACTTCCGGAACACGCGGGCGAGCCATTGCAATCCGAAGCGATACCCTTCCACACTGCTTGGTGGGAGAAACGCTTAGAGCGGCAAGCCAAAATCGACGCCTCTATTGCTGCCAACGCCGTCGATGAACCTCTGGTTGATCGACCTTACGAAGTGAAGGGTATTGTCCGCGTCGCTGGCCCATTCACTTTCGACAGCCTTTCGCCGCATCGTGTTCTGCCAGCAAACGAGGAAGATCCATTCTTCCTCTCGCAGCTTGAGGAAGCCGAGGATGGGCAGCACCGAATCTCGGGCACCCGCCTTGCGGCGCGTGCGGTCGAAAAAAAAGCTGCCGACAGCGACGATTTTATTAGGGTCGTTCTTGACAACCTGAAGGCTGCGGGAGTTGGCAATACCAAAAAAGGCGAACGGCTTCGCTTTACAGCACTTCGAGCGTTTCCGGGGCGCTACGTCAATGCCGAAGGCAGATATATCCAAGGGGATATAGAAGATATTCCAGAGCGCAAAGCTGCAATATTCATTGGCCCAGAGTACGGGACGGTCAGCCGGTCCATGATCGTTGCGGCGGCCCGAGAAGCTGCGGATTTGTTCGACGTTCTAGTGGTCTGCGGTTTTGCCTTCGAAGCTCATGCATCCGCCGACACGATGAAGCTAGGACGGTTGACTGTCCTGAAAGTCAACATGAATCAAGACCTGAGAATGGGTGACCGACTGAAATCCGTCGATCAAGGGAATCTCTTCGTGGTCTTCGGAGAGCCTGACATCGAGTTTCGCAAACTGAAGAACGGTCAATACGAGGTCGAAATACTTGGCGTTGATATATTTAATCCTAACTCCGGCGAGCAAAAATCCTCGTCAAAGGTTGAGGAGGATGTCGCATGCTGGTTCATCGACGATGATTATAACGAGTCAAGCTTCTTCGTCCGCCAAGCCTATTTTCTTGGCGGAAAGGACCCTTACGACAAACTGAAGACCGCTCTAAAGGCCGAAATCGACGAAGAAGCGTGGTCAGTTCTATATTCGAAAGTCTCGCGGCCATTTGACGAGCCGTCGAAGGGGAAGATTGCCGTGAAGGTGATCAACCACTTCGGCGATGAGGTTATGCAAGTTTATGACACACGCGACGCTAAAGGATTATAGAAATGGCAAAAAAATTCTATGAGCGGTTGCGTTCGGAAAGAGACGATAGTCCGGAGCTGACAAGCGTTGTAGTTGAGACAGTAAAGGAATTGATCGCGCGCGAAACGAATGAGAATCGCCCAGGCATGCTGCTGGGGAAAATTCAATCAGGTAAAACGCGAGCTTTCCTCGGGATTATTGCAGAAGCGTTTGATCATGGTTTCGACGTGGCTATCGTGCTGACTAAAGGTACGCGCAGCCTTTCGCAACAAACCGTACGGCGGATACAGAAGGATTTCCAGATTTTCCGTACAGGTGAAGAGCTCGAAGTTTATGACATAATGCAGGTGCCGACGCTGTCGGCATGGGAATTAGACGAGCAAAAATTGATCTTTGTGGCCAAAAAGGAGACCAACAATATGAAACGTCTCCTCAAACTTTTTCAGGAAACTCATCCATCACTTTCGATTAAGCGTGTGCTGATCATCGATGATGAGGCAGACTTTGCCAGCATCCGCTTCACGAAAAAGAAAGGCGAGACTGACGTTGAGCAGGGCAGAATTGCCGATCGAGTCGACGAACTCCGCAGAAGGTTGGCCTGCTGCGCCTTCTTGCAGGTGACCGCTACGCCTTACTCGCTTTACCTGCGACCAGAGGACTATCCGGTTCAACCCGGCGCAAATTACACTTTTGAGCCGAAAAGGCCCGCATTCACCAAGCTCGTTCCGATCCACTGCGGCTATGTCGGGGGCGATCATTATTTCGGCGAGCACACTGATGGTAAACCGGAATATTACCTGTGGCATCCTGTGGAAGATGACGAGCTTCTGGCTTTAAAGAAGGAGGATCGGCGCCGTGTGAGGAAAGACGAAGTCCTGACACAGGAGAAAATCGCAGGCATCCGGCACGCACTCGTGACTTTCGTAACAGCATCTGCAATCCGTCGACACCAGCAGAAAAGCGGTGGCGAACAACAAAAGCGCTATGCGATGATCGTGCACGTCGAGACGTCTAGAACCGCACACGCTTGGCAAAGCACAGTTGTTAGTGAGCTAATTGATGCGCTTCAAGAAGCGATCAGGTTGGGTATTCCTATCTTTTACACTTTAGTTGATAAGGCGATCGAAGATCTTTCCCGCTCCGTCAAGGCCGAAGGACTAGTTCTTCCTCCGCGCGATGTCATTCTAACTGAAGTTCTTGAGTACTTCAGAAAAGGCGCGGTTGCAACTGAGAAGGTAAATTCGGACAATGATGTTCAGAAGCTGCTGGACGATAATGCTGAATTGAAACTTCGTACCCCTTGCAACGTTTTCATCGGAGGTCAAATTCTCGATCGAGGCATCACAGTTCCTAACCTCATTGGTTTTTACTATGGGCGTTCGCCGAAGCGGATGCAGCAAGATACGGTGCTCCAACATGCGCGTATGTACGGCGCTCGTGAACGGAATGATCTTGCCGTTACCCGTTTCTATACGACGGCCCACAATTATCTGGCCTTGCATTCAATACATCAATTTGACTCTGCGCTGCGACATGCGTTCGAAACAGGGGCACACGATCGAGGCGTTGCTTTTGTAGTTAAGGATCAGTTTAACCGAGTGATCCCTTGTGCTCCAAATAAGATACTGGTTTCGGATATCGTCTCGTTACGCCCCGGACGTGCATATTTGCCGGTTGGTTTTCGAACCAAATCGCGAACGACAATGACACCAATAATGCAAAAGCTTGATCGCCGGGTCCCGATTGGCAAACTCCAACCGGGAGCTGTATCCAACATAGCCACTGAAACCGCCATCGAGATCATCGATCTTGTCGAACGCTGTTTTGATTTCGAACCGGGCTATGGATTTGACTGGGAAGCCTGCCGAGCGGCAATTGAGTATTTTTCAAAGATTGCTCCACCCCCAGAGGAAAAAGGCGATTGCTTAATAGTAGGCGGCGTGGGAAGAAAACTGAGCTGGCAACGCGAAGGTGGCCGTTTTTCAGACGCCCCACACACGATGCAAGACCGCGCTACAATCCGCAAAATCGTCGGTCATAAGCCAATTCTGGTTTTGTCGCGCCAGGATGGCCGAGAAGAAGACGGGTGGCGTGGGACGCCTTTCTGGTGGCCAGTCTTATTTGCACCCTCTCTTGCCGCACCAAGTGTTTTTGGATCTTCCGTAGCAGAATGCGTCGAAGACGAAGAGGCTGAGGAAAGTGAGCTTGTCAGCGTTGCCTGATGGATGAGTCATTTTCGGGCGATTCTACCGGCAAAGGTAAGCGATTGAACCGGCTAGGTATTGACGCCGAAGGCCTTCTCGATGCGCAGCGCCAAACCGTCCGGCGCTAGCCCTATCGGTCCTCGCCGCATATGAACAAACCAGCTTACAATCCGCCGGACTGTATCTAGCCACTTGCGGCATGGGCGTCTGGGTGGAGAGAGTTGATCATAATCAAGTCGTTGGCTTTTATCCGTTCGCTTATCGGTGCCGAAAGATAGCCCGCGCGCTGCAGTCGCGATGATTGAGCGCATCCGGGCTCGACTCGATTTGCTTGCATCGACCGGCTTTGCGGAGATGGGGAGGCTCTGGAGTGTGAAGGACACGCGCGAGTTAATCGATGGGCCTTATATTATTGTCTACGAAGTCGATAAGGTGCGGGACGAGCTTATGGTTCTCGGTATTTTTCATACCGCGCGGGATCGTAAGGAAGTTCGGGAAATGAAGTAGCGCCCGCGGAGGCCGGCACGATCAAAGCTAAATCAAGCGGGGCCGTGGCTGTACAACCCAATCGATAAACCTCAGTCTTCGGCTCGCACGTCTCTCTTCTACTCCTGATCCATGCAAATTTCAAAAACTATCATTGTGGTATGTTCATCGCTCTATCGGGTGCCCTGCGTTTCGGAAGGGGAAAGGTCACTGATGTTGATCAGCCTGGAGTAATAGCAGTCAGTTAGAGTGGTACGATTCCTTCAGTGGTTGTTTGACACTGGAGGTAAATGTGAGAAAGAAGTAAGCGTCGGTTGAAGGCTGCCTTGCGGGATAAGGGCTTAGTATAGTGTCTTAGTGTCCTTGTGGACGTCCATAAGGACAGATTAAGAATGCGAGAGTTCAGATTCTCGGCGTGGAACGGCGGCGCAAGTGGAGCCCGGCCGAGAAAGCGCAATTCCTCGAAGAGGCCTTGCAGCCAGGTGTGACG
>JBAUNL010000342.1:0-8757 GCA_049579205.1 Rhodomicrobium sp. | reverse complement strand
GATATTGGCAAGTAGCGGCGATGCCACTGAGCCTTGCCCCGTTCCCCTGTCACTGACCGTCACGGCCCCGTCTTCCAGAATACCCGCTTTTAGCCATTTCTGGATCAGGCGGATGATGCGCTTGTCGATCGCGTCGGATTGAACAGGCCGGACTCGTTCAGGAGCGTCGAACCATTGCGCGCGGCTACTAGGTCCCTTGCCCGCAAGGTCATGCGGATGATCGGGCCGCGCAAATTTGGTGGTTATGCAGCGTTGGCCCCACGCGGGACCTCTGGAATCCCAAGTGAACATTCGAGCGCGGCGCGATCCCATATTGCGAGGTTGGCTGCCGCTTCGTAGGTGCTTTGCAGAAAAGCCAGCAGCGTGGCGTCAGGATCGGCGGCCGTGCGCACCGCGTCATAGGGGAGTAAGAACTCGCCAAGCCCCTCATGAAAGAAGGCGGCATCCGGCTTGACGGCACAGCTCTTGAACCCGTCGGGCGTCGGGTAGGCGTAGGAATAGAAGGCGGCGTAATCGATGCCGCTGCCGCCGGGCCAGAAACCGGCGCTGCTCACCTCATGCGAATAGGCCTCCCGCATGACGACGTCCGAAAGTCCAGGCGCGCCGCCGGGATGCAGCGGCGCTTTGCGCCCCGAAAAGCGCGTCACCGCCAAATCGAAGCTGCCCCAGAAGAAATGCACCGGGCTGGCCTTGCCGATAAAGCCGGTACGGAAGTGCTTGAAAATCCGGTCAATCTGCACGAGCGCGCGCCAGAAGCGGTTCGCATAGACGGGGTCGTAAGCGATATGAGTGCGGTCCTCAGTGAACGGGATTGCGTCGGGTATCTCAGACGGCAGCTCGGTGATTTTGACTGGGATTTGCAGGTGGTTCAGGTCCCACATGACAAGCTCATGGAATTCGGCAACGCTGCGCGGCTGGAGCGGGATGCGTCTCTCGCGGCCGTCCCCGGTCATGATCCTGAGGAGATGTGAGTTGAAGGCGAATTCGATTTCAAAGGTGCCGTCGCCATAGGGAATAGGTGACGTGGTCAGGCCTCGCGCCGTCACATAAAACGGCACATGCCACGAGTGGTTGAGCCACGGCGTGAGCGCGAGCCGGACCTTGCCAACGATCTGCGTCCAAAGATGCAGCGTGTCACGGGTGTCCTTCCAGGCTTCGTAGGGCAGCTCGGGCCAAGCGTCTATTCGCGTTGGATTGGGCATGCTTTAGCGCTCCCCTGTCCTCATCAGCGCGGCTGGCGGTATTGCCCTGGCGCTAGCTGCGGCGTGACAGATGATGCTCTTATAGCGTTTTCTACCCGCGCCCTATACAAAAAGCCGGCTTATCTGAAAGACAGATTGCGTTGAGGCGCTTGCCGCGACCCTTACCGATCTCGGAGTTTATTGCCCAGCATAATGGGGGTGGGAGCTTTCGGTAATATTGAGGGTGCGCTTGGGGTGTGGTTGCAGCAATAGAGCCAGGATTGCTTAAAGCGCCTTGCGAAACGTGAGATTGATACGGCAATGGCCGGTCGCCGGATGGTTCCCATCCTTGAGCGTGTCGATGCCATGAAAAGCCAGGCGTGAGGGACCGCCCCAGACGACGGTATCGCCATGATGCAGCATGATCCGGCGCACCGGGGCGCTGCGCTCCATGCCGCCAAACAGAAACTTTGCAGGCAGACCGAGCGCCACCGAGACAATCGGGGCCGCATAATCGCGTTCGTTCTTGTCCTGATGCAGGGTGAGCTGCGAACCCGGCTCATAGCGGTTGATAAGGCAGGCGTCTGGCTCGAATCCCTGATAGCCGCCCTCCAGGGCAGCCCGCTGCGCAAGGCTTAGAAACGGAAGGGGCATGTCCGGCCACGCTTTACCGGTCAGTGGATCGACGCGCTCGTAACGATAGCCGCGACGATCCGTGATCCAGCCGGCCGCGCCGCAATTGGTCATGGCGACGGACATGGACTGGCCGCCGGGGGTCACCATGTGCCGGAAGGGGGCTTCGGCGATAACGCTTTCAAGCCCGGCGAGGAGGTCCAGCGCGCAATCGAGAGCGAAGCCGCGCAGCAGAACGGCACCTGATGCCAGTTCGACGCGCGGTTCAGGCTCCGGCGTAGCGTCAAAAAGATCGGGCAACGTGTCCTGTTTCATAAAGCGGTCTCATGGGAGCATGTTGCAGCCAAATCCGGGCTTCTCTTGATGGCAGCCCTATGCCAATCTCCGGGCTTATGAATGTCATCGTTTGGGATATCGAGACTATACCCGATCTGCGCGGCTTTGCTGCGGCAAATGGCTTGACCGGCAAGAACGATGACGAGCTGATCGAAGCCCTCGGCGACAAGTTCCCGAAACATATCTACCACTCAATTATCTGCATCGGGGCGCTGGTCGCTCATCGTGAGCAGGGCGGCTACGCCGTGGACGCGCTTGGCGCGCCCCATATCGGCGAGAGAACCGAGAAGCAGCTGATTTCATCTTTCGCCGACAGGATTGCGGAGCTTAGCCCGCAGCTTATTTCCTTCAATGGCCACGGCTTCGATCTGCCAGTGCTGCGCTACCGGGCGATGATCAATGGGGTGTCGGCGCCGGGCCTCTCGGCAAGGGCTTATTTCAACCGCTACACGGATGACGCGGTCGATCTCTGCGACATCCTCTCGTCGTTTAGCGCTCAGGGAAAGGCTTCGCTCAATGAGCTCAGCCGGATCATGGGCCTGCCCGGCAAGCCGGACGGCATCGATGGCAGCCAGGTCTTTCGCTATTTCCGGGAAGGCAGGATCAAGGACATCGCTGATTATTGCGAGACGGACATCGTAAACACCTACCGCGTCTGGCTGCGTTATGAGCTGTTTCGCGGACGCCTCGGTGAAAGCGAATACGCCGCCAGCGAAGAGAACTTGGTCACATTCATCAAGGCGCGGGAAGCCACAAAACCCCATCTCATGCGGATGGTGTAGGAACGCGACCGCGTTGCAACCGGCCGATCAGGGAGAGGATGATGAAAGCGTTCATTATTGCAGCCGAGACCATCAAAGACGAAGCCATGTTTTCCGAATATCGAAAGGCGGTTGCGGCCACATTCGAAGCTTTCGGCGGCAAGTTCATCGTGCGGGGCGGCAATCTGACGTCATTGGAAGGGGAATGGCCGCACTCGCGTCTCGTCATCATCGAATTCCCGTCGCGAGAGGCTGCCGAAGGCTGGTACAGATCCCCGGAATACCAGAAGATAATCGGGCTTCGGCTAAACAGTGCGGACACAAACCTTATTATCGTTGAAGGTCAGGTGGACTAGGTGCCCCGCCAGCACGCTCGAAGACGGCCTTGGCGGACTCAAGGGCGGGAGAAGGGCCTCACACCGGACATTCGCGCCCGGCTGGATGATCAATCCGAATAGATGGCAAACTCGCCGGACGTGAATTGAACGCCAGCACAGGCGGCGTCATATCTATTCGCCGGAAGCGCTCTGGCCGCTCAAGCGCGGGCCGGATCTGGTGATCGTCGATATGCGGTCCTGGGCGGCCGATGCCGAAACGCTATCGGTCGCTCGCATGGCCGATCTCTTCATCGTGGTGACTGGTGCAAGTCGGGCCGAGCTCGATCCGACAGCCCGGCTTATGCTGGAATTCAGACAAGCGGGGATCGGGCGGCGAAAAATCGTGGTGGCGCTCTCGAAGGTGCTTGACGATAGCGATGACGTGGACGCCTGCGCCTATCTGGCTACCAAGGGCATAGCGGGTGTTGCGCTGGCGATGTCTTTTCATCCCTCTCAGTAATGACGGCTGTGTGCTCGGCGAGGTTGATATTCTTCGCGATCAGGTGGAAGGCTTCTTCTCGGGTGTTCTGAGGGCGGCGTCTTTGTTCAGCGTGCTCGAAGAGCTCAAGCCCATTATGAAATGGACCGGTTTTGAACGCGCCCTGAAGATATTGGAAAAGCTGGCAGGAATCTTGTTCCCTTTTTGTTCTCATCGGTATAGGATGGGTCTCTTCATCAACGGGCTCATGAGTACGGAACTCACGAACGTCAGGCTGTTCAGCAACATTAACATAGAACGCAGCGCCAGCGAATGCGGCAGCGATGACAGTCGCGACTTCTCCGATGAGCATTGTGACCTCTGGGCCCGTTGGCTCTCGAAATCTGTCACGATAAAGCCTTGCATAGTGAGCCGCTTGACCACGATCAAGCCGGGCACGCCACGCGGACCGGTGGCAGAGGGCGAGCCGTCATACTGGGAAACCGCGCCGCAACAGACAATTCGGCCGAACAGGTTCATCTGGGGGAGGCAGGCTTCGAGGATATCCCCGCCTACATTGTCGAAATAGAGGTCGATGCCTTGGGGTGCTGCAGCCTTCAGTGCCTTGAACACAGGACTCGCCTTATAGTTGACTGCTGCATCAAACCCAAGTTCGGACGTCAGCCATTCGCATTTGTCAGCGCTGCCGGCAATGCCGACCACCCGGCATCCTTTGAATTTCGCGATCTGTCCGGCGAGCGATCCGACGGACCCCGCAGCGGCGGAGACGACGACGGTGTTGCCAGCTACCGGTTTGCCAATGTTGAGCAGACCGAAATAGGGCTGTCAGGCCGGCGATTCCGTAGACACTTAGGAGGTGGGTTAGTGGCTCCAGCCGCGGCAGCTTGACGAGATGCTTGGCGCGGACTGTGGCAAATTCCTGCCAGCCCGTATCGCCGAATACGAGGTCGCCGGGCTCGAAACCAGCCGCTCGCGAAGTGACGATTTCCGCAAGTCCGCCGCCCGCCATGACCGTATTCGTCTCGACGGCGGAACGATAAGTGGCACCATGCATCCAGGCCCGGTTGGCGGCATCGAGCGAAATGTATAGCACTCGCACCAGCACGTCGCCCTCTCCCGCCTCGGGCATCGGCGCCTCGGTGGGCCTGAAATGCTCGAGGCCGAGTTTCCCCGCGGGCTTGTCGATAAGTAGAATCTGGCGATTAAGGCCACCGGTCATGGATGCGTTCTCCCGACACTGCCGGGTGTCTCGTTATGGCCGTGCTACCGCCCTTGGCCAGTCGTCCCCGCGGACCGCTCCCGCGCAGATCCAATAAAGACTAAGGACCTGCAGCCGGTCCGGCAAGGCCCACGACAGGCATCATCGATCCATCTTCTATCGCTTGGGTGCGAAAGGGGGCGAGTTCGTTTCTTTAGTCAGCCCTTGGCATGTCGCGTCCGGGTCAATCGCGTCGTTTGGCATTCGTGGACGTCTGGCCTGCCCTATAACCGGCCTACAAGCTGACGCGGGGCCAGCAACACGATGGTTCGAAGCCTGCCTGCTGCATACTTCCTTGTAAAGTTGCCCGACGCGATCCGCCAGCAAGCGGGGGAAAGTGAAAAGCATGTTAATATGTCGAGCTTGAGCCTTATGGCATACACAAGGGGCGCCAGATTTTCGCAGGCAGCAAACGCCTTCGGTTTTATCCGGCATTCAAGTATTCAGGTTCAAGCGCACCGGGATCAAAGGAGGAACGGTGAAAATCAAGGGCAGGATAGTCGTCGTCACTGGCGGGGCGGACGGCATTGGCAAGGGTCTGTGCCAGCGCTTTGCAAAGGAAGGTGCAGCTAAGGTAATCGTGCTCGATCAAAACAGCGAGGGCGCGAAGACGGTCGCCGACGCAATAGGCGGGATCGCTTATGCCTGCGACGTCTCCAAGGATGCGCAAATTCAGCGCATCGTCGAGGATGTGGAGACCAACGTCGGTCCAATCGCATTGTTTTGCTCCAATGCCGGCATCGGCAATTTCGGGGGCCGGCCCGGCGACGCGACCTCCCAGCCGAACGACCAATGGCAGCGCGGATGGGAGGTGAATGTCATGGCGCATGTCTACGCCGCTCGGGCCTGCCTGCCCTACATGATCAAGCGCGGCGAGGGCTATTTCATGAATACGTCCTCGGCCGCAGGCTTACTCAACCAGATCGGAAACGCGGTGTACGGCGTAACGAAACATGCTGCAGTAGGTTTTGCCGAGATCCTCGCCATCACGCATCGCGACCAGGGAATTCGGGTGTCTGTCCTTTGTCCTCAGGCGGTCGATACGCCCCTTTTGCGGAGCGCCGGCGAAGGCTCGCAGAATCTGGATGGCGTACTGACGCCGGAACAAGTCGCCCAGCATGTCGTGGAAGCGATCGACGAAGAGCGCTTCGAGATTCTTCCGCACCCTCAGGTGCTCGGTTATATGCGCAAGAAGACCGAGAATTACTCGCGCTGGATCGCAGGAATGGCGAAATTACAGCGCACGCTAAACCGGGCGAAGCCTTGACTAGTTTGAAACGGGCGATCAGGGGCGAGCCATCCGCCTCATCCTCCATCAAGGTGGGCTTGATACACCAGCAGAGCGAATAGATTGATCATGCCGATTGCACACTGCAAACGGCATTCGCAATATCTTCCGCGGTGATTGGCCGGGATCCATTTGTCGGCCGGGCATAGCGGCTGGTTCACGCCGGAACGGGGTCTGCAAAAAACCCGGTGAACCGCATTGTTTCAAGCCCTCGGAAACGCATTATTGGTGCGCAAAGGCGCCGCGCAGCCGTACTTCGTCAACGTGGACTGGCCTATCGATCCCACAACTAGGTCAGCGCGAGCGCGCAATGCGCAGTTTCGACGGTCCCGATCCAATCCGAAAGCACCTTTGGCTCAATCGGGCTGCAAGCGCGGCATCCCCCTGACGTTTATGCCCTAAGGTCTTGGAATGCGTCATCGAGCCGCTGGAGCGCCTCCTCGAGGATTGGGCGTGGCGTGGCAAAGTTGAAGCGGAGCCAAGTCTCACCGCCCGGTCCAAACTGCGGGCCGGGGCTTGCAAAGATCCGGGCGCGGCTTTTCACCCTGGCGGCGACCTCTTCGGGCGGCAGGCCAGTTCCAGAAAAATCGACCCAAGCGAGATAAGTGGCGGCGAGCCGCATCGAGCGTGCTCCGGGCGCCGCAGCCTCGATGCGCCTGTCGAAAAGATCGCGGCTCTTGGTGAGGTAAGATAGTAGCGCGTCGAGCCATGCGTCGCCTGTCCGCCAAGCCGCCTCGGTCGCGATCATGCCAAAGCTGTTGTAAGAGCCTAGGCCATTCGCCGCGATCCGCGCGTCGAGACGACGTTTCAACGCCCCATTTGAGGTAACGCACGCACCGGCATGAGCCCCGGCTAGATTGAAAGTTTTGGTGGCGGCGACGCAGGTGATCAGACGATCCGCGATCTCGGGCGCCGCCGCGATTGTGGGTATGTGCTTTGCGCCGTTTAGGACAAGATCGCAATGGATCTCGTCGGAAATCAAAATCAAGTTGCGCTCAGCGCAAAGAGCGGCCAGCGCGCGGAGCTCATCGACCGGCCAGACAGTTCCACCCGGATTGTGTGGGCTACAGAAGAAAACCGCCTTCGTTTGAGGCGTCAGTTTCCCGCGGAGCGCACCGAGATCCATAGAGTAGCGGCCATCGGTCTCGACAAGCTGCGCATCGAGGATGCGCCGCTCATTGGCAAGAATGATCTTGCGGAAAGCATGATAGGCCGGCGGGAAGACTACAACTTCATCGCCGGGCGAGCTCACCGCCTGAAGGATAAGACCCAGTCCTGAAACGATCCCGGGCGTTGGGCTCACCCAGTCCGGATCCACCCGCAAGCAATGCCGGCGCCCCATCCAATCCGCGAGGGCAACGGCCCAGCTGCCCGTGTCGGCGTAATAGCCATGGGTACCGCGTTCAATCTCAGAGGCGAGCGCTTCCGTCACGCCAGGCGGCGAGGCGAAATCCATGTCCGCGACCCACATCGGTATCATATCCGGCGACTCGATTCCCGAGAGCCGCGCCGCCATGTCCCACTTTGCGGCGTGTGTCCCACGACGCTCAATAACGCGGTTAAAATCGAACATGGGACTGCGGTTCCTGGATAGTGTATCGCGTGAACGCCTATTCATGCCGAGGGCGGTGCGGCTGGTCAAGCGATGCAAATGCAGCGCTGCCCCGTACTTTCGAAATGAACGATTGTGCGGTGTTCGCGATAAGTCTACTTGGAAGTCAAGCTGCTTGAGGAGATCTGTCGAGCAATGAGTTTTCCTGCCAGCCTATCTCCTGGGTTCAGATGAGCTGGCGGCTTGCTATTCGCCGCTCGGGCGTCCCTCGATCGATCCCGAGCTGTGCTTGTGAGTACCTACATTCGTAAGGTTGGCTCAGGTTCAATCTCGACGGTCTTTGCGGCTGAGCTTTCACGGCCGCTTCTACCCCGATGGCGGACTCTGTTGCCAATCGGCGATAACGTAGTTCCGGGCCAGAAGCGGTCCTCAAGGCCTTGATTGTGGGAGCTAAGGTTCACCGACAGGCACCCGAATTTGCACCGCTCCCGCAAAGGTGCGTTGCTGCGACGCTGCCGCTGCGTCATGCTGGTATTTATTTGTTAATCATGCGTTGGCTGCGGATGTTTGGAGTCTCGGCTTGCGCGCCCGCTCCGCTGTGGACAGTGACAACAAGGAAGGGTCCAAAAGGAAGAGAGCGCCCCTAGATTATGGCTAAGACAGCAAAGAAGGGACAAATGAAGCGAAGGAGTTCCTCATGGTTCAGATCGCAGAGCAGGAGGCGGGGCCCGAGGCAATAGAGGCCGCCGTCAACTATATTTTGAACAACGGCGAAAAGCTCTTCACCGAGACGGCAGGGTTCGGTGGGGCCGATGTGCGGACAGGCGGAACCCTAGACCCGCATTCCGTCGTCATCCGGAATGCGCGGCTTCATTCTGGCGAGTTCACCCTCGACCGTGCCGGTTTCGTTTTCGTCCGCCATGACACTAAGA
>JBAUNL010000341.1:0-13279 GCA_049579205.1 Rhodomicrobium sp. | reverse complement strand
TCGCTGTATTGCCGCTCGGACGGCGTGCGTTGTCGTGGCGCTGCCGTGAAGTATCTGTCCCATAACCGCTCCCGAAGTTTGGGGTCAGTTAGACTGATTCCATCACACAGCGGGACTGAACAGCTAGTCCGCCCCGCGAAGACGTTCACCGAGCGGAAGGCCAATGAAGAGGCACAGCGGCGCCTCCTCGCGCTGACGGTGCCCGCGAACTCAGCTCAGACCGCGGTGCCTATGACGCCTTTAGCTGCCAAGGGCCGTCGTGTCGCGCTCGTGATTGGCAATTCGAATTATTCCAATGCTGGCAATCTCACCAATCCTGCCAACGATGCCCGTGCCATCGCAGCAACCTTACGGCGCACCGGCTTCGCCGAGGTAATCGAGCGTTACAATCTCGACCTCGCCGCCATGATCGCCGCTATCAAGGATTTCGGTGACAAAACAGCAGATGCCGACTGGGCCGTAGTTTATTATGCCGGGCATGGTATGGAGATGAACGGTGTCTCCTACCTTATACCGACCGATGCGAAGCTGCTCCGCGACACGCATGCGATCGACGAGGCATTACCGCTCGATCGAGTGCTCGCCAAAGTTGAAACAGCGCGCAGGCTGCGGCTTGTTATCCTCGACGCCTGCCGGAACAACCCATTTGCGGCGCGCATGGTCAGGGCGGCAGGGCTCAATCGCAGCATTGGGCGTGGCTTGGCGCGCTTGGAGCCAGAAGGCGGCGTGCTCGTCGCGTATTCGGCGAAGCATGGTACACTGGCTCAAGATGGTGATGGGGCAAACAGCCCATTTGCGACTGCGCTCGCAGCGTATTTGGAGGAGCCGGGGCTCGAAATCCAATTCTTGTTCCGCAAAGTTCGAGACCGCGTGATGGCGGAAACGGGTGGAGCGCAAGAGCCCTTTCTTTACGGATCGCTCGGCTCCGAGCCCCTCTATTTTCGGAGATAGCGTTCTCACGGTTGACAGGCTGCAAAACCACCTGAGGCCAGAGCTAAATCAACGGTTTCGAAACCGTACGAGGCCGCGAACCTAAATCAACATATGCGCGGCCATCGGCGGATAGTCCGCTTCTGGCCTGAAAGGACGCGAGAGAAGGGCCTCGACCGCCTCATCGACCGTCATCGCGCCCTTGACCACATTGTTGACGGCCTCGCAGATCGGCATCTCGACGCCATGCTTTCTCGCGAGCGCCACCACTGCGGCCGCCGAATGGACGCCCTCTGTGAAAGACTTTCGCGCGCCGAGGATTTCTTCAAGTGATTGCCCTTGCCCGAGCGCATGGCCAAGAGACATATTGCGAGACTGCAAGTTGAGGCAGGTAAGGATCAAATCGCCCAAGCCGGAGAGGCCAGTTACTGTTTCAAAACGCCCGCCCAACTTGGTGCCGATTCGGACCAGCTCTGCAAAGCCCCGGGTTGTGATAGCTGCATGCGCATTCGCGCCGAACTGGCGCCCTTCTACAATACCCGCAGCAATTGCCAGCACGTTCTTGACGGCGCCGCCGACCTGCACTGCAATCAAATCGTTTGTCCAATAGAGGCGGAAGGTCTTATGCGCGAGCGCGGAGGCGAGCTTCGCTCCCAGCGCCTCATTTTCACACGCCAAGGTCAGCGCCGTAGGCAACCCCCGCGCCACTTCGCCCGCAAAACTTGGCCCCGATAGCACCGCAATATCGGCCTCCGGCAAGACTGAACGCACAACGGCGCTCATGAACTCACCCGTATCCTCCTCGAAGCCCTTTGTGCAGATGACGACCGGCTTATGGGGAGGGAAATTAGGAGCGATTTCCTGTGCAACCATGCGCACGAATTGCGAGGGAGCGACAAGCATCAGCACGTCGGCATCGGCCAAATCAGTAGCCTTTGCGGTAGCCTTCACGCCCTGATCAAGGGTGACACCGGGCAGATAGACGCGGTTAGTATGATGGGAATTGATCTCCGAAACGGTTTCGAACTCATAAGCCCAGAGCGTCACATCCCGCCCTGCTTTGTGCAGCGTTTGAGCCAATGCCGTGCCCCAGGCGCCGCCGCCAAGAATGCCCACACGTTGATATTCGCATGGAGAAACCGCTGGTCTTTCCGTAATTCCAATGTTGGTTGGCATGCAATTCATCTTCCTGGGCAGGGTAGTGAACGGCGCTTAAAGCGCTTGTGGTAGCGGCACAAAACTATGCATGCAAGCGAGTCGCCTAAGGGGAAGTTGATAACTGCTTCATAGTTTCCGCGATTGGCCAGCGGGCGCGTGCTGGAGCGTCGAGGCCATCGGTTTTTCCGGCCGCAATCCGAGCCGCTCCAGCCCAAGCGATCATCGCTGCGTTATCCGTGCAAAGGCTTGGAGGAGGGGCATGGAAGGAATAGCCGGCTGCTTCGCACTCTTGGAGCATGGTTTCACGTAAAACGCGATTGGCTGCAACCCCTCCGGCCACGACGAATGTTTTTGGGAGGCCCGTCCTGCCATAAACCCGAAACGCCGCTCGCAACCTGTCTCTCAAGGTATCGGAGACGGCTGCCTGGAACGATGCGCACATATCACAAACATCATTTAGGTTCAGGGGAGCCTGCGCCAATGCCGTGTGGCGAACGGAGGTTTTGAGGCCGGAGAAGGAGAAATCCGGAGCATCGCGGCCGAGCAAGGGCCGGGGAAAATCAAAGCGCTTCGGATCACCTTCTTGCGCATGACGCTCGACCGCCGGACCGCCCGGAAAGCCGAGGCTGAGCATCTTGGCAACCTTGTCGAATGCTTCTCCAAGCGCATCGTCCAGGGTACCCCCAAGCCTTTCATAGCCAAAAAGCTGCCGGGCTTTCAGGAACTCGGAGTGTCCTCCCGACACCAGCAACAGGAGATAGGGCGGGTTCAAACCCTCCGTGAGGCCCACTGTAAGGGCATGGCCCTCAAGGTGATTGATGGCTGCGAGAGGCAGCTTATGAACCAGCGCGATCGCCTTCGCTGTTACAAGGCCCACAAGCAGCCCGCCAATCAAACCCGGACCAGCAGTCGCCGCAACCCCATCTAGATCGGAGAAGGTGCGGTTCGCCTCTTCCAGTGCCTGCTTGATCAGCCGGTCTAGAATTTCGGCGTGAGCGCGGGCGGCAATTTCAGGAACGACACCTCCATAAGGCTCGTGATCCTTGAATTGTGACCGGACGATATTCGAGAGAATAGTTGCCTTTCCATCCTCATCACGCCGCACGACAGCGGCCGCCGTCTCATCGCAGCTTGTCTCAATGCCCAAAACAGATAGCACGCCTGACTTTTTGCGGCCCGATGTCATGAGTAGGTGATTGCCGGCCTTCTCTGCTCGCATCTTCCTAGCTTATTCCAATTACGTGCTTTGATTGCTCTATGTTTCGCCATTATATCGTGAGTGTGGCCGCCCGCTTCACCCTGAGGTTCAACTCGTTCGCGGGGGCTAATACAAGGCGATGCTAAGACAACATGAGCAAACGCGTTAGTGCAAGGCAAGTTCGCATCGGGACGAGAGGAAGCGCTCTCGCCCTTGCTCAAACGAACGAGGTTCGCGAACGCCTCACCGCGGCGCATAGCGGCGATATCTCCTTCGAGACATGTATCATCAAGACCTCAGGCGATAAAATCCAGGATCGCTCTCTAGCTGCGGCCGGCGGCAAGGGGCTCTTCACGAAGGAATTGGAAGAAGCGTTGCTTGGCGGGAGCATAGACCTCGCGGTTCATTCCATGAAGGATATGCCCGCCATTCTTCCAAGCGGCCTCGAAATTGCCTGCATTCTTCCACGTGAAGACGTCCGCGATGCATTCATTTCCCCGGCAGCGACGTCGCTGCGCGAACTCCCGGAGGGTGCCATTGTCGGGACGGCATCGGTGCGTCGCGAAGCCTTCGTCCGCCACGCCCGGCCCGATCTCAGAACAGTCCTTTTCCGCGGCAATGTCGAAACACGGCTTCGGAAGCTGGCGGAGGGTGAAGCGCATGCAACCCTGCTCGCAGCTGCCGGGTTGAAGCGGCTTGGTCTCTCTAGTCGCATCACACGGCTTATTCCTGTAGAGGAAATATTACCGGCACCGGCACAGGGCGCTATCGGCATCGAAATCCGCTCCGATGACAAACGGACAAGAGCCATTGTGGAGGCCATCCACGATACGGAAACGGGCATCGCCATCGAAGCCGAACGCGCCTTTCTTAGCGAACTCGACGGCTCTTGCCGCACGCCGATCGCGGCGCTCGCTCGCATCTTCGACGGCGAGGTCTCCTTCAAGGGTATAATTCTTACGCGAGATGGTGTGCGCTTGTACGAGACCGAGCGCCAAGGCGGCGTTTCCGATGCCGCGGCTCTTGGCAAGGATGCTGCCAAAGAGCTTTTAAGGCGTGGCGGCAAGGACGTGTTCCGGGAGCCAAGCTGAATGGAGGTTCCGTGCGCTTGCTTCTGACGAGGCCGGAGCCAGACGCGAGCGCCATGGCTCAGGAGGTACGCCATTTGGGGCATGAGGCCCTTATCGAGCCGCTCCTTCAATATCACAGCCTCGACTTCGACCCGGCTGTATTGCTTGATGCAAATGCACTGATCTTCACAAGCAGCAATGGAATCCGCGCGCTACAGGAAAGAGCAGATATCAAGGCGATCCAGCATCTCCCGATTCTGTGCGTCGGAGCGGAAACTTCGAGGTGCGCGCTTGCGGCAGGATTCCAATCCTTGGCGGCGACGGCGCAGACAGCTCGTGAGTTGGCGGCGAAGATCGCCGAATTGCAAACCGCACCCAAGCGTGCCATGCATGTGACCGGGAAGCACCAGGCTTACGACCTTGCTGGCACGCTGGCGCGCCAAGGGGTTTTCCTCCGCACGCTGAACGTGTATGAAATGACCGCGCGGCAGGCTTTTGAGCCTTGGCTGATAGACGAGCTTGTAAAGCGTGCAATTGACGGTGCCGTGCTGATGTCGCAGCGGACGGCAGAGGTTTATGTTTCGCTTTGCCGCAGGCATGCTTTGCTCGATCGCGTTAAAGAACTTCAATATTTTTGTATTGCGCCCAGCGTTTCCTCCAAACTTGCCCGAATCGGGGCAGGCTCTGTGCATGTTGCGGCGAAACCCGAACGGCAAGCGTTGCTCGACCTTCTGAATCCCGCCTCTCGCTCTAAACCGGCTTCGTAGACGGCGGCGAGGGGAGACCAATGACAGGCAATTTCGAATGCCCGAAGAGAAAAGACCAAAGCCAACCATCGACATGACCGCCGGCCGCATAATCGAGCCTGCGCCTCCCCGGCTGGAGGCCCCCAAAGGAATGGGCGGCGGGGCAACCTCATCAGCGCCTCTACGTCAACCTCAGCGCGGAGGTAGGATACTTGGATATCTTCTCTCTGGAATCATTGGCGGCATCATTGCGATGGCCGGCGCATATCTTGCGTTGAAGCAAGACATTCCCGGCGTTTCGCTAACCGATCCGGTTGCCGAGAACCGGATAGCAATGCTGCAAGAGAGGACAGCATCGCTGGAGAACGCATTGCGGGCCAATCCTAAGGGCACATCGGCGAGTGGATTTACGCCCGGGAACATCGCTTCCGGCGATCTGAACGAGGTAAACGCGCGGCTCGACAGCGTTGTGAATGCTGCACGAAGCCTCAATCAGTCTGTTGATTCGCTCACGTACAGAATTCAGGCCGTGGAGCAGGGCGGCCAGGGCTCAGGGGCGAAGGGCGCAATCCAAGGCGAGGTCGCCTCGCAGCTTGCGCCTATTTCGGAAAAATTGGCATCGCTGGAGCGGGAAGTCGAAACGCTTGCCCGGGTTCAGAGTGAGAGGCAAGCGGATGCCCGGACCGCGGCATTGACGCTTGCTTTGACCAATCTGAAGCGAGCTATTTCCGATGGCCGGCCGTTCGCGGGCGAGCTTGCCGCCATTGATAACCTGTCCTCAGCGAAGCTGCCTGTTTCGCAACTTTCACCATATAAGGATGACGGAGTCGCTTCGCTTGCGGAACTGCAACGTGAGTTCGCATCTGCATCGCAAAAGACCATCGAAAAGCATTACGGCAAGAAGACGGACTCCATCATGGGTGAAGTGCTTTCCAGGGCAAAGGCGGCGATCCGGGTGACGCCTGCGGATGGTTCCGGCACTACGGTTGAAGCCGCGCTTGGCCGCATGGGAGCCGCTCTTCGGGCGGGAGACCTGAAGTCGGCGCTGACCCAAGGGGCAACCCTCGACGATCCACCTGAGGAAATGAAGGCGTGGCTTGGGAAAGCCCAGGCGCGCATGGCGGCGGACGAAGCATTGAGAAAGACGGATCAAGAACTTCTTGCGTCCTTGACCAAAGTTCCGGGCCGCCGTCAATAGCTGGCCTTGGACGAGCGGCTGCCAAGCGCGATGTATCCGCGTAACGATTTGGGATGAGTTCATGATCCGCATTGTTCTTTATTTAGTTCTGGTCGCGGCCGCTGCTTGGGGGCTGGCCTGGGTCGCGGACAGGCCCGGCAGCCTCAGCGTAGAATGGCTTGGCTATGACATACGCACGAGCGTGTTCATTGCCGCGATCGTCCTTATTCTTTTCTTTGCTGCCCTCGCGGTTTCAATTTGGCTGGGTGTCCTGACGTGGACAGCCCCTGGCCGCATCGGACGGCACTTCAGACGGCGCCGCGAACGGATAGGTCAGGAGGCCATTCGCCGCGGCATCTTCGCGGTTGGAGCGGGAGATAAAGTGGCCGCGTTGCGAGCATGGGCGATTGCAAAGAAGAATGTGCCAGGAGAACCGTTGGCACTTCTCCTGCAGGCTCAATCGGCGCAACTCAATGAAGACTCTATCGCATCCCGTCAGGCCTTCGAGCGGATGCTTGAAAAACCGGAAATGACCGAGCTCGGCCTCCGAGGTCTCTATGTTGAAGCAAAGAAGGCTGGAGAAATAATAGCGGCGAAGCAGTTCGCTGAGCGGGCACTGACGGCAAACCCAGCACTTAGCTGGCCTTCGAGCGCTCTTTTCGAGATTCAGTCCCGCGAGCACGATTGGCGGGGAGCTCTTAGAACGCTCGCCATCGCGAAGCAGCACAAGCATATAACTCGCGCCGAAGCAGACAGGCGGCGCGCAGTGCTCCTGACTCAACTCGCTGTCGAGCTTGAAGATACGCAGCAGGGAAAAGCATTGGCTTATGCGCAGGAAGCCGCCGGACTAGCGCCCTCCCTCATACCTGCAGCAGCAGTTGCAGGACGCATTCTTGCGGCTCAAGGCAATATCAGCCGTGCGGCGAAGATATTGGCGCAGGCATGGCGGGCAACACATCACCCAGAAATCGCGCTCATATACGCACACGTCCGGACGGGGGATTCTCCGCGGGAACGCCTGGCCAGAGTGAAGGCGCTTGTCTCTTCCGCGCCTGCAAGCCTCGAAGGGGATATCGCGGTCGCGGCCGCCGCCGTAGAGGCTCAGGACTGGGCTACGGCCAGACTTGCGTTAGAGCCGCATCTTGCCAACAATCCCCCAGCACGCGTTTGCCGTCTTATGGCCCGGATCGAAGCAGGGCAGAACCGCGATGCTGGCCGTGTGCGCGAATGGCTCGCGAAGGCAGCTCGCGGCGCCCCCGACCCCGTCTGGGTCGCCCCGGATGGCACGGTCTCAGCAGAGTGGCATGCGCTATCGTCCTCCGGTGCATTAGGAGCATATGAGTGGAAGACGCCGCCAGTTACAGCGAGGGACAGCGCTGACGAATTGATAGCGGAAATGTCTGCCCTCGATCTGCCGGCAATCGAGGCTGACGCAGCTGAAGAAGCGGAAGGCTCCGCAGAACTGTTACCCCACAATGAAGCCACAGATACGCCACTGCCATCGCCCAGCACAAAAGGGCTGATTGGAGAGGCGCGGGAAATGCCTCAAGGCACGCCGCAGCAGATCTCTGCTGCGGCCAATGGGCAAATACAAGATCAACAGAGTGAAGAAGCGGGAAGCTCACCACGCAAGGAAACAAGCACGAGCGGTCAGGCTTCTTTGGAAACCAAGGTGGAAAGGCTTCCTCCGCCAGCGAAAATGCGGCCTGAAATTAGGAAGCCGAATATCTTCATACCCGACCGCCCCCCGGACGATCCCGGTCCGCGTAAAGGTGATGGCGACGATCTGAGCACCCCGCTCAGCCGATTCCGGCGTCCCTCCTAGCATCAAAAGGGCTAGGCTATTGCCTGCGGCCTCGCAGTTAATCGCAAAACACAGGGACGAGATGTAAATTTGTAAACAGCTGCAGAGGCTGACCTCTGAGTCCGACAACCTTTAGTTGGTGACCCCGGGAGGCCAGCCGCTTGTGGAGGGTGACTAAAGCGCCGAGCCCGGAACTGTCGACAAATTCAACCCTGGATAGATCGAGAACAACATCTTCTCTGGCCTCGGCAAGCCGCTCTATGTGGGGCCTCAAGCGAGAGAGGTAAGTCGCGTCGAGATCATCGTCGATTTGGTGTTTGTGTGACATGAAAACGCTCAATGGTTACGTATGCAACCTGATAGTGTACTATGTTTATTACCACAACCTTACCGCCAATCAGGATGTATCAATCTACGCAGAAGCCTGACAGAAAAATCCAGAGTTCTCAGTATTCGAGGCCCTTCCACTGGCTGTCGCGTTCAAGCTGTGGAATAATCTCAGGTGATTAACTCATCAAAGATTCTTTTGTGGCGCATCGGAGATACTTGGGCTAGGCAGTTGGTATGAACATTTCGCTACGACTTTTGAGATATGTAGCCGCGGCTGCCGATTGCAGAAACGTCACGGAGGCAGCCCGGCGGCTGCAGGTCTCTCAACCCTCAGTATCGGCTGCGATTGCTGAGCTGGAGCAAATGCTTGGCATCACTATATTTGTTCGCCATCACGCCAAGGGGGTAACGCTGACCCCAGCAGGGCAGCGCCTGATCAACGAGGCGAGACTGCTCCTTAAGCACGCGGAGGAGTTCTCAAAAACAGCTGAAGCACTGAGCGATACAGAGCGGGGCGAAATTACGATTGGCTGTTTCCCAACTCTCGCGGCGCGTTTCATGCCCTCGCTAATGCTCAACTTTTCCGAGCGCCACCCCATGATCAGCTTACGGCTTGAGGAAGGCGATCAGGACCAGCTTATGCGCGATCTCGCGCAAGGCCGCATCGAGATGGCAGTCTCATTTATCTACGGAGTGTCTCCGGGCTTCGACACAGTGCCGCTTCTATCGCTTCCGCCTGTCGTGGCTCTGCCTGCGAACCACCGCCTGGCACGCGCCAGTGATGTGAGCCTCACTGAGCTTAAGAACGACCCGCTCATCCTCTATGACGGACCATCAACCAGCGAATACATCATATCGCTGTTCGAAGCACTCGGAATGCAGCCAAATATTGCGGTGAGGGTGAAATCTTTTGAACTGATGCGCGGCCTTGTGGGCCGCGGCCACGGCTACGGCGTGCACACAATCGTGCCGCTGACTTCGACGACCTATGATGGCGGGCACATCTTAATTAAGCCAGTCCGGGACAAGCTACCGCACGCGCAAGTCGTAAGCATTACCCCAGGGTCTCACTTGGTTCGTCCTGCAGTTAAGCTGTTCGCGGAATTCTTGGAATCAGCGCTCCGCGGCGGGAGCCTCAACGACGATAAGCCCGTGGCTGCCTCCTCGGCTGCCTGAGCAAGCGCACAGAAGCTCAGATATGGAAGATTAAGCTCAGCGTGAAGCGCAAGGCCACGCTTAGTAGAAACGCCACAAAAGCGTATTCGAGTGTCTGGCGGGGAAGACGATGCGCAACCCGGACGCCAAGCGGCGCAACAAGGACGGTCAATGGCGCGACTATGATCAAGCCCAGCATATTGACGTAACCAAGGGAAAACGGCACTCCGGCCGACGATCTCCATCCTTCAGCCACATATCCGAAAACGGCGGGAATCGCGATGATTGGCCCAAAGCCGGTAGCTGTCCCAACAGCTTTGTGGATCGACCAGCCATAGAGTTTCATGTAGGCGGTGATGTAGGCCGCGCCGCCGATCCCGATTAGTGTGGAGATCAGGCCTATCCCCGCTCCCGCGAGCCCGTCCAAAGGAAGGCCAGGGAGCTTCCCGGCAGCAAACTTGCTCTCTTTGCCGAAGGCGATGCGGGAAGCCATAAAAAGCGTCGACGCCACAAACACCCCTTTGAGAAAGCCGGCAGCTGCGTTCGAGGCAATAAGCACGCCGAGAATCGCCCCGGCAATTACCCAGGGACCAAGACGCCGGATCACTTCAACATCGACGGCGCCGTGCAGCCAGTGGGAACGCAAAGAGCGGACTGATGTCGGGATGATGATTGCAAGTGAGGTGGCCACGCACATCTGCATCCTAATGCTATCGCTTACACCCAACATGCGAAAGAGCTCGTAGAGGACTGGGACAATGATGCCGCCGCCGCCAATGCCCAGCAGCCCCGCCAAAAAACCTGTCACGATGCCCCCTGCAATAAGCGCGGCAGCAAGGGTAGCGACTTCGCTTATAGGCAGGCCGAAAATCATGGTTGATCCAGAGAAGGCGGGGTCTAGGCCCGGACCCTACAGAGGTGCTACACCGAAAGCAATGAGAGGCCTTGCCGGGCAAGCTCTTGCGTTGTCACAATTCCGGCACTGAACGGCATATCACAAGCAGATCTTTTTGCGGCCTGGATAGCGGCGTGCAAGACCTCCAGGCCTGCCCCCGGCTTCACGCTTTCCTCTGTCAAAATCCGGCGGAAGACCCTCGCGCCCGGCCTGCCGTTTAAGAGGCCGGTCATGTGCCGCGCTATCGTGGATAAACGCGTTCCGCGCTGCAATTCTGCTCCGGCGTAATTGAGCATTCGCTCTAGCACGGAAATTGCGGATTGGACCGGGCTGCTCTCCCCGAACATAAGCCCATCCACTTCGGCCAAGAGGGAGGGTGACTTGTACGCCGACCGTCCGAGCATAACGCCATCGACGCTTTGAAGATGTTCCAGGGCTTCCCCAAGGGTCGCTATTCCCCCATTCAAAACGATCGTAAGCTCTGGAAAAGCGGCTTTCAGCCTGTAAACCCGCTCGTAGTCGAGAGGGGGGACTTCCCGGTTTTCTTTCGGGCTCAAGCCTTTTAGCCAAGCCTTTCGGGCGTGCACGATAAATGCACGGCATCCGGCCGAAGCAACGGCTTCAACAAAGCGGGATAGATCGCTCTCGGAATCCTGCTCATCGATCCCGATTCGGCATTTTACAGTTACCGGGATGCTGGAACCGGTTGCGCTCAGCATCGACGAGACACACGCCGCCACAAGACCCGGCTCGGCCATGAGGCAGGCTCCGAAGCGCCCGGACTGGACGCGGCTTGATGGGCAACCACAATTCAGGTTGATCTCATCGTACCCGAACTGCATCCCGGCTTCGGCCGCGATGGCAAGCTCCTTTGGATCTGAGCCTCCCAACTGCAGTGCCACAGGGTGCTCGGACGAGTCGAAAGCCAAAAGGCGCTCGCGATCGCCATGAATGACTGCTGCCGACGTCAGCATTTCCGTATACAGCCGGGCACGCGAGCTCAACTGCCGGTGAAAGTACCGGCAGTGGCGATCCGTCCAATCCATCATTGGCGCGACGCAAAAGCGGTGCGTCTGGTTCTCTGTCATTGTCGTATAGGCTGACGCAGCTTCACCCCAATGTTCGGGGCAAGCCAGCGGCTGATCTGGCCTCCGCGGAAGCTTTCGGCGATAATATAGTGTTTTTGTGAGCGGCTAACCCTGCTTTTTCAGCGCAGGCGTTGCGGGCGCCGGTGCTGCATCCGCCCGAGTGCGTTTTCGCTTTCCAGCCGCGGGCGAACGGTGCCCTGGCTTCAGCTTCGGACGCTTGCCTCTTCTGCTAAGAATTGCGAGGCGCCTTCCGCTACACACGATGCTGTGCAAATCAGGAGGCGCCGCACCTTCGGGCGTGGCAACCGGCCATGTAGCAAGCGTCGGCGCGAGCACCGCTTTCCAAGGATAAATCTCGAATCCGTGCTCGAAGAGGCTGGCCGCGCGGATTGTCCGGGCCGAGGATGAGCTTTCGCCAAGAACGACCGCAACAAGCCGCCTTCCATTGCGTGTCGCACTGGCAACGACATTATATCCCGCCGCGCAAATGAAGCCGGTCTTCATGCCGTCGGCGCCATCGTAGCTCCTTAAGAGCCCATTATGAGTACTAACCATGCGGTTGCCGACCTTGACTTCGGTCATCGCGAAGATATCCGCATATTGCGGGAATTCCTTGAAGATCATGCTTGCAAGGATCGCCATATCGCGGGCCGTCGTCACGGACTGCTCCGGCGCCTCCGTGTTGTCGGCGTTGAGCATGGGCAAGCCATTCGGATTGACGAACTTCGTGTTCGTCATGCCAAGCCGTTTGGCGGTCTTGTTCATCAGGTCGACGAAATTGGCCTCGGTGCCGCCGATCTTCTCCGCGAGCATGATCGCGACATCGTTCGCGGATTTGACAATCAGGGCCTTCACCGCAAGGCCGACCTTAAGCTGTGCTCCCAGCGGCATCCCAAGCTTGCTCGGCGGCTGGCTCTGCGCATGCGCCGTGCATATCACGACATCTTCCGGCGAGAGGTTGCCATCCCGGATCGCCTGGAAGGTCAGGTAGGCGGTTATCAACTTCGTCAAGGAAGCCGGCCGCCAAGGCAGATCGGCGTCCTCCGCATAAAGCACCAGTCCGGTTGACGGTTCCATAAGCAGGGCAGTCCCCGCTGCAGCCGGTAAAACGGCGGTGAAAACGCCTATTACTGCTGAAAGTAAGAGCGTTACCGCTATCAGCATCCCTTTAGAAGACTGTGCCGCAGGCCTTGAAGACAACACCATCGTTTTCACTGTCTTGAAATTATATCCGGAGGGGACCGCAAGCAGGAAGTCCGGCGAATTGCCTGCCGTAACATCCTTGTTGGGTTCGCGATCTTAGTTTAGGAGCGCCGGAAGGCAAGCCTGATTTCGAAATTGCCCGGGGCATTTGCCCAACCGCGCATGCTATAGACGCTGATGGTTGCATTTGGTTCTTCATCTCCGAAGAACTTGATCCTCGGTAGTACAGGGGGGTGCTTAAAATCACAGATCATCGAAGGTTTCGATTTTAATCAAGCTTTGGACCCACTGGTAGCCCAGTCTGCTCCATTGCATACCCTCCATCATAAGCTAACCCAAATTCTGATTCCGGCGGTATGTCATGTATTTTTGAAGTCGGTTTCGACTAAAGGTCGATTCTGCGCCCGATTTATAAGAACCTCGGACGCCGCTCGAACTTCCTGTCGCCAAAAATCTCGTGTCTCACTAAGCAAATGTGCGAGGGTGCTATTTTCTAGCCTTGACTTATCAAACGAACCTAAAACC
>JBAUNL010000340.1:0-6402 GCA_049579205.1 Rhodomicrobium sp. | reverse complement strand
CGCATCGAGGTATTGAGTGGAACCTGCAACCTTGGCTGCGGAGCCATTGCATTCCAATCATGGCTTATTCGCCCCTCGATGAGGGGCGGCTTCTGGACGATCCGCGACTTCTGGCCTTTGCGAATTCAGCCGGCATGACCCCGGCCCAATTGGCCATCGCCTGGTTAATGAGTAGAGAGGGTGTTATTGCTATCCCAAAAACGTCGGAGCCCGAGAGACTGCTCGAAAACATGGAAGCCCTCGAGCGACCGCTCGATAAGGAGGAGCTTTCCGAACTCGATCGGCTCTTTCCTTCCCCTCAGAGTCCGCAGCCGCTCGAAATGAGATAGCTATTATAAGGAGATAGCCGGATCTCGGCATAGGGGTCATCAGTTTATATACTGACCGTAATCTTGTTAATGACCTCGGTGACGCCTGCCGCCGACCAAGCAGCTCGCTCCGCGGCTTCGCGCTCAGCCCAAGATCGAACGGTACCTTTCAGGGTAATCCGGCTTCCATCCTGTTCTACTGTGATGCGCTGAGCATCAACCTCCGCCAGCCGCCGTAACGCCTCTTCAATCCTCTTCTTCAAATCTTCAGGCGGCCGGCCTGGCGGCTTGACCTTAATGAGGTTGCTGATGCCCTTGACGCCTCGAACGTCGCGGACGGCCCTTTCCGCAGCTTCGCGCTGGTAGTTCCATTCGACCTGCCCCTCAAGCGTCAACCAATTATGCTTGACGATGACTGTGATGTTATCAGCACTGATTGGCAGATGGCTCTTGAGAGCGGCAACTGCGTCGCGCGCGATATCGGGGTCCGGCCTGTCATCCACAGCCGGTATTCGCACCTCGATATCGTCCGCGATGCCTCTAACGCCTGCAACCCGCTTGGCAGCCGCTTCGGCCTCAATTTTCTCGGTGTAAGTTTTCAGAAAGCCCGCAAGCTCGACCACGCCGTCCTTCACGGTCACGGCAATATCCGTTTCATCGACGACGGGATCCCATTTGAGCTCTTCCTCCACATCCCTCTTGATTTCGCTGTCAAGCCGCACGGCAGCCTCGCTAAGCCTATGATTATTGTCTGGAGGACTGTCGTCCGGGCGCCTGTTGTCCCGAAGACTGTTGCCCCGAAGACTGTTGTCCGGCGTCTACTCTTATGCGCCGGGCTTCAGTGCGGGCTTCAGGCTTTTTTGGAATGCGGATTGTGAGAAGGCCGTTTCTGAAGGAGGCCGTTGCCTTATCGGCATCAAGACCGGCAGTTTGCAACGGGATGACCCTCTCAATCCGCCCAATGGTTCGTTCGCGGATCCGGTATCCGCCTTCGTCGGTCTCACGCTCCTCTTCCGTTTGCGCCCTGAGCGTAAGTGCCTGATCGCCGATGCTGATATCGATACCAGGTTCGTTGACGCCAGGAAGTTCCGCGGTAACCTCGACGGCATCGGGAAGGTCCCGGACGTCGACGCGCGGCACGGTCTCATCGCCGAGCGCGCTTGTCAGGTCCGATGAGGGGCCGAACAAATCGAGGAGTCTCGGTATATCGAATAGCCTCGAAAACCTGTCGAAGGTACGGTCGAAGTCTGTTTGCAGCATCCGCGTCGGGTCATTCATCCGCATCGGACGATTGGCCGGACGATCCGTACGGGCGGGTTGCCCCGACGTACGCGCTACTGCACCTTGCGAATTGGCCATCTAAGTCTCCTATCGGTTTAACTTGCGGACACAGAGATTTTCTTTGCAGGCGGCGGCTCCGTTTTGGGAACCTTGAGCCGCAGGACCCCATCCCTGTACGAAGCTTGGATGTGATCTCCGTCGAGCCCATCCGGCAGAATGAACGAGCGCTGGTAATTGCCTTCGCGATATTCTGCAGAGATGAGAGTGTGCCCCTCCGGTATCCATGGTGTGGAGCGCGCGGAAACCGAGAGAACTCTTCTGTCGAGCGTCACGTCGAAGCTGTCGGGCTCGGCTCCGGGCACGTCGAGAACGAGAAGGACCTCGTTCTTGTTTTCGAAAATGTCCGCTGGCGGTAGGAAGACGGGCAGTTCATCTCTGCCGGTGCCTGGACCATTGGGCTGCTCTCCAGCCGCTCTTGTCTTCTCCGGCCCGTTCCCCTTCGCCTCTTGAGGTTTGTTAGCCTGTGCCTCCTGAGATTTATTCACCGGCACGTCTTGTGACTTCTTCGCCTGTGTCTCTTGAGGGCTTGACGCTGTCTTGTCAGCCATGACCATCACCCTTCATAAGCTCAGTGAGCAATTTTGATCTTGTGCGGCTTGTCGGCTTCGGGTCGTGGCAAGGTCACCTTTAAGATGCCTCGCTCAAACTTCGCCGAAACCTTATCGGCATCGACGCGGAACGGCAGCACACCCGCGCGGACGAATTCGCCGTAAGCACGCTCCTGCCGATGTATTGTGACATCGTCTCCGGCAGGGACCTCGGGATCACGTTTGCCGCGCAGCATGAGCGTGTTCTGGTGGACGGTCACGTCGATGGCATCGATCGTTACGCCGGGCAGCTCTGCCGTCACAATGGCGTCGTCCGGCGAAGCCCAGACGTTGACCGGCGGAAATACGGTTTCGTCCATGGGCCGCAGACGTCTCCACCGGCCCGCTTCATTCTGTTGCCTCATCATTTCACGATATAGATCGGGAAGACGCATCGGAGACGCATACTCTACGCGCATGATCAACCTCTGGCTTTGCTGCTGCGGACTCGTCTTTCTTGGTCTTGCAGCAAAAATACTAGATACCGTCCTGCGCTACATTGATGTCCATCAGTTATCTCTGCTTTCTGGGGGCGGTTGAGCTAAATTGTCACAATATTTTCAATATTATTTTACTCGTTCCAAACGAAATGACTAATGCCCTCCAAAAGTAAATTTGATTGGAAAGGCAGCAAATCTCCTTCTTCAGCCGTTATCGAAGATGAAACATTTTCCAATCGGCGTCCGCCATGGTCGATGTAGGAAAACAGCCGCGGCAAACCCGGCAAAATCCTGCAGCCAAGCATACCAGCAAACCAGCACTGACCACGAGGAAGCTGTAACGGGCGCGGGACTTAAAAAATGCATGGAGAAGAGCTGCAACGCTGCATTGGCGATCTTCTGACACTCTCAAGCTTGGCCGCGCTGCAAACTTATTCGGATCCGCGGCGTCTTGCGGAGGACTTGGCTTCAGCCCTTGTCCCCATGCTTGATGTCTCTTTCGTATGTGCGAAGTTTGCCGCTGCGGAAGATGCGAACGCACGCAGCGTACTTTGCACAAGTTCGCATACCTCCCCGAAAGAGCGGTCGGACATCATCAATGGTGTGAAATACCTGTTGCCGAGTCCCCGAGCCGAAGAGTCTATTTCAAGCGGGGCCTTCGCTGGTGCCATGCACGTGGCTGTGGCTCCGCTTGACGAAAGATCCGGGTCGCAGCTTATTGCGGGATCCCGTAGCGCCGATTTCCTCACCGATGTGAAGCGTGTTCTTCTGCGCGTAGCCGCAAAGGAACTCGCGGTTGCAGTCTTACACTCCCGTGCTGAGCACGCCGGCGCGAAGCTTCGAGATCTCAAAATGGCTTTTGAGCTGCAGCTCTCGGCCAGCACAGCTGAACTTCTCGAAGCCACAGCTGAACTTGCTGAAGCCAATGAACGGCTTATTCAGGAAAGGAAGGATCATGCCGGCGCGGAGAGCCGTATGAATGTTCTGCGTGATGAGTTCTTGCGCTGTGCGCGGTTCAGCGCTGCGGGCGAGATGACGACGGCGCTTGCCCATGAACTTACGCAGCCTTTAGGCGCCGCGATGAACACAGTGCATGCTGCCCGCATTACCCTCGAAAAACGCAAAGCAGACAGCTCCGGTGCGGTTGGACCTTTCTTAGATGAGGCAGCTCGGCAGATTAGGCGGGTGGGCGAAATAGTTCAACGCTGGCGCGATCTAGCGAAAAGTGGCGAGATCGAGAAACGGCCGGAGTGTGTGCAGACCCTGATCGAGGAGGCAACTGCGCTCGCTTTGCCGGCAACGAACGGTTCTAGCGCAAAGGTCACCTTGAAGCTGGATCCCGCAGCAACGCACGTGCTTGTCGATCGCATTCAGATACAGGAAGTACTTATAAATCTAATGCGTAACGCCTCGGAAGCAATGGAGCTTCAGGACCGTCGCGAACTCACGATTGCCACAAGGGCCCACGGGGCCGCGATCGAGATTGCAGTCAGCGATACAGGGCCTGGAATAACGCCAGAGACCGCGAAACGTCTTTTTGAACCGTTCTTCACCACAAAGCGAAATGGAATGGGGCTAGGCCTTTCGATTTGCAGAACCATCCTGCAAGCGCATGGAGGCCAGCTAGAGATGGACCCGAATGGGGCAGGGGGCACTACATTTCGTTTTCTCGTGGCAACCGCACCGCCGGAGACCCTTCATGTCGTATGAACGTCAAATATACATCGTCGATGACGACAAGGACTTCCGCTGTTCATTGGAATGCCTTCTTCGTGCGGCGGAATATAATGTTGTGGCGTTTGACAGCGCACCGGGTTTTCTTGACTCGCTTTCTGGCCTTGGCCACGGTTGCATTCTGCTCGATGTAAAGATGCCCACCATGAGTGGGTTGGAGCTTCAAAAGCGATTGAATGAGACGGATTCGGTTTTCCCTGTCGTTGTTATTAGTGCCCAGGGCGACGTACAAACCGCTGTTGAAGCCATGAAGGAGGGTGCTGCAGATTTTATTGAAAAGCCCTTTGAGCCAAGCCGCCTATTCACAGCTTTAGAGGACGCCATAGCCCTAGTGCCGCAAGCCCGCCATCGCGCTGAGGCTGGTGCAGCCGCGCGCCGGATTGCCGCGCTCAGCCCGCGGGAGGGCCAGGTTCTGGATGCTCTTGCCAACGGCATGACAGCAAAAAGGATCGCGCACGCACTCGGGATTAGCATCCGCACAGTGGAGGTGCACCGGTCAAGAATGCTTGATCGTCTCGGCGTGGACAAAGTGATTGAAGCAGTAAAGCTTTTAGTTCTCGCGACGGAGATTAGAGCCCATAAACAGCCGGGCAGAATGTGGCACTAAAAGCTTTTGAACGACTCGATGGATGTACGAAGGCGCCGGGCGAGGCGTGCAATAACCCAACTAGCTATGCAATTTGCATTACCCCCAGCCCCAGAAAATGGCGGCACGACCATGATATTTCTGATGGCAATCAGCGCGCTCGTCCTGGCAAACGCATAACCTTGCGGCCGCGAGATCGAAGTCAACGCATGTAAAGGAACTAAGCGAATGTCCAGCTTTCGGCCCCTTCACGACCGCGTTCTTCTCAGGCGAATTGAAGCGGAAGATAAAACGCCAACCGGCATTATCATTCCCGACACAGCGAAGGAAAAGCCCGCCGAAGGCGAGGTTCTTGCGGTTGGTCCTGGATCGCGCAGTGAAGATGGAAAGGTAACGCCGCTCGATGTCCGGGTAGGGGACCGGGTGCTGTTCGGCAAATGGTCCGGGACGGAGGTGATCATTGACGGCGAAGATCGCCTCATCATGAAAGAGTCCGACATTCTCGGAATTCTCGACCAGAGCAACAAAAAGGCGGCGAAAGCCGCCTAAGGCGGAGCGCAAGGACTAAAGCAATGGCTGCCAAAGAAATCCGGTTTGACGCCGACGCCCGCGAAAAGTTGCTGCACGGAATCGACGTCCTAGCTAATACGGTAAGGGTTACGCTTGGCCCGAAGGGCCGTAACGTCGTTATCGACCGGTCATATGGTGCACCACGTATCAGCAAGGATGGCGTGACCGTTGCAAAAGAAATCGAGCTCGCCGATCACTTTGAAAATATGGGCGCCCAGATGGTCCGCGAGGTCGCCATAAAGACGGGCGGATGGAACCACGACAGCAACAGTTCTGGCGCAGGCGATCGTGAAGGAAGGGGCAAAAGCCGTTGCTGCCGGTATGAGCCCCATCGATCTCAAACGCGGCATCGACATGGCTGTGAATGCCATCGTGGCCGACGTTGGCAAGAACGCTAAAAGAATCTCCACGAATGAAGAAATTGAACAAATTGGCACGATCGCGGCCAATGGCGATCGTGAAATTGGCAGGATGCTCGCCGAGGCCATGGAGAAAGTCGGCAATGACGGCGTGATCACGGTCGAGGAAGCAAAATCGCTCGATACCGAGCTTGAAATTGTACAGGGCATGCAATTCGACCGCGGCTATATCAGCCCCTATTTTGCAACCGACACCACGAAAATGGTGGCGGAGCTCGAGGATCCATACATCCTTCTTTATGAGAAAAAGCTTTCCAACTTACAGGCCCTATTGCCTCTTCTCGAGAAGATCGTTCAAGCCTCGCGCCCACTTGTGATCATCGCGGAAGACGTCGAAGGAGAGGTTTTGGCAACGCTAGTCGTCAACAAGTTGCGTGGAGGCTTCAACGTAGCCGCGATTAAGGCTCCGGGGTTCGG
>JBAUNL010000339.1:0-2800 GCA_049579205.1 Rhodomicrobium sp. | reverse complement strand
CGTTGCTGAAAAGAAATGCGACCGCTGCTATAGCAAGCAATGCTTTCATTTAGTTTGCTCCGCATGGTTTGTTAAGAGAGCGTTGTATAATGTAGTGAGTATGTCTAGGAATATTAACATTCTTGCTGCCTCGGGCCAATAGCTGTCGTCGCGCTTCCAGACGCGTCGGCTTACCCGGCGACAGCTTCGATACGAAAGCGGAAAAACGTAGCGCGATTAGTTTTGATTGGCGAGGATCGTATTCGCGATCCAGCCGCTATAGGCATCCACGCGCGTATAGACGCCGTAACGCAGCTTCCGCGCACAGCCCTCACCCCACGAAACGACGCCCACCAGCACCGGGCCGTCCTTGCCCCGCAACACCAGCGGCCCACCGCTATCGCCCTGGCAAGAATCGATGCCGCCCTCGCGATAGCCCGCGCACATCATACCGGCCTTGATGGCGCCGTCATACGCGTCCTGTGCATTGCAGGTGGCGTTATCGACGAGCGGCACCTCGGCTTTTTGTAAGATCGCGGCCGCCGTGGTTCCACCTTCCTTTATGGTGCCCCAGCCGGTCACCTCCAGCATCTGACACGGCCGCAATGCCTCGCCGCCTTGCGCCAGGGGAATGATGTCGCCCGCGACGCCCCCATTGAGCTTTACCAGCGCGATGTCGTTCTCGTGCGTTTTGCCGTCGTAGCCTTCATGCACGAAAACGTTGCCGGTCTCGATCCAAGGTCCGGCCTCGCGGTCGGTCACGCCTGCCTTCATGCTGGGGGATGCGGGCTTCCTGGACGGGAAGCAATGCGCCGCCGTCAAAACCCAGCGGTCCTGGATCAGTGTGCCGCCACATAGCTCGCTGTTGCCATCCGGCAAGGGAACGGAAAGCCAAACTTGCCAGGGGTGCTCTTTGATGTCCGTGGCGACGCCGCCGACGATCCTGCGGTCATCCTTGCAAACCGTGTCCGCGGTTGCGGCAGCGGAGGCAGCAAAAAATGCAAAGGCCAATACGGCCAGCAACGGCTTTTGAAAGCGCATGAACATACCCCTTCGATTAATTAACCGGCTCCAGCGCGTCGAAGCGAACATAGCCGATGTCTTTGCCGCCGCGCGCGATCAAGCCCCACTCGCCGGCGCAGGCATTCAAGGTCACCAGCGCGTTCCGCGTCAGCGGCAGCGTCACGGCCGCATCGCCAGCCGGCTTCTCGCGCACATCGGCGGCCCGCTTCGTTATGTGCAGCGCCGCCTCCCCGCTCATCTTGCACGCGACCGTGACCGGCTTCAGCACCGCCTGCCGGAGCCCCAGCGTGAAATCGTCCTTGAGGTCGGTCTTGGGCGTCTGCACGATGCCGAACTCTTGCCGCGAAATCTCCATTACCCGGAGGCTGACGTAGGAGCCGAGCCCAAGCAAGGTCACCGGCTCCTCCCCCGCGCCTTCCTGCCTATTCATGGCTTCGAGCATGGCAAGCGTCAGCACGCCGTGGTGGTTCACGCCCTCGTAGGCAGCCTTACCTGCGGGCGAGGCAGAGATGGTGCTGCGGCCTGTCGCAAAGGCGAATTGCGCAATCTGCGTTTCTGAGACGAGGTTATCGCCGCGCGGCGCCTCGAAAGCTCCCGACTCGCAGGCGTCGAGCACGACCACGCTTTTCGAAGCGTGGATCTTGCGTAGCCAGCCCTCAAGCGCCGCCGTGCTGATGGCGTTATGCGGGATATCTTGCCCTTTTGCCAGATCGAGGTTCTGCGGCAGGAAGAACCAGCCCGTCCCCGGACCGCTGCCCGCAATCGCCCGGCCGTGACCGCTCAGATACAGAATGAACACATCTTGGGGCTGCACCTTGCCAGCCAGCGCCTCAAAGGCCGCGCCGATGCCCGCTTCGGTGACCTGCTCATCGAGCACGGCCGTCACCTCGACATTGCTCTCGCCGAAGAAGGCGCTGCCCACCGCTTTCAACGCTTCGCCGATGGTCTTGGCATCGTTCACCGCATTGCTGAGCCGCCAATCAGGCTTCAGATAATTATCGACGCCCACCGCGAGCACGTAGAGCCGCGGTTTCGGCTTGTCGAGCATGCCGAACACGGGATCGATGGTGAAGCTTAAAGGCTGGGTGGCCAGCAGGCCTTTTCCATTATAGGCCACCACCTCGACCTCATTCTTTTGCCCCGGGTCGAAGCTCAGCGTCTGCTCCATCACAACGTAACGGCCGGGGCGAACCGGCCCGCCAAGGCCAGGCGCCGTTGTAGCGCCCTGAGCCACCCCGTTCACGCGCCAGACCACCTTGTCGCCGATACCGCCGCCAAGGTCGGTGATCCGGATGGCAAGCTCGGCCTTGCCGCCTTCGCGCTTCTCCCGGTTGAGTAAGCGCTCCAATTTCGGCGCAGGACCGGACTCAAGAATTTTTTCAAGGTTGAGCACATTCGCGGCGCTCAGGTACTTGCCCTCTGGATCGCCCTTGAGTGCCTCCGCCACCAAATCGGGGCGATGCAGATGCTCGTAAAATTGCAGCACGGAATAGGTATCGAACCCACGCACCACAGCGAGCATGTCCGTGGCCTTGGGCGAGGCCGCGAAGAACCCGCTTGGGGTGATGGTCATGTATTCCCCATCCGGCGAGGCAAGCATAGCGGCCAACTCTTCGCCGGTCTTGAGATTCCAAAGCCGCATGGTCCCATCCATACTCCCCGACAGCGCGGTCTTGCCGTCCGGCGCAAAGGCAACCGAACGGACGTAGTCCGAATGCCCCTCGAATTTTCGGATCTCGCGGCCCGTGGCCAGATCCCAGAGCCTTGCCGTGTCGTCCCCACTCCCCGACAGCGCGGT
>JBAUNL010000338.1:0-9914 GCA_049579205.1 Rhodomicrobium sp. | reverse complement strand
CATTATGCATCGGGATCGGGAGAAGACGGAGTAAATCGATTTCCCGGTGAACGATTTCTTGCGCCGGCGCCGTTTCAACCTCGCGCCACAGAATGGGCGCGCGCGCGGCCTCCTGAAAGCGTTGGAGGAGGTGGCTTGGGTTGACTCCCATCGCTTCCGCGATCCAGCTGCGATCTGACACCAAGCCCGAAATCACGCTAATTGAATGTCCTCCTGGGGAGGGAAAAACCGTCGCGGCTTCCCCGTCTAGCCGTTTTGCAATGGCAGCAAGCTCATATTTGAGCGCCACATTGGGACGGATCACGGCCAGGCGTTCTGTCTCAGACAGCCGGTCCAACCAGTCCCGCAAGGCAGTAACCGGCTTTGCGTTCACATTTGCTTGGGAGGGTAGTTCCATGGGCGGCCTTGCCGGTGCCTATAAAGAGACACGAGGTGTCAAATGCTACGCGAGACAACTCTCGTTCCGAATCAAAAACCTTGGGAACGCAAGCAGTTCAGGAAGAAGCATCGCCAGGCTCACCGAAATCTGCAATCCCGCCATTTGCTGCGGACCACCTTGCGGGATCGTTGAGGAAGCTTTCCACTTCAGCGAGAACCTGCTGCTCGAAGTGACCGGTCTGTTTAGCCACTTTGAGAACGTCCCACCAGGTGGTAAGATAATGAAGCTGCACGCCCAGCTCCTGCATCACTTCGCGGCTTTTTGGGAAGATGTCGTAGTAGAACAGGACGAAGCAGTGGTTGACGTCAGCCCCCGCGCCCCGGAGCGCCTCGCAAAAATTAACTTTGCTTCGCCCATCCGTCGCAAGGTCTTCCACTAGAAGCGTTCGAGCGCCGGCTACCACTTCGCCCTCGATCTGCGCATTGCGGCCAAAACCCTTGGCCTTTTTACGCACATACTGCATCGGGAGCATCAGCCGATCCGATATCCAGGCCGCAAATGGAATTCCGGCCGTCTCGCCGCCTGCAATGTTATCAATCGACTCGTAGCCAATTTCGCGAACGATGGTCGCCGCCGAATAGTCTATTAGGGCCGACCGTAGACGCGGATACGAGATGATCTTGCGGCAATCGATGTATACCGGGCTGGCCCAACCTGAGGTAAAAAAAAACGGCTTGTCCCTGTAGAAAAGGACCGCCTTGATCTCAAGGAGCATTTTAGCTGCCTCAAGGGCGATCATCTCTTTGCCGGGCGCCTGGGAGAAAGGGGTCATGCTTTGGGACTCCGGTTTTGCGCGACTGTGGATGCACACTAGCATTCCGGCCAGAAGAAGAATGCATCCTCAAAGAACGGGAAGGCTGTGCTTTCTGCGCTCGCACTTACCGCCTAGTATGGTTGCGCTCGCTGGCCTTTTGAAGCCTCTGCCTATTTTTACGCACAGCTGAGCAATAGCGCCGGGGGATTTTCCAGGCAACAGGCCAAATTTTGTATCTGGAACGCTATCGCCGCAGTCATGCCAGGCCGAGCAGGTCGAAGTCTCCGCGCATCACGGCGTCGTAGCGTCCTGTACGCCAACCTGCCGCCGCGTCGCGAACGAGTGGGGAGGCACCGTCGCGGTATTGGCGGACAATGGTTTTAAGTGCGTCCGTCTTCGACAATTCAGTGGTTAAAAGCGCCCGCATTTTATGGGCGGGGAGATCCTCCAGCGGGACAGGCGCAACTCTAACTCGCGCGGTAAAGCGGTCGTAGGTTTTCTCGCCTTCGGGAATTTCAAGGACATGCAGGCCGGTCTCCCGTCTAAGAGTACGATGTGCGCCAAAGCCGCTCACAAGCAGGATCGGCGTCCCCGGCAAACGCGGCTGGGCATTCCGTTCCGAAATCTGCATATTGCGAGCCGCCGCCCATGCTTTGTACATGCCGATCAGCGCGGCACACCACTCCTGGCCTCCCTTGCGGTCCCCGGCGTCAAGCGCCGGCTCAACCTTCAGTGCAACCTCGATTGGCGCGGCTTCAAACACATCCTTGATCCCCTCGCTGATGAGGTAAATTTGTAAGGCAAGCCGGGCAATCAACTCGCGCGAATGTTTTCCGCTTGTTTCCGAGCCCCTCACCAAGCGAGCGTGAAACGATTCCGCGGTGCCGGCCGCCGCTTTGACGCGATCCATCAGCGCCACACGCGCCAAGACCGCCTTACGGCCGGGATCGTTCCAGAAGCCTTCTTGCTGCATCCTCTCTACGAGACTGGCCTTGAGATCTTCCCATGCATCCGAATGCAACGCCTCCGTAGTCGTAAGGAACGCTTTCTCAAGCGCTTGCACTTCGATTGCTGCCCCCCTCGCGCCGAGAATGATTGCCGGCAGCGTAGGCTCTTTCCCTGATGCGTCGCCTGGTGGCGAAGCTATTTCCTTGGCCCCACCATCCGGATCGACGAACTCGGCCTGAATTGTTTTGCCGTCGCTCCTAATGAAGACGAATTGGTCGCCTTCGGGAAAACGCCGTTCCACGATCGTGGCAGCCAGGGGCGCAATAACATACTGGTCGATGGCGCGCTTGAGTGGCCGTGCCCCCATTTCCGGCGAGAAGCCTCTCTCGAGCAGGAACTCGAGCGCCGAGGCTTCCCATTCCACCGCCCATTCCCGATCAAGGAAGCCGCGCCGCTCCAGCACGTGAGCAAGCTCCTTCTTCAGAATTCCCCGCATCAGTTCACGGGTTAGCGGCTGAAAGACGATCACTTTGTCGAGGCGGTTCTGGAACTCCGGCCGGAAAGTCTGACTGACCGACTGCAAAACTTGCTCTCTTGAAAAGGTAGCCGATGACGGAAGGAAGCCGAGATCGGCGCTACGATGAGCTGTGGCGCCGAGGTTTGTCGTGAGGATGATGATGCAATGCCGGAAATCCGCTTCCTGGCCGCTGGCATCCGTCAGTCTGCCGTCGTCGAACACCTGTAGGAAGAGATCCCAAATGTTCGCGTGTGCTTTTTCGAACTCGTCCAGCAGGACGACTGAAAAGGGCTGCTTTCGCACACGGCTAATCAGCGTTTCGGTCGACGCATCCCATGTGCCAAGAATTTTCCAGGCGGAATCGTGAGCTTGGAATTCGCTCATATCGAGCCTGATCATCCGCTCGGCCGAGCCAAATAGGAACTCGGCCAGCGTCTTTGCCAACTCGGTTTTGCCAGTCCCCGTTGGGCCAGCGAAGAGAAAGACGCCAATGGGCTTGCCGGGATCGTTGAGCCCCGCCTTCATCATGGCGATCCGATCGACAATAGCCGCGACCGCTTCCTCCTGGCCAATCACCCGTGACGTAAAATGCGCCCGGATGGCTGCAAGATCGGCGCGCTCCTTACTGTCGAGGATCGCAGCCGGGACGCCTGTGGCTTGGGAGAGGCTAAGGATGACATCCTGCGCGGCAACAGTGCGATTGCCTCCTTTTATGGCGCGAGAGGTTGCAGACTTGAGAAGATCAAGCACCGAACCTGGAAATGCAGTTCCGCTCAAATATTGCCGCGAAGACTGCAATGCCGTGTCAGCAAGCGCAGGATCAATCTTCAAGCGGCCCTTTGCCGTAAGGCGCGAAACCATCCCATTGGCGAGCGCAAGCGTTTCTTCCTTGGACGTTGGTTCGAGGCGAAGTACCTCGAAATGATTTCGCAGCGATGGCCGCATCCGCAGGAGTTTTGTGGCAGCCGATGCTGCCGTCTCGGTCCAGACAAGGAGCCGGCCTGATGCGATTGCTGGCAGGATCTGGTCGAGGATGCTGGCGGATTGGCCTTGATGGGTCCCGCTAAGCGCAAGGTGCATGATGTCAGGGATGTACCAGATCACTCTTTTGGAGACTGCAAGCCTCTCAATCGCCTCCCTTATCCGGCCTTCGATTTCCCCGATATACTTTTGACCAGCCATGATGTCGGCGCCGGATGCTTCGAATATTGTCCAGCCCTGCCCGTCCAAACGCCGCGCAAGCACGCGTAGGAACGATGTTTTCCCCACGCTATGCTCACCTGATACCAATAGTGATTTCGATGGTATTCCTGAGACTGCAATTTCTGCCGCAGCGAGGCTATCCTGCCAGCTTTCCGGCTCCTCCAGAAACTCCTCCTCCTCCTTTTGAACAGTCCAGAAGCGCCCAAAAGACGAAAGATAGGTGCGATCGATATATGCCCGCTCCTTTGTGTCGATTTCCGCGATCAAATCTCTTGCATAAGGGTGCACGATCTTTTCAAGAAATCCCCGGATCAAAGAGTTTGACGCATGCGGCATCTTGTCGAGAGAGGCGCCGAAGGTAGCCTCATCGCCGCAGGCCTCCAACTCTTCAAAATAGCCTTGGGCGACGGCAAGCATGACCGGATTACTTTGCCACCAATCCTTGGCGCCCATGAAGAACGAGCCGGCTGGCGGGCGGGAAGGCAGCGTCAGGAAATAAGAAAGAGCGTAGAACATCACCCACGGCGCGAAACGCTCGAACGCGGCAAGCGCTTCATCTGTCGCATTCTCCTTGTCCGCACGTTGTGCCAAAGCCGCGAATGCAGCACAGGATAATCCCCAATTGGTGCCAAGCGCATATTGGGTTACGGTCTTCAGCGGCGTGGCCGGGTTAGCGAGCAGAGAGACAGCGTGTTTGAAATCCGGGTCGTCGTAAAATTCCCGGGGGTGGGACGCGTTGTCGGCAAGTGGAAGAAATGCGGCTTCGCACTTCCTGAGCTTTACTGAAAGTGGTTCCTCTGCCGCCGGCGCTGTCGCGGTTTGAGCAGGCGGCAGGATCTCATGCGCAGCATTCGCCGTTTTCGGTGTCCGGGGTGCTGTAGCCTGTTTCAAGACGCGCGAGAGGTGTGCACGCCATGCGGCGAGCCCGGCCTTAAGGCGTGGCCAGTGCTTCATCCAAGACTCGGCCTGGAAGAAACTCGCCAAGCCCACCCCGATGAAAACACCCAAAATAACCTGCGCCATTGACGCCTCGCCAAACTTCAAAGCAATTCATAGCGCGGTTCTAATCGTTCGTCTGCAAATCGCGGTGCTGCTCGCGGCACTCGGCGGTGATTGTAATACAGGTTTTGGGGTAATGGCTGCACGCGGCAACCGTCAAAGAATCAGTCAACAAGCACAGAAAGCAAACCCGCCTTTGGCAGCGGGTGTCACCAGGACCATCCTTTCCACTAATGGCTGGCTGGTGCTCTCGTTACAGAAGTTACGGCCGGCTCCTCAGCTTCTAGAAATGCAATATATTTCCTTCTATAGTCGACATGAACCCTGCGGGTTTCTCTTCCCATCATGACATCCTGAAGAATGCGAACGCACTCAAGGGCGAACCACCTACGAATATTCGTGAATACAGTTACATTGCCGCCATTCGTGAGAAGCACAAGATTGCGTCTTGCGCGCATTTTGAACAGCCAATACACAAAACAGATGATAGAAATATATAAAATTATTGCCAATCCAAATGCCAAAATTGCTGACGAAATGCTGCCGTAAGATTTTCGCACGTAAACACCTATTGCTGCGATAGCAATGAACGCTATGACATTAATAGGTACAGCGTTTGAGTCGAGCGCTTTCCAAATCCTGAGGTCCCTGGGTGCAGAAACAGAGGCAATGCTTTTAACAGCGACCCGGTAACTCCCGAATCTGATCAGATCCGGGGAGATATCCATCTTTGTGATTTTGTCGCGAAAGATATAGGACAGGATCATGTTTGCTTAGGCCTATATCGGGAAGACTATCTGAATACCTTTCGCATTGCTTGATCCTTCATACACATGGCAGCGCAGTTCGTTGCCAGCCGCGGCAGCGCTTTTTAAGATGTAGTTAAAAAACTTCCCAAATATTCGGTTGAGGGGCGCGCGGGGGGCATTGCGTTAGTGAGGGGCTTCCTCGTTAGAGGGCCGACCAGCTCACGGTGTTAGTAAAGTTCCAGTGCGAGAGGGACTTGCTCGAGGTAACGCAGCAAATCGCTCAAGCCTTCGCCCAGGACGCTTACATGCTTGCGCATCAGTTGGCACGCGGCTTCGCCGTCTCCGCCGATGATGGCCTGCATGATGGCTTCATGTTCCGGAATGGAACCCAGCATACGGCCGGGCTGATACGTAACGGCGCGGCGGTAGGCAGCCGTCAGCCCCGACACTGCGCTAAGCTGTTCACCGAGAACGCGGTTCCGGCTGCTTTCGGCGATGATTTCATGGAAGACGATGTTCTCCCGGTAAAATCCTTCATGATCGGCTGCCTGCGCGAATATCGCACATTGCGCGTGGCTCTGCTCCAGACGCCGGCTCTGATCCGCGCTGATGCGCCGGGCCGCTTGCCGGGCGGCCATACCTTCCAGCTCAGCGATGACATAGAAGGTGTCGAGGAGATCCGGTAGCGAAAGCTGCGCCACGCACGCTCCCTGCCGGCCCCGCAACGTCACGAGCCCAGCTCCCGCGAGGGATTTCAGCGCCTCCCGCACCGGCGTCCGGGATACGCCAAAGTGCTGCGCAAGACCCCTCTCTTCCAGCCGCTCCCCAGGCTTTCGCTGCCCAGACACAATCTCGGATTGAAGGGCGCGAACGATTTCTTTGGCGCTGAAAATCGTGCGTTCCGCCATGCGGGCCCTCACGAGCCGTCGGAATAAATACGTTTGGCAATTTGCTCGGCGAGTACGACAAGACCGTAGAGAAAAAGGCCGCAGATGCAGAGCGCGGTAATAGCGGCCATTGAAACCTCGGTGTCGGCGCGAGAGGTGGCGAGGATGATGAGATAGCCGAGACCGGCTTGAGAGGTGATGAACTCGCCGATTATGACGCCGATAATCGCGAGCGTAATGGCAATCTTCAAGCCGCTGAAGATATGCGGAATTGCTGAGGGGAATCGAACGCTCATAAAGATCTGCCATTCCGAGGCAGTGAGCGAACGGCACAGCCGCAGCATGCTCTTGTCAACGCTCGTCAGCCCGGCAGCCGTGGCGATAACGACCGGGAAAAATGCAATAAAGACGGAGAAAGCGATGCGTGACTGCGAGCCGATTCCAAGCCAGATGATGAACAAAGGAGCAAGAGCGATTTTCGGAATCAACTGAAAGAAGACCAGGTTTGGATAGAGCGCTTCGCGGGCAAGGTCTGAATAGGTGATCAAAACCGCCAATCCGATTCCAAGGATCGCAGCCAGCAAAAACCCGATCAGCGACTCTACCGTCGTCGGAACGGCATGCGTCATCAAGATGTCGAACCGCGATACGATGTATTCCGCTATCGAAACGGGTGTGGGCAGAATGACCGGTGGTATTTTCAGCGCTGTGACCACGATCTGCCAGCCTGACAGAACTGCAAGCGCAAGAGCCATTGGCAGCAGAATCGCTCGCATGCCTGCGGCGCGATCCTTCTTCGCTCCCCTGAGAGTAGCTCCTGTCTCGGTGCCGATTGCTGTCTCAACCATGAACAGCCTCAGTCGTGGCGGGCGCTCGCGAGACAGGGCTCGAAGCAGATGCATGCGCATCCTCGATCGTGAGCCTCAGCTGACGGCAAATTTGAGCAAATTCCGGTGTCTCCTGAAGCTCGAAGCGGCGAGGCCTCGCGAACGGCATCGCGAGGTCGAGGACGATCGTCGACGGCCGTCCTCCCATCACCAGCACCCGGTCTGACAGAAATGCGGCCTCGCGAATGGAGTGGGTCACGAACAGGACCGTCTTTTTGTAGGTTTCCAGCATTTCAGACAGCAGCACATTCATTTGATCGCGCGTAATTGCGTCCAATGCGCTGAAGGGTTCATCCATCAAGAGGATCGCGGGATCATGGATAAGAGCCCTGCAAATTGCTACCCGCTGACGCATGCCGCCCGAAAGCTGCGCCGGCTTCTTGTTCTCGAACCCGTTCAAGCCCACCATCGACAAAAGCTCAAAAGCGCGTTGCCGGTATTTTTCGATCGGCTGTTTCAAGATGCGGACGGGGAAAAGCACATTTTCAAGTGCCGTCTTCCAGGGCAAGAGCGTCGCATCCTGAAAAATGATGCCGATATCGCGACGGGGACCGGTCACCTGAGTGCCACCGAGACTGATGCGCCCTCCCGTCGGGCTTTCCAGCCCCGCGAGGATCATGAGAAGCGTGCTCTTTCCGCAGCCGCTCGGGCCTAGCAGCGACACGAATTCTCCTTGGGCGACAGCAAGGGAAGCGGACGAGACGGCGGCCACCGCACCCTGCCGCCCGTAATAAGTCTTTGCGACACCCTCGGCGAACACGAAAGGCTGCGCCGGACCCTTCGACACCTCAGGGCTGGAGAGCATGGCGTGTCAGGCTACGTATTTAGAAAATTCGGCCGCGTTCTTTTCTGCCAAGACGAGTTCCTTGGCAGAGAGGTGGAGCTTGCCCGCAAACCTGTTTGTGAAAAGTGCCTCAAGGTCCGGCTTGACCGCTCCCTCGCCAGCTCCGTACTTCACGACAAGATCCGCCATGGCAGAGACTTTTACAGGGTCTGCCCAGCCAAATCCATTTGTCTTTACCTCTGGAACGAGATTGGTGACATTTGTGAGCCCCAGTCCAATCCGGGTGTAGTCCTTTCCCGATGAGCTAATGGCAACCTCGCTATTCGCCTTGAGGAAGATTTCCAGGGCTTCATCAAAGTCAGTCATCGTGAACTTGATCGCTTCCATCGCTCCCGCAACAAGCGCTGCACAGAGGTTGGGTTCCTTCTCGATACGGCCCGGCTGGGTGGTGAGCGACTGTCCATAAAAATTGATGCCAACGCTTGAGAACCGCATGAAGCGCACAGGCACTCCGATCGAAGCGAGCGTGGGGATCGTGCTTGTCGCGAATGCGGAAATCGCATCGACCTGCTTTTCGGCCAGCGCGCGCTCCCGGACCTTGCCGTCGACCTGCACGAGCTGCACCTTGGACCAGTCGAAGCCCGCTTTCTCTGCATAGAGCGGCATGAAAGGATATTCGCCCGAGGTCACGCTAGCGCCGAGCTTCCTGCCCTCGAGTTGCTTTGGTTCCTTGATGGGACTATCGGCGAGCACGCCTACGCCCATGAGCGCGTCATAGTTGATCTGGCCGATGCAGGTGATGGGAAGCTTCTTCGCCGCCTGAACGATCACGGTTGGGGTTGCGGCCATGCCAAAGTCGAAGCGCCCGGCCGAAACCGCCTGCGCCGCAGCACCCGACCCTGAGCCTCGCGCCACACTTACATCGAGGCCGGCCTGTTTCCAGAACCCTTTGTCGCGAGCGATGTACGCGAAGACATTCGGCCCTTCAGGAAGCCATGATGTCGTGAAGCTCACTTGCGATGCGCCCTGGGCAATCGCGGGCTTCGGAAAGGAGCTGGCGGCGGCGGCCCCGCTCGCAACACACAAACCTGCCAGCACTTCCCGGCGTGTAATTTGACTCGACATGAACAACTCACTTCCAAGGGGCTGCTTGAGAATCTCGGAACCGGAGGCTTCACTTTACCCGTTTTGCCATGGTATGCAAGATCGAAGCTTTGGCACGGCTTTTTGGGCCAAAGACGCCTCTTTGGTATGCAACATGCCCGAGTCCGGGCGTAGGCAGGTGGCTTTTGCGTGACTTCGAGCGCCGTAATCAGCATTTCGACCGCTTGGTTGAAACTCCGGGCCTTCGGTGGCTTGGTCAGAATACCAATCATTACCCGGCGCACCCAGCCGTCAAGAAAGCGATGGCCGCGAGCATCGAAAATGAGGAGTTCCACGCCTACGCGCCACCTCTCGGCATCGAAAAGCTCCGTAAAATGGTCACGCGGGAACTCGGTCTTGAGGGTCAATGCGCGGTGATCACAGATGGAGCTGTTGCCGCTCTTTACCACATCTGCCGGTCGATCCTGCGGCCGGGCGATGAGCTTCTGACAACGGACCCGACATGGGCTTGGCCGATGTCATTCGCCAAGGCCGCTGGCGCTTCTGCCGTACAGATCCCTATCTATGGCAGCGAATATAGCTACCGGCTGCAACCGGAGCGCCTGCAGGCGGCGATAAGTCCAAAGACAAAGATCATCTATAT
>JBAUNL010000337.1:0-14966 GCA_049579205.1 Rhodomicrobium sp. | reverse complement strand
TTTAGTTGCATCTAGGTTGGAATGCAACCTAAAGATACACTTGGCTGAAATCGAAGGAAACCGAAACGAAACCTATTTCGCTTTAATTTTGTACTTCGTCCAAGACTTGCCTAGCGCCACGTAGTTCACGCTTTGGTTTACGTAGTATTCGGAGAATTCCATGGGAAGCGATTTCGTTGATTTCGCTGGTAATGAAAGCGCTTCAAGTTTTGCCTTCAATCGCCGTTTTGTGCTGTCGAAACGCGTTCTCGTGGACCTCGTTGCGATCAGCGATATGGGATTCGTACTCCTGAGCGGGCTTCTAATCAAATATATCTATGTCCAGTGGTACTTCTCCGACGACTGGCTGGGACCCACGGCTTCCGGGCACCTGACCTACCTGGGCGCCATTGCCCTTGTAATCGCGATACTCTTCGCCGGTCTTCGCTGGAGGGGATATTATCGATCCGACAGTTTGGAAAGCTGGACGCTGGAGCGAGGCCTGGCGCGTTTGCTTTTCACAGTGGTTTTCTCATTTGGTTTTGCCCTATTCATTGTTTTCTTGCTTAAGGAAAGCACTCTTTTTTCACGAGTGTGGGTTCTCAGTTGGTGTATTTCTTCTTACCTCGTCCTGTTGGGCAACAGGATTCTCTGGGTCTCGCACTTCAAAAGACTCTCAGCGAAAGGCTACTTCCGTCAGCGTATCTTCATCCTTGGAGCAGGACATGCTCTGGAAAAGGCGCGCGATGCTGTCTTATCAGAGCACTGTCAAGCCGAGCTCATAGGTGTCGGCGACCTGGGTGTGAGCGGCGAGGGGCGTGGCGCGGGCGCATTAGCAGCGGCAGTCAACCATGCCGTCATGCGAGGACAGTCTGGCGCCATCGACGAAGTAATCATTGCGCTTCCGGCTTCGGAAAGCTCTGAGTTAGACCCAATTGTTCGTCGCCTCAAGCTGCTGCCCCTGGAGATCAAAATCCTCTTGGATCTTGGGAGCTCAAAGTGCCGGCTCATTGAACTAGATCAAATCGGTGCGGCCAATGTCGTCAGTGTGCAGAAGAAGCCCATTTCCGATTGGAACGTCTTCCTGAAAACGTTCGAGGACTACATCCTCGCAACCTTGGCTATTATCGTCTTTCTGCCGGCCATGGCTGTGATTGCGATTCTCATAAAACTGGATACCAAAGGTCCAGTTTTTTTCCGTCAGCGCCGTCACGGATGGAATCATAAGGTGATTGAAGTCCTGAAGTTCCGGACCATGACGGTTTTGGAGGATGGGGAAACGATTGCACAAGCAAAGAAAGCAGACAGGCGGGTCACCCGGGCCGGGCGCCTCTTGCGCAGGACGAGCCTCGATGAATTGCCGCAGCTTTTTAATGTCTTGGCGGGAGAAATGTCGCTTGTCGGGCCAAGGCCGCATGCGCTAGCTCACAACAATCATTATTCGAAGTTGCTCGAAAACTACGCAAGCAGGCATCGGGTGAAGCCGGGAATCACAGGCTGGGCGCAGGTTAATGGGTTTCGCGGAGAAATAACTGACCCCGAGCTTATGGAAAAACGGGTGGAGTATGATCTTGAGTATATCGACAACTGGTCAATCTGGTTCGATTTGAAGATCTTATTTCTAACGCCTCTCTTCGGCTTCATCTCTTCAAAAGCTTATTGAAGGTTCGGCTGGGTCTGGTGGGATGGCTTATCGCATTTCAAAACGAATTCGACTTTCTCGGAGTGCCTAAGATGCCTTATGATCGCTCGTGGAAACGCCGTTATTTTTCATTTGTTGTCCTCTGGCTATTTGTCGAAACGGGCACGGCTTTTGCCGCTTCCCCATTCCTCAACGGCTTCCCAGCCGCGGAAGACTTTTTTCCTATCGGCGTTTGGTTGCAGTCCCCGGCTCGTGCTCCTGTCTATAAATCCATCGGGATCAATACCTTTGTGGGCTTATGGCAAGGGCCGACAGAAGAGCAGCTGAAAGCGCTCGCGCAACAGGGGATGTTCGCAGTGGCTATGCAGAATGAGGTGGGACTAAAATCACCATTCAATCATGTCATCAAGGGTTGGATCGATGCGGACGAGCCCGATAATGCTCAGCCTATAGGGCTTGGACTCTTTGGAACCTGCATTCCCGCTGCCAAGGTATCCCAGCGCTTTCTTGAAATGAAGGCTAACGATGGTACTCGGCCTGTCATGGTGACATTTGGCGAAGGCATTGCGAACGAGTCCTGGTACGGCCGCGGCCCCTGCACCGGGGATCAGGGGTATTACGCAACCGCATCGAAGAGTGCGGACGTCCTGGGCTTCGACATTTACCCGGTTGGAACGCCTGTCCGCGAAGTGAAGGGGAAGCTCGAATATGTCGCGCGCGGTGTCAGCAAGCTCGAACAGCTCGCTGGCGCCAACAAGAAAGTTTGGAATGCGGTCGAAGCCAGCGTGCTCGATCCCAAACGCCCCCTACGCCCGCAGGAACTCCGAGCCGAGGTGTGGATGTCTCTCATACATGGCTCGTCTGGGATTGTGTATTTCGTTCACGAACTTTCTCCATTTCGCGAGGACGCCATCTTCGCGCATCCGGAACTCGTCAGCGAGGTGGCAAGGACGAACAAGCTCATCCGGGAGCTCGCTCCAGTGCTCAACAGCCCAAGCCTAACCAGTGAGGTCACTATTACGGCAGCTGTACCCATCGCAGTCATGGCAAAGCGTAAAAACGGCGCGCTTTATGTTTTTGCAGTCTCGATGAGGAACGAAGGCACTGCGGCGCACTTTCAGTTCTCTAGCATCCGCGACGGCAATGCCGAAGTTATTGGAGAGAGCCAGACGGTAGCCGTGAGAGCAGGAGCAATGGACGATCGGTTTGAAGGCTACACGGTTCATATCTACAGAATAGCGCTGGACTCTAACGGGTAAGAGCCCTGTGCTTCAGCCCGCGGCTGCTTATTCCAGCGGCGACCCTCCAACGCAGTCCTAATGGCGAGTTCAAGAGCTTGCGCGGCAAGCTTCGCCTCTTCCCTGATCATCGCCACGTGGTGGCAGGGAAGCGAGAGTATCTCCAGGTCCGCTGTTAGCCGGCGCCAGACGTTTCTGGGATTGTTAGGAAACACAGTTCTCACGCGAGCACTAAGAAAAACGACTTTCCCTGGATAATAGCGTGGGCGGTATTGGAAATAAGCGGCGACGGCGGCCACCCGCAGTTTTTTCAACTCGGCGCTCACATCATTGTCCTCGGTGGGTATAATTTCAACCCCCCTGAGACGCGACAGAAATCGCCGAACGAACTTGCTCATGAACCCATATGCGAAGGGCACTGCCTCGCGCAGGGGCAGTTCGGTTATCTGCCGGATCTTCCATTTTATCCGGGCCCACGTTACATCGAACTTTGACGAAAGCGGCCAATATTTCGAGTGCGGGTACGCATCCATAAGAGCGAGCAGCGCAACCTGTTTTCCTTGTCCCAGAAGGATCCTCGCGACTTCCAGCATGGGTAGGCCTCCTATCGAGAGGCCGGCAAGTAGGTATGGTCCGTCTGGGTAAGCGGCAACGATGGCATCTGCAAAATAGCGAGCCATCTCATGGAAATTATTGTCAGGCTCCTCCAGACCATCGAGGCCTCGCCACTGCAAACAGTAAATTGGGCGGGAGGGGCTGAATTGCTCTATGAGCATGTCAAGTTCCCCGGCATAACCTCCGAGTCCGTGAGTGATAAATAGCGGCGGCTCATCGCGGCCGTCTTTCATCAAAATGAGCGGCGAAGGCATAGGAAAACCTCGGTAGATTTCATCGTTATTATTTTGCTTTAAAGCGCGGAGCTGGACGTCTTAGCCGGGTATGAAATGGCTTGGCTGTATGTTGCCAACAAGTTCTTAATTACTCGATAATCACGATCCAGAGACAACCTGAAACCTATCGCGCTAGGCCCGCCGCTTAACCGATTTCGCCCCTGAGGGCTTGGTCAGGGTCTAGCGCAAGCCTGGCTCAAGCAAAGAGCCGCAAGCTTCGCCTGGTCTAGGCCCGCTTTAAGATCAGCGGGGATCGAGAATGAAAAGCAAGGCTGCGTCCTATTCGACATCAGACTGGGTAATGCTGCTTGCATTGGTACAGGCCGTAAAAGACTTGCTAACGCCGGGCAGTTCCTTCCACGCGACCGTAGCCATCATTTTCATTTCTGTAATATTGCGGATGGCTCGTTATGTTTATGAGACCCGCAACCTCCGCTGGAGCCGCTGGTACACGATGGCGCTTGCGCTGGTGACCATAATGGTGTCCGTCCACTTCATGCCTGATCTTTCCGCTCGACTGATGCGCATTTCCGGCAGGTGGCCCTAAAAACGAAGATCGGACAGACAGCTGTTAACACGGAAATCGCAATAGCGTTGGTAGGCAGCTTGTTCCTATCACTTCAATCAGCGGCCAGAGCTGCATGTGTGTCCTGTGCAGACGCATGCAGCATGTGGATTTGTGCTAGTGCAAGCTAGCCCTAGTTAGTCGCTCGGAATCACGATCTCCCCGGCGCTTGCGCCCTTCGAAAAGCATTATCATGATGGCATCCTCGATAGGATCCTGAGAAATTTAGCTGGCATTGCATTCGACTCAGGTAGTGGCACTCATTGCCTCTTTGCCGGGGATCAACGCTCGTTCTTTGGTTTCGAGCGATGGATCGCGGATGCCGTACCATCCCACGTAAAGGGCGGGCAGGAAAAACAGCGTCAGGAACGTCGCTGCGAAGATGCCGCCGATCATGGCATAGGCCATTGGACCCCAGAACACCTGAGGTGCGATCGGGACCATGCCAAGGCTGGCCGCCAACGCGGTCAAAAGAATGGGACGCATCCTGTGCTTTGTTGCCTCCGCGACAGCAGACCACGGCTCCAATCCATCGCGCAGCATCTCATCGATCTGCGTAACAAGGATGACCGAGTTACGGATGATGATGCCAATGAGAGCCAGCACGCCCAGGATCGCCACAAAGCCAAGCGGCTTGCCCGAACCCAAAAGGGCAACGACGACACCAATCACGCCCAGGGGTGCCACACTGACCACGAGCAGCATCTTTTGGAAGCTTTGCAGCTGGACCATGATGAAGAAAGCCATGATCAACAGCATCGCAGGGACTACAGCAATAATGGGTGCCTCTCCCTTCTCACTTTCTTCGACGGCTCCGCCGATGGCGAGCGTGTAACCAGGAGGCAAAGCACCTTTGAAGCTGGAGATTTCGCCGGCGAGTTGAGATACCACCGTTGCTGGCTGGATACTGTCATTCACCGTTGCGCGCACAGTCACAGTCGGCCTGCGGTCGCGCCGCCAGACGATTGGCTGCTCAAGGTCATAGCGGATCTTTGCGAATGACAGAAGGGGTACCGTGGTTCCACCCTGGGGCCGGAACTTGGAGCGTCTGTAGCGTCTCAAGGGTGTCGCGTTCACCTGCCCCTGTCCGGCCTACGACGTTAATGAGGTAGATGCTATCGCGCACTTGGGTAATTGTTGTTCCGCCAACTATCCCGTTCAGGATGCTGGCAAGGCTTTGAGAGCTGATCCCAAGCTGTCGCGCTTTGTCCTGAGCGATGTCGACCCGGAGAACGCGGGCCGGTTCGTTCCAGTCGAAAGTTGGGACATCAAGATGGGGATTGGAGCCAACGACGTTGGCGAGCTTCAGAGCCTGCTCACGAACACCTTGCGCGTTGGGCCCACTCAGCCTGTATTGAATCGGGCGCCCGACGGGTGGTCCAAGCGAGAGGGGCTGCACAAAGACGTCCGTGCCGACAAACTCACGGCCTGCGAAGTCTTTGAGCTTACGCTCGACGCGGTCGCGCGCCTCAAGCGAGTTCGTAACAACTACGATCTGTCCAAAAAAGCGATTCGAAAGCTGCTGATCGAGGGGAAGATAGAAGCGAACCGCGCCCTCGCCGACGTAGGAAGACCAGCGGTCGATGTCAGGGTCTCCCCCCAGTACCTTCTCGAATTTGTCCATCTGCGCCTTGGTTTCGAGAATGGTGCTGTTCTGAGGCAGTGTTAAATCGACGAGCAGTTCCGGCCGGTCCGCCGCTGGAAAGAACTGTTTTTGCACGAAGCTCATCCCGAAGATCGAGACCGCCAAGAGCATGGCGCAGAGACCGACCGTGAACCAGCGCCGGTGCATCGCGCCCAAAAGGACGCGCTCGAAGAGGCGAATAAAGCGGCTCGGATGGGCGGGATCATGCGTCGGAAGGGTCTTTGGAAGCAGTTTGACGCCGATCAGAGGAGTGAATACAACCGCCACGACCCACGAAATTAAAAGCGCGGACGCGATCACCACGAAAAGGCTGTAGGTATACTCGCCAGCCTGACTTCCATTCAGCCCTATTGGAATAAACCCAGCAACGGTGACGAGCGTACCTGTCAGCATCGGAAAGGCAGTCGAGGTATAGGCGAAGGTCGCCGCGTCCTTCAGATTATCCCCGGCCTCAAGCCGGCTGATCATCATTTCTACGGTGATCATGGCATCGTCGACGAGAAGGCCGAGCGCTATGATGAGCGCGCCAAGGGAAATGCGTTGCAGCGATATCCCTTCCATTTGCATCGCCACGAACACAATCGCGAGCACAAGCGGGATCGCAAATGCGACGACCAGTCCAGCCCTAAGGCCAAGGCTGAAAAAGCTTACAACCAGCACGATGACCACGGCCTCGACCAGTGCCTTTGTAAAATGGTGGACCGATTCCTCCACAACGTGGGGCTGGTCCGACACGAGGTGCACACCGGCGCCAATCGGAAGGTCTGCGATGATCTCATTCATGCGCTTCTTAAGGTCCTCGCCAAACTGAAGCACATTCGCGTTCTTGCGCGCTGCAATCGCAAGTCCGATTGCCGGCTGGCTGTTATAGCGAAAAAGCGCCTGCGGCGGATCTTCATAGCCCCGGGAAATTTTGGCGACATCGCTCAGGCGGAAATAGCGATCGTTTACGCGAAGATTGATCGCGCGGAGACTGTCTTCCGAGGCAAAGCCGCCTGTTACGCGAAGGCTTACCCGTTCGGGGCCAGCTTGCATCACGCCCGAGGGTTGAACCGCATTTTGTTTCTGCAACGTTTGAACGACGCTATCGATGTCCAGTCCCAGAGCCGCCAATTTGCGCACCGAGAAATCAAGAAAGATCGTCTCGTTCTGCGCTCCGAGCAGCTCGACTTTGCCAAGGCTTGGCACATTGCTGATTTCTTTCCTCACATACTCCACATAATCGCGAAGCTGCCTGAAGCTTAATCCATCGGCGGTGAAGGCATAGATGTTGCCGAAGACGTCCCCGAATTCGTCACTGAATCCGGGAGACGTTACTCCAGAGGGAAGTTTGTATTGAATGTCTTGGACATGCTTGCGGACTTGATAGAACTGCCAAGGAACATCTTTGGTGGTGTCCTTGAGATTGACAAAAATGGTAGTTTGGCCGGGTGTCGTATAGCTTTTTACGTAGTCGACACTGTCGACCTGCTGTACTTCCTTTTCGATCACATCGGTGACGAGTTCTAGGGTCTCCTGGACTGTCGCGCCAGGCCATTGTTGCTTGATCACCATCGTTTTGATCGTGAAGGATGGGTCTTCCTCACGGCCGAGCTTTCCGTAGGCCATAAACCCGGCCACGGCCGCAACGATCATTAGGAACCAAACGAAGGAGCGATGTTCGAGCGCCCATTTTGAAAGATTGAAAGAGCTCATATCGATGCTTCCTTTGACTGGCGGACTTGCTGCCCGGCTTTCAGTGAGTGTATGCCTGCGGTGACAACGCGATCGCCCGGGGCCAGGCCTTTGGAGACTTCCACAACGTCACCTTCCTGCCTGCCGATGACGATGCCGCGCAATTCTACCGTACCGCTCTTGGTGACAATCCAAACCTGCTCCCGGTCACCGTCACGCAGCATGGCGGCAGCGGGTATCTTGATGACTGGCTCAGTTCTATGCGACTGAGTTACAGTCACGGTCGTGCCCAGCCGGAATGCCATGGGGGGATGCTCAAGGGTCAGGCGCACACGCTGGGTTCGTGTGGACGCATCGGCGAGCGGGGTAATCTCTCGAATTTTGCCAGAGGTTGAAACCGCGTCGTCCATAAGCAGCGACACAGTGAGCGCTGCATCCTTCTGGATCTGATCTATCAGCTCGGCAGGTACGTCGAACACTGCCTCTCGAATCTCCGGCCGGGCGACCGTCACGACGGTTTGGCCAGCAGAGACCACTTGCCCAACTTCAGCATCCCAGGAGGAAATCACGCCATCATACTCTGCCCTAAGCTGTGTGTATCCGACCTGTTCCTTGGCTTTTCGTAAGTTCGCGAGTGCTTGGTCAAGCGCGGCTTGCGCAGTTTCGCGGTTCGCTATCGCATCATCGACTTGAGCCTGGGTCGTGCCGCCGCTTCTATCAGCAAGAAGTTTTGTTTTCCGCCCCTCGGTAGCTTGCGCATTAACAAGGGTTGCCCGCGCGTTAAGAACCTCTGCATGCGAGGATCTAAGCTGTAGCAGGGACAGCTTAGGATCGAGCGAGGCCAACAGCTGACCTTCTTTCACGAGATCACCGACATTCGCATTGCGCGTCACAATCCGCCCCAAAATCTGAAAGCCATTCGAGCTTTGATAGCGGGGCTGGATCGTACCCGTGAATGGGCCGAAGACTTTCGTCGTTGGAGGTTCGACAAGGATCGATAAGACCGGGCGCGGCGGCTGGCTCGTCACCTTTGCCTCTTGCTCCGAGCAGCCGGCAGCGAGAAGGCACAATGCGATGCCCGAAATCACTAGTACACCCCGTGGGAAATCCTGCCCCATTCGCCGCGAGCACTTCCGGGATTTCCCGCGGAAAAGGTGTACTAGCAACTTGTTGAATCCAGTACAGCTTTGCGGAGGCAAGTTCGCTTGGGAGCGCATGGCAAGGGTGTGCGAACTTGCCTCCGGCTGTACTTGCCATTTTTTGATTTTAACGCTGTTCATTGCGAGCCCCCATTCGCAAGGGCAACCTCTTGCCCCGGACGCAGAAACTGGATTCCGGCAGTTACGACTTTGTCGCCCGGCTTTACGCCACTTGAAAGGATCAGCTCCCTCGTGGCGAAGGCTTTAATCGAAATGGCTCTTGGAAAGACGCGATTGCCTTCGCCAACAATCCAAACGGCGGGCTTGCCTTCCCATTCGTAAAGGGCACTCCGGGGCAGGACGATGGCTTCATCGCCCTCCGGCCTTGCTTTGCCGATAACGGCCGCACCAAGGGTCATCTCCGGCGGAGTCGTTGTGAGCCCCAGTTTGACCCTGACGGTTCCCGACTTCGCGTCAACAGAGGGCGAGACCTCACGAACGAACGCAGTTGTCCTCACTTTCGGATTGGCTTGCAGGATAATTTCCACCTGCCCTGCTTTCGGACGGTTCCGCAGAAGCCCTTCATAAACGTTGAAAATCGCGTCGCGTGGGCCGTCCTGGGCGAGTGTGAAAATCTCTTTTCCAGGTTGAACTACCTCTCCCACCTCGGCATTGCGTCCGACGATGATGCCGTCAGCGCCTGCCCGAAGCTCGGTGTAGGATAGTTGCTCTTCCGCGATTTTGAGCGCCTCCTTCGCGCCATCGAGCCGAGCCGTTGCCGTTTCAAACGATGTCTTTGCCAGATCATATGTGGCGCGGGGAGTAAACCCTTTCGCAAGCAGCGATTTCTGACGCTCCAAGGACGCTTTCGCTTGAACCAGTAACGCCTCCGCCGAGCTGACGGCAGCTTTGGCGCTGTCCACGTCAGCGTTTTGATCGCGCGAGTCGAGGGTGGCCAACACCTGATCTGCGGTGACATGGTCGCCGGCATCGGCTGCGCGGCTATTCATCCTGCCCGCAGCTGCAACACGAAAAGAAAGGGAGGTCTGAATGCGGGCTTGGATCGCTCCACTCAGATTAATTTCGCGCGTGAATTTGGAGGTTCCAGCGACAACAGCACGGACTTGGATGCGCTCCAAGCCGGCGGCGCTCGCGTGTTGTATTAGGAAAAAAGGAAAGTAGTGACGCCAGTAAGTATGGCAGTCTCTTTGTCCTTCCCTTCATGCTGGCTCTGGCCAGTTTTTCTGAGCTCCTGGCCTTTGGGCTGAGCATCCGTATAAGCGTGATAGCTGTTAACATTATTCGCTTTCCTTACCTGCGTCGCTCGCACCGTTTTGGAATGGTTACTCTTTGCTTTCTAAGCTATCGCCGGCACTGCCGACGGCGCATGGAGTGCAGCCGGCACTTCTGTCTCGGCGCGCTCTTCTGCTGGACCGGTACGCCTAGCCAAATTCAGCGCGCAGTTGATGATGCCGACATGGCTATAGGCTTGAGGGAAATTGCCCAGCATGCGGCCGCTTGCCGGATCGAATTCTTCGGCGAGCAGGCCCACATCATTGCACCGCGCAAGCAAGCGCTCGAAAAGCTTTGTGGCTTCGTCATAGCGGCCCTGCAGGACATAGTTGTCTACGAGCCAGAAGCTGCAAGCGAGAAAGGCGCCTTCACCTTCGGGCAGGCCGTCGCCAGGATCTTCCGTTTCGTACCGCAGCATGAATTCGTCATCGATCAAGAGCCTTTCTTCGATGGCCTGTACCGTTCCAATAATCCGTGGATCGTTCGCGGGAAGAAAACCAACAAGCGGGAGCAGCAGCAGGCTGGCATCGAGCCGCTTCGAACCGTAGGACTGCACAAAGCTATTGAGGCCGCGGTCAAATCCGCGCTCCCGGATCTCGACATGGATTTCATCGGCAATCTGGCGCCAGCGCCGCCCTGATCCCTTGGCTTCGGCCTCATGCTCCTGCGCCGCCCGGTCGAACGCCACCCAAGCCATGACCTTCGAATGAACGAAGTGCAGCCGGCCGCCCCGGGTTTCCCAAATGCCTTCGTCGGGCTCCCGCCAAGCCGAGGCGAGATAGTCCAGAAACGCCGGCCGCAGAGCTAACCTGCGTTCGCATGGCTCAAGGCCGCTCTTGTGCGCCTGAAATATCGCGTCGGCGACCTCGCCGAAGACATCGATCTGCAATTGATCGTGGGCCCCATTGCCAACGCGCACGGGCGAGGAATTCTCATAGCCGGGCAGCCAAGGAACGTTTAGTTCGGGAAGCCACCGCTCCCCGCCCACGCCATACATGATCTGGACCTCGTACGGGCTGCCGGCAACCGCCCTAAGGAGCCAATCCAGCCACGCCCGCGCCTCGTCGTAATATCCGAGGTTCATGAAGGCCTGAAGCGTGAAGGAGGCGTCCCGTAGCCAGCAATAGCGGTAATCCCAGTTCCTGACACCGCCCAGCTGCTCGGGAAGCGAAGTGGTGGCCGCGGCCACGATCCCGCCCGTCGGAGCGTAGGTCAAAGCCTTTAAGGTGATGAGCGAACGTTTGACGGCTTCCGTCCAGGGCCCTACATCGAGACAGCGGCCGCTCCATTCCCGCCAAAATGCCTCCGTGCGCTCCAAGGCTTCGAAAGGATCGATGGCCGGCGGCGGACTTTGAAATGAGTGCCCGTAAGAAAGCACAAAGGGGACAGGCTGACCCGCTTCGACCGTGAATTCGCCGTGTGTTTTGAGATCTTCAGCGTAGAGTTCCGCCGAACTGCGCAGCACCAGTCGCTCGGGTCCCGCTATGGCATTGATTGCACCGTCATCGAGCCGGCTGATCCAGGGCACCATCGCGCCGTAATTGAAGCGAACCACGAACTCGGTCCGGAAATCCACCCGGCCCTCGCGTCCCAGCACAATCCGCACAAGGTTGGCGCCCTCTTCGGGAGGCATGAAATCGATGATCACTGCACGTCCCGTTTTGGTCTCAAATTCGGTTTCGAGCACCAGCGTGCCAGGGCGGTAGCGGCGGCTGACGCGGAGTGGTGGATCCTTGGGCGCGATCAGCCAGTGGCCATTATTGAAATCGCCAAGTAGGGCACCAAAGCAGGCGGCCGAATCGAAGCGGGGCCAGCAGAGCCAATCAATAGAGCCGTCGCGACCCACCAAAGCTGCCGTTTTGCAGTCTCCGATCATCGCATAGTCTTCAATTGGGAGCGTCATTCGATCTACCTCGAAGGGTTTAGTGAATTTGCTGGCCACAGTTAGCCGCGCCCATTCCCACTGCCGGAGCAAACCAGCACGCGCCTGTATGCTTTCCGCTTGGAGCTGTACTTCGAGGCGTAGTAGCAGCCTGAAGAGCTATCGCTTCCAGAAGAGCTATAGCCATCGGTCCCATAGGCATAGGCGCCATAGCCGCGCCGCCACCCATTACGGGCGTAACCATAACGCGCAGCATGGCCGTAGGCCGCACCATAACCGCGGGAACCACGAAAACTTCCCTGAAGACTGCGTTCAACGCCTTGGGAACGGACAGGACCATGAAGGCCGTGGCGTGGACCAGGCCCAGCCAAGCGATGACCAGCAACGCCCGCGCGGGGACCAGGGCCAGCTAAGTGAGGGCCAGCAAAGCCAGCGCGAGGGCCGGGGCCAGCCAAGCCAAGGCCCGGGCCAGGACGTGGGCCGGCAAAGCCAGGAGGACCACCCAAGCCGGGGCGAGGGGGACCACCGAGGCCGGGGCCACCAAGAGGAGGGCCGCCGAACGGCATGGCGAGCGCGGCACTTTTGGTGATTACTGTAACGCCGAACATCAGGATCAGAAGGCTCTTCCGGTACATTTATTGCTCCTTCAACTTAGCGGGTTTGAGTTGTGAACTACCTTGCTTGCAGGGTAGGAAAGTGCGCTCTCGAATTGCCGTAAGTTGCCGTAAGGCTGCCGTAAGCGCCCCCGTTTGCGTTTGCTGCCAAGATTTTATCGATTTGTGCCGATATATTCAGGGACGCCGAGTGGCGGCCTTCTACTGGTCCGATTCCGGCATTTGCATGCACTTGCGGCACCCTCCGAACAAACGCCCGCAATCACAAGACCGCTGGCAACTTTATGAGTCTAACAGGCCGCTGAAAAAGTGCTGCCGATGGGCTCGAGACGGGCCCCATCCCGAGCCTGTCGCGGGACGACCCCCTCACTGCGAAGTTAACTCGCTGAAAACACTAGCGCCGTGTATAGGCCTCGCCCGGAATGCTATGGGACGATGGCAAAGAACATGAACACTGCGAAGATCACCAAGTGAACCGAGCCTTGCAGGATCGTCGTGCGCCCGGTCGCCAGCGTGACCGTGCTAATGAACAGTGTTAGGAGCAGAAGCACCGTTTGCTGCATGTCGAGACCAAGGGTCAGAGGCTGTCCCGTTATAATTGACAAGAGGCCGACAGCCGGGATGGTGAGGCCAATGGTTGCCAGTGCTGAGCCGAGCGCCAGATTCAAGCTCGTCTGCAAGCGGTTTCTATGTGCAGCTCTGACAGCGGCGGTACCCTCTGGCAAGAGAACCATGGCGGCGATAACGACACCGGTGAACGCCTTCGGCAGTTGCGCCGAGGCCACTGCCTCCTCAAGGGCTGGCGAAAGGACCTTGGCAAGAAGGATCACGGCGCCTAGCGCCAAGCCCAAAAGAGCAAGGCTGACAAGCGCCATTTTGTTGGATAGTACAGCCGCATCATGGACGGCATCGGAGGCGCCGTCGGGATATTCGGACAAGTTCAAAAAATAATCCTGGTGGCGGACCGTCTGCACGAACAGAAAGACGCCGTAGAGAACGATCGAAACGATCCCAATGAAAAGCAACTGTGACCGCGAGTAATATGGACCCGGCAGCGCAATCGCATAGTTTGGAAGCACCAAAGTAATAACCGCAAGTGTGCCCAGCACACTCAAGGCAGCGGCAGCCGCATTCGTCTGAAAGCTTTGCTCGTGGTGGCGTGCTCCACCCAGAACGAGGCAGAGGCCTGTGATCCCATTTAGAACCAGCATCACCGTTGCGAATACGGTATCGCGAGCGACAGCACCGCCAGCCTCCTTTGCCGCGAGCATAATCGAAAGTATCGACGCCACCTCGATAATAGTAACCGCTACGGCGAGGACTATGGACCCAAATGGTTCCCCAACGCGCAGGGCAATAATCTCGGCGTGATAAACGGACGCAAATACAGTTGCGGCAAGCACGAACCCGGCGGCGATGCGGACGGCGGACGAGGTCGGAGGGATTAAGCCGCCGGCTTCAGCGGCAAGAAGCACCGACGCCGCTACAGGCACCCCCCATGTCCAGAAGGGAAACTGGTCGGCGGAGCGGTTTTTCGGCGTCATTTCGCTTCTTGGCTTAGTCATAGCGGCCCTGTAGCCGGTTTGCGCACTTCGGGCTAGATCGGTTTTGGTCCTTTTCGTGATTACTGCAATGCCGAACATCGGGATCAGAAACTTCCGCAACATTGTGCATCTCCTGAACTACTTGCCCAGGTATTCGCATATGCGAGAAACTGATAAGGGAGCCGGCAGTACATCTTCGACGCCGCACTCCAGTGCGTCCCACCACAACTCTGGGCTGCTGGTTGGACTGATAAGTGCGACCCGAATCGGCTTTCCGATACGCCTTACCACTTCGACCAAATCTCTCCAATTGCCATCCCTAAGGCCGAGTGCAGTGATGACAACCGTTCCATCGGGCACGGCACCGAACAAAGAAGCAGCCGCCTTAACAGAATCTGCCCAGAGCATTCGGAGGCCGCGCGCCTCCATCTCCCGCACCATGCCGGGTTCGGGACTGGTTGCACCCACCAGGATGACTGTCTTGGCTGCTTCTTCAGTTTGCATTGTCTCACCGTTGGTTGCAGGGTAGCCAAGTGGCGCCTTCAATTGCCGTAAGCTGCCGTAAGCTTACGTAGCGATAATCGGCGCCAAGTGCCGCCATAGCTCCCGGCTGTCCCCCGCAGTTTCGGGCGTTGACATGGCCATAAATTGAGGGATGCTATCTCCAAACCTAAAGGCGAGTGGCGGGCTTCGCGAGGTGGACGCCCTGCCGGTTCAGGCGTATCATTTTTGGTTTAGAGCGGTTCCCGAATTAATTGAATCGGAAGGGATTCACAAAGAGGGCGAAGCAGTTGAGTCTGCCCTTGTTCAAGACGGGGGCAGCGATGGCTTATTCGAAGGATCTGCGGGTTCGATTGATTG
>JBAUNL010000336.1:0-4824 GCA_049579205.1 Rhodomicrobium sp. | reverse complement strand
TTTGTTGGCCAGCGCAACCGCTGCAATCTTGGTTGTGCGCCGCTGCATCAGCTGAATGAGCCAGGGCCGGCGCGTTCCATGCCGCTCCGCATAGCGGATCACTGCCGTTGCTCCCACCACGAGCATCGCGGTTGCCAGCTTTTGAGATACTGCCAAGCCGTTCCTTGCCCCCGCTCGAATTCTGTTTGGGAACAAGGCCGATCCAAGCGGCCAAATCGCGTCCTGTCTTAAAGGCTGCGGGACTGGCGATAGTCGCCACGAACGCACTGGCAAGCAAGGGACCCACACCTGGTACTTCCATCAACCGGCGGCCTAGTTCCGTCTCACGGGCGTTTGCGCGGACGCGCCGGTCGTTCTCAAGGATGTGCTGCTTCACCACGGTGAGCTGCGCTGCCAGCATTTTTAGGCAAAGGCGCGCATCGGCAGGCACGCGCGCATCTTCCTCATCCGCGATAATGGCGAGAAGCTGGTCCACCCCGCGCCGCCCGATCGGAGCGGCAATGCCAAACTCCAAGAGATGGGCACGGATCGAGTTGGAAAGCTGGGTACGCTGCCGGTTGAGTATCAGCCGCACGCGGTGCAGCATCATCACGCTTTGCTGCTCTGGCGTCTTGATGGGCACAAAGCGCATCGTTGGCCGCGTCAGGGCCTCGCAGATTGCCTCGGCATCTGCTGCGGATTGCGTTTTTTTTGGAGCGCGACCCTGACCTTGGGTATTCCCGCTTCTTGGTCTATGATAGCGGCCTAAGCGGCAAGGTTGCACCGCGATTATTGGGCTGGCTGGCGCGAGAGTAAGCGGGGCGGCAATGCGTTGTTTTGCGATTTTGCTTTGTGTTGTGTTTTGGGGCGCGGCGCGCGCCGATGAGCGGCCGATTCTGCAGCTCGATACCGGCGGGCACATGGCTCCAATCAAAGGACTCGCCTTCACGCCGGATGGAACGCAGATGGTCTCGGCTTCCGACGACAAGGTGATCCGTGTCTGGGACCTTGCGAGCGGCAAGACTGTGCGCACGATCAGGGGCGAGAGCGGGGGCGGCAATGAGGGCAAAATCTTCGCGATGGCACTGTCGGCAGATGGCAAGTGGCTGGCAGTTGGGGGATGGATGAAGACAGCTGGCCAGCAGGGCCATCATATCCGTCTCTTCGACTTCAGCAGCGGCAAGCTTGTGGCGCTGCTGAAGGGCCATACAGATGTTGTTGGTAACCTCGCCTTTTCCCACAACGGACGGAATCTGATCTCGGGGAGCGATGACAACACCGCCATAATCTGAGATGTGGCTACGGGCAAAGCCATACAACGGCTCGTGGGGCATTCGTCGGCCATCTACGGCGTTGGATTCACCCCGGATGGTGCGCGCGCAGTGACTGGTTCTCTGGACCGACAAATTCGACTTTGGCGGGTCGCGGACGGCGCCTTGCTAAAGATCATGACCGGCCATCCCGACAAAGTGTACAATCTTGCCATCGCACCGGGTGGGCAAATCGCCTCCGGCGATACCTCCGGCGAGATCCGGCTTTGGAACGGCAGGACAGGGACCTTTATTAAGACTCTCGCTTCGCAAGGGACATTGGTAACGGCGCTCACGTTTAGTCCGGATAGTAATATACTCCTTTCGAGCTGTGGGAAAGGATATCCCTGTTACGATCATGTTTGGGAAGTCGGCACAGGCCGTGAGATTGCGGCCTATCGAGGGCATGACAGCATTGTCACCGCTAATGCCATTAGCCCGGATGGACGATGGGCGGCCACTGGAGGAGGCAATACCAACGAAATCCACATTTGGGATTTACACACCGGCCTGCGGCACGAAGGCGCCGAGGCTCTCGCCTCTTCTCTGACCGGCACTGGGCGACCAGTCTGGGCCGTGGGTTTCTCATCAGATAGCGGTGAAATTGGCTGGGGCCATCAGCCGATGAAGGTAGCAAATGAAGCAACGACACTAGAATATGTGTTGACGCTAACGACGGCGGATGGGGTAAGCACCGGCGTGCGAGAACTCACTCCGAAGGTTGCTGCGAACTTTATTCGGGCTGAGACCCGTTACGGGGCGTGGTCGCTCCGCCATAGAGAGGGCGGGAATTATGGCTATGAGGCGATCCTTGACATTAGCGAGGGTAGTAAGACCCAAGCTTCGATAGAGCGTAGCACTTCAACAGGCATACGTCATAGCGCGTACAGCTTTGCCTCCCGCGGCCAAATGATAATTTCCGGCGGCGGATATGGTTTTCTTAGGGCCTATGACCTTAACGGAGCAGAGATCGGTGAATTTATCGGCCATGAGGCTGATGTTTACGCGGTCGCGCCCTCGCCTGATGGCCGCTATCTTCTCTCCGGGTCGGCGGACCAGACGCTGAAGCTGTGGAACCTGAAAACCCACGAACTGCTCGTCACCTTGTTCCAGGGCAAAGATGGCGAATGGGTGATGTGGACGCCGGAAGGCTTTTATACCGGTTCGGAAGGTGCGGCCAAGATCGTCGGCTGGCAGATCAATCAAGGCCCCGACAAGGAAGCGCGCTATGTCACGGCGGGACAGTTCCGCAAGATTCTGTTCCGGCCCGATCTCGTTGCCGCCAAGATCGCGGGCGATCCGCAAGGGCTGGTGAAAGAGGCGGCCGCCAAGCTCAATCTCGACAACCTCTTGGAAAGCTCCCTTGCCCCAGAGGTTGGGATCCTGTCGCCCGCCGATGGCACGAAGCTTGGCGAGGCCATTGTTGCCGTTACCGTCTGCATCTTAGATCAGGGCGGCGGCATCGGCCGCATCAGCTTCAAGCTCAACGGCCAGGAAAGAGAGGCGCTCTACGGCGCCTTCGTGCTCGACAAGCAAGGCCAGCTTACCTTCCGCTTCCATCTCGCCAAACCCGATACGGACATCGAAGTCACGGCAAGCGGGGCAAGTGCTGTCGCTTCCGGCCAAGATCACCGTGCATGCCGATCCCAAGGCGATTTTGGGTGTGCCCGATCTCTACGTCCTCGCCATCGGCGTCGACCGCTATCGGGACCTGAGCAAAAGGCTGAATTTCGCGGTGAAGGATGCGAAAGCCTTGGCCGAGGTGCTGAAAGAGGCAGGGGCTGGCTTCTACCGCCATCCGCCCATCGTCAAAACGCTGTTCGACGATCAAGTGACGGCGGAGAATGTCGAGGCCACCTTCAAGGAATTTAAGGACAAGGTGAAGGCCACCGATGTGTTCCTGTTCTATATGGCAGGCCACGGCAAGACCATCACGGCCGAGGGCGATTATTACTTCATCCCGCCCTCGATGGAGGGCTTTTCCGATGCCGAGATCAAGGCGCAAGGCTTCGGCCCGTCCAAGCTCTCCTCCTGGTTCAAGAACATTCAAGCGGAAAAATCGATCTGGATTTTCGACACCTGCGAGTCCGGCTCGGCCGGCAGCCTGTTTCGCGCGCGCGATGCCACCGCCGACGATGCCGCATACTTACGCCTCAAGGATGCGACAGGGCGCACGCTGTTCATGGCGGCGGGCCCGCAGCAGATCGCAGCGGAAGGCTACCGCAATCATGGGCTTTTCACCTATGCATGGCTCGAAGGTCTCGCCAAAGCGGGGCACGAGGACAAGGTGCAGCTCTTCGACCTTGCCGATTATGTACAAACCCGCGTTCCCGATCTTAGCCGTGAGCTCAAAGTCTGCGATGCCAAAGGGCCGAGAGAATACTGCCAGAAGCCAATAGTGCGGCTGGGCGAGACGCCGAACTATCCCGTCGCCCCTCGCTATCCGGAGGTGCTGGCCATGCTCGATGCGGGAGCGGCGGCAGATGCGATCCTCATTCCACTGAAGCCGACGCATGTGGTGATTCAGGAAACGGCGCTCTTAGAGAGCCGTGGCGCAGGAAGCAACAGGCAGATCGAGGCAGGCGAAGAGGTTACCGTCATCAAGATCGAGGATAACCTTGCCCAAATCGCGCAAGGCGGCAAACTTCTGGGCTATGTCGATAAGAACAAGCTTTTGAAGCTCAGGTAAATGATCCAGTTTAGGAACGCATCGGTTACAGAATCTGCGGCAGGTTCACCCAGCTCTTCACCTGGCGAGAGCTCTACGATCTCTACAATCTCACAAACCCCTTGGCGCCTAATATTCGGCCATCCTGGAATGTTGCGCCAACGCAGAACGTGGGCGTGATCGTGCCCGAGGAGGGCGGCCGGATTTACAAGAACATGCGCTGGGGCTCATCCCCTTCTGGGCCAAAGGATGAGAAAATCGGCTATTCGCTCATCAACGCTCGCGTGGAAGGTATCTCGACAAAGCCATCCTTTCGAGCGGCTTGGAAAGAGCGGCGTTGTCTCATTCCAGCGAGCGGATTTTATGAGTGGCGCGCGATTGAAGTGCCAGGCAAGTCGAAGCCTGCGAAGATGCCGTTCTACATCTCGCGCAAGGATGGCCTGCCATCGACCTTTGCCGGACTATGGGAGCCTTGGGGACCCGACAAGCTCCTGAGCTGCACCATCCTCACCACCGAGGCCTGCGACGGCATCCGCGATCTTCATAACCGCATGCCCGTGATGCTCGTGAAGGATGGTTTCGAGCCTTGGCTTGCCGGTGAAGACCCCACCATCGATCCCGGCATTGATGAGGTGGTGCAGGTCATACCTGTGTCGCCGCAGATGAACTCGCCGCGGTACAACGAGCCAGACTGCGTGGCTCCTCTGACAGCTTAATATGCCTCTCGTCGGCGTAACGGTGCCCGACGCCTCAATCCTTGTTGCTTCAAGGTGCAACAAGGCCGCAACACTAAGCATTGTGTTCCGCATGCATAACGGGCAGGGCTGATATCTTCCTTTGTGTTGTAATGGCTGAAGCCTTCGGATA
>JBAUNL010000335.1:0-3400 GCA_049579205.1 Rhodomicrobium sp. | reverse complement strand
GTGTCTACCAATCGATAGATAGCAATGGACTATCAAGAGCGCAAGCCGTATCTGATGCCCAGGTTCCAAGGCAAAGTTGCCACAAACGTGACGAGTGGCAGATCAGGTACCTGCACTGTCACTTAAGTAAAAATCGTAAACGGCAAGGAGAGCAACGGGCGGGATATTCCGATGCAAAACTAAGGCTTGCTGGTTTGCAGCAATGAGGACAGTTACATTTTGCAAAATCTCAAGCAAACCTTCGAAGTTGCAGGAAGCTCGCTCGATAGGGTCGTGAAGGCCCAGGTCTTTCTGACCAACCTCCACGATTTTGCGGGCTTCGATCAGGTTTGGAAGCGCTATTTCAAGGTCCCGCCGCCGCGTACTACCGTGGGAACCACCGGATTGCTTGTTAAGGACACGTTGGTTGAAATCGACCCGATCGGGCATGTGAGCCGCCCTGGCCTGAAGCACGAAGTTATCCAGTCGAATGCTCCGCAGCCGCTTGCCAATTACTCCGAGGCGTTTACCCTCGGCGACTATGTTTTCGCCGCCGGCCAGATTGTCAGCGACTACAAGACAGGAGTTCCCGCAGAGGCGCGCAAGCATCCGAACTTCGCTTATTATAGCTCGGACATCAAGCTTCAGACGGCGCCTACGTTTTGAACAACCTGAAGCAGACCTTTGAAGTGGCGGGCAGTTCACTCGATAACGTTGTGAAGGCCCAGGTGTTCATGACCGACCTGAAAAATTTCGCCGCCTTCGACGAGGTTTGGAAAGAGTTTTTCAAGGTTCCACCCACGCACGACTGTGGGGACCACTGGTCTCTTGGTCAGGGACTGCCTGGATGAGATAGACTTGATCGCTACCCGCTACTTTAGGGGGGCTTCTCACCGTGACCGACGGTAATTACTCAAACGGAGGCTAATTTGCGAACCGGCGGAATTGGGGAGATCGAGGCACGTTTCCTCGCGACATTCGAGAATGCTGCGGTCGGGATCGCGCATGTTTCACCGGACGGCTCATGGCTGCGGGTCAATAGACGCCTGTGCGAGATCACCGGCTATGCCAAGGATGAACTTCTTGCCAAGACTTTCAAGGACATCACCCATCCCGAGGACCTCGAAGCCGATCTAGCTCAGCTCCGGCGCATGCCAGACAGCGGCGTCGACACTTACAACAGGGAGAAGCGCTATCTGCACAAAGACGGCTCGGCCGTCTGGGTCAGACTGACCGTGGACGCCGTGCGCAAAGGAGACGGCGCCGTCGACTATTTCATATCGGTGTTTGAGGACATCTCGGAACAGAAACTTGCCGAGATAGCGCTACGAGAGAGCGAGGAGAAGTTCCGCGGCGTTTTCGAGAATGCCGCAACCGGCATCGCCATTACCGACCTTCACGGCCGCTTTCAATGTTGCAATCGGGCCTACTCCGATATGCTGGGCTATACTGAGGATGAGCTTCGCGCGCTCGATTTTCCGCGCCTTATCCATCCCGAGGATCGCGCGGCGAACATAGTGCAGATCAGCCGGATCCTCGCCCGGCAAGCATCATCATTCGAGATTGTTAACCGGTCTCTCACCAAGGATGGCAGGCATTTATGGGTGCAAAAACACGTCTCCCTATTCCGAGACACCGCTGGCGAACCCACGGGCATCATGGCGCTTGTGACAGAGGCGGAAGGGGCGCTGCGGGAGAGTGAGGAGCGGCTACGTTTGTCGAACGAAGCGGCGGGAATCGGCACCTTCACCGTCGATCTTGAGAGGAATTGCGCCTTTTATTCCCCAGAGGCAGCAGCGATGTTCGGATTTCCGGGGATTCAAACAGCGACCGCCGCAGCTGCGTTCCTACGCGTGCACAGGGACGATGTGGCGCGGGTCCGAAAACAGTACGAAGAGGCTGCAAGCGGGAAAAACACGGGTCAGCTCAAAATGGACTTCCGTTTCGTGCGCCCTGGCGGCGAGGTGCGCTGGATGACATGGATTGGCCGTGTAGACTTTCGCGAGAATCAGTCTAGCCGGAGGCCATTCCGGATCCTCGGCGCCTGCCTGGACATCACGGAGCGCAAGTGCCACGAAGATCAAGTCCGTCTTCTGCTGCGCGAGGTGAACCATCGTTCAAAAAACATGCTCGCGCTTGTGCAAGCGGTGGCCCGGCAGACGCTTGCATCAAATCCGAAAGACTTCCTTGACCGCTTCGGAAAGCGCGTGCAAGCGCTGGCTGCGAGCCAAGACTTGCTTGTCAAGAATGCATGGCAGGGGGCGGACCTTAATGAGCTTGTCCGCTCCCAGCTCGCGCATTTTGATGATCTGATCGGCACGCGGATCGAGCTTCAGGGGCCGTTCCTTTTTGTTTCCGCGTCCACGGCTCAAACCATTGGCATGGCATTGCATGAGCTCGCGACCAATGCAGGCAAATATGGAGCGCTCGTCAACAACGATGGCGTGGTGAAAGTCGAATGGGGCCTCGAACGACGCGAGCCAGAGGAAGAGACCTTTGCAATGAGCTGGTACGAACAGGGCGGCCCCCCAGTGACGAGGCCGGCGCAATCCGGCTTTGGCTCGACCGTTATTTGCCGGCTGGCCGAGATGAGCCTCAATGGTAAGGTCGATCTCGACTTCGCGGTTACCGGGCTGACCTGGCAGCTTCAGTGCAGAGCAAAGGACGTATTGGAAGGCGATCACTCTGAGCCTGCCGCTGCGAGTCCCAGCATCATTTCTGCGCGATTGGACAAGAGATCCCGGATTCTTGTTGTGGAAGACGAGCCGCTGGTGGCAATCGAAATCGCACAAGTCCTCAATGAGGCAGGTTTCGCGGTCATGGGCCCAGCGCGGAACGTAGCCCCGGCCCTTTCTCTCATAGACGAGACCAGCTGCGACGCAGCTGTGCTCGACATCAAACTCGGTGGTGAGACATCGGAGCCGATCGCATGCAGGCTTCTCGCCAGAGGCACGCCTTTCGTCACGCTATCAGGTTATTCGCGAACGCAGCATCCGCCCGTGTTCGACAGCGCTCCCGCCCTCGCCAAACCGCTCCAGCCGGAGCTTCTCATCGCAGAACTCAAGCGCTGCCTGAAGCAGGAGGGTACCGGGAAGGGCGGATAGAATCCCAGGGGAAACGGTCACACAGCCGCAAGGTTCGGCAAAATCGCTGCCATGGATTTCGCCCCGGCCAGAAGTCTTTCTATCGCGGAGAGGCACAAACTGCGCAGCGACGTCCACTACCATGCATCCGCGTTGCTTATTGCGCGACCTCTGCTCGAATTTACCAAATCGGAGCTAACCGAGGAAATTTGAGGGCTTGGCCCCAAAGATTGAGTGTCCCCTCGCTTTGCACGCCTTCACCGGAATGATCGAATTGCAACGGGCGCCCCGAGCCAGCAGCGGCGATCTCCCCTTCACTTGTGATCGCACTCGCTCTG
>JBAUNL010000334.1:0-13413 GCA_049579205.1 Rhodomicrobium sp. | reverse complement strand
CGGTAGGCGTGCGGGCTTCTACGGGCGCCGGGGATTCTATGGCCGGCGGTTCGGCAGGGGCTTCTATGGCGCTGGCTTGGGCTGGGGCGGCGGCTGGGATACCGGCTATGGCTGGGGAGGCGGCTGGGGCTGGCCTTACGGCTATGGTCTTGGCCTTGGCCTCGCTGGTTGGGGCGGTGGCTTGGGCTATGGCGGCTGCGGAGGCGGCTGGGGAGGCGGCTGCGGCTGCGGCTGGTAACCTTCACTTTGAAACAGCAAAGCCCGGGAGGAGCGATCCTGTCCGGGCTTTTTTGTTTCTGGACCCGGCGCAGCAAAAAACCCTGGGGAGAGGGCGCCCCAGGGCTTTCTTACAGAGAGGGAAGAAGGTTACAATCCCGCCCTAAGATTATGCCGATTTCCCCGCCGCGCCAGCGGTATTAAAAATCGGCGTTAACAATTCATTGCTGTCGCGCCTGGCTCCTCCTCCTCGGCATCGGGATAAACTACCTGGCTGGGCGCGCCGAATTTCGCAAAGCGAGCCAATCTCACCAAGAACGCGACTTCCATGCTCTTTTCGTCGTGAGCAAATCCGAAGCTTCGAAGCATGTCCATGAGAACGAAAGCAAAAAAATACTCTTGGCCGGGCCGGCGAGCAAAGTCCAAGGCGTCATCGGCATATTGAAGACCGAGAAGATAGTCCTTTTGCGTGTCGCCGGTTAAGGTTGGCGCCCAATAGTTGCTCCGCCCGTCGCTGGGAGCGCCAACAAACGGCAATTCGGGCCGTGGCTCTGGCGCCTCGCACTCGTCCAGGATTTCCTCTGGAACTGCATTTTCTGCCATCATCGAAAACTCCTTCATCAAAAGCAATTAATCTGCGCCCTTCTGCTACGCTTAAGCTACCGCGCGGGCAACACGGTGGGATTTTCAGGAAGCGGCGTTCTTGTGGATCTGCCGTTCGACTAGATCGCGCTCGTCCGCAATGCGGTTGGAAATGTCATTGAGGCGCGCGGAAGCATCGGGATCGCCAGCGCCCCAGAAGAGGCCGCCAATGGCACTGACGAGGATGTGAGCCTGGCTTAGGAAGGTCAGCGAGGCTTTGAGTAGTTGAGGGGATAGATTCATGCGGGGACTCCTTTCGGCAAAGCTTGTCCATTCGCCGGAAATCAACAGATTTTGGCGCGTTCATTGCGAATGATTGATCAACAGTTTTTAGTGTACTAGCGGTTGATAGTGATGACGGATCGTATATAATGATTAGCGAACGGTCAATAATTTTTGTTGGAGGGCCACAAAACACAATGCATCTATTGCGCATGATCAATGCCGCACAGATCCGCGCCGCAAGGGCTCTGCTCAATTGGAGCCGAAAGCAGCTAGGCGAAGCTGCGGGAGTTCCATTCTCAACGCTTTCGGATTTTGAGACAGAGCGCACCGCGTCGATGCTTAGCACTACGATGGGCAAGATCATCAGCGCGTGCGAAAAAGCTGGAGTGATCTTTGTTGCGGAGAATAGCACTCAGGGCGCTGGCGTCCGGTTCAAGAGGCCGAAGGAATGAGTGGCGTCCGGTTTACAGAGGATGGCGGGATCGTGCCGCCGAAGAGCGGGAAATGAAATGAGCGAGGAGTTCGACATCCTCAAAGCGGAAATCGACGCGATCATGGACCCCGTGAAAGGCCTTCCGGAAGATGATCCGCGAATGGTCGAGGCCAAAGCGAAAGCCAAGCCGCTGGCTGAGAAAGCACTCGCTATTTTGAGACAAGAACGCCCATTTATGTTCGATCTATCTCACCGGCCTCGCGGCTGCTGCAGCCGGTATCCGGGTTATCCTTGGACCGTGCGCATCCGATACACACCGCGCTGGGACAAGGATTGATGCGTTCCGGCGTCAAGCGCAAATCTGTTACAGTTTGACAGGCGATCATAAGCTATTGAATTAGCTCCGTTATGGGATTTCCCATAACGCTAGAGAGCCGATGTGAAACAGTTTTTTGATCTAGCTCTGTAACGCGTTACCTCTATGATAGGCGATCATGGCGCAGAGCAAATCATCCACGGAACGGGTTCGCAGGCATCGGAATAGAAAGCGGTGCGGGACCGTCATTCTCCAGAATCTAGAAATCCAGCCTTCTGGAGTTCAAGCGCTAATGGCCCGCGGCTGGCTTGACGCTGAAGATGTGCATGATGCAGCAGTGGTTCGCGCCGCGCTCGTTCAATGCATCAATCCGACCCTGAGCGAGCGGCCCGGGCTCCCGCCTATACGGCAGGCACTCAAGGCCATCAGCTTCGGGCTCTTCTGAAAAGCAGGGCTGGAATCGCTGCCGCCTTCAACCATCAAAGGCGCAAAAAAGGAGGTGTGCTGCATTTGGGTGACAGTGGCGATGGTAGAATGGAGTTGCCAATTTGGTGTCTGCATTAGAGAGGCCCAGTATGATTTCAAGGCGGCAGGCATTATTCGGGTTCGGCGCAGTCGCAGCGCCCTTCGTTATCAGGACGCCGGGGATCTTGATGCCGGTTAAATATCGGCCACGCTCTTGAGCGCTAAAGAATTGAGTGATCTTACAATGGACGGACTTCGCGACTGGCATGCTTATCCGCCAAGTTTGGAAGAGGTGAAGGATTGGCGCAGGTGCCGGCGGCGGATGGATGAGCAGGGAATACTGTTTAGCTGGACCGCCGCGGGAATGATGGAGATTTGCGCGTTGGGGGATGCCGAAGACCGTTTTGAGGCGATGGGCCTGCTTTAACACTGCCAGAGGCATTCAGCTGCACCGCCGACACTCCTCAAGGAACTAATGCCGGGCCTCCGGCGAGCGCGTCCATTCCGAAAGATCCCAAAGCTTCAGGGTTTTTTCGCCGCTAGAAAAAGCGAAGTGCGCGTCAGGAGTAACGGCAACACGATGAACATAGTATATGTGACCCAGAAACTCGTGCAATTGCTTGCCTGTTGTAAGCTCCCAAACCTTCAGTGATCCCGCTTCGCAATCCTTGTCTTCATCGAATGAGGCGCACCCGCCTGAAGTGGCATAATGGCCGTCAGAGCTGACCGCAACCGACGTTACTACGGACTTGTGGGCTACAAAGCTTCTGATCTCGCGGCCCGTCGAAAGATCCCAAAGCTTAAGTGTGCCATCATCGTGGCCAGAAACTACATAGCCGGGATGAGGCGCAACCGCAACTGAGTGAGCGCTCAGCTCGGAATTCAAAGCACCTTTGGGGCTGCTATTTAGCGCAAAGGATCGAATCTCATGGCCGCTTGAAAGGTCCCAGAGCTTTACTGTGTCCATGCTCGCTGAAATACTGCCACGCCCATCATCTGTAAAAGCTATTGCAAGAATAGGGCTCCTATCACCTGCTAAAGTACGAACTTCCTGGCCATTCGACAGATCCCAAAGTTTCAATTTACCATCAAATTCGGCTGAAAGGCCATACTTGCCATCAACGGAGAGTGCGACTCGACCAACCTCGGGGCTGGCGTAGAGAGTGCGAAGTTCGCGTCCAGCTGCGAGGTCCCAGAGCCTCAGATGTCCATCACTACTGCCTGAAAAACCATAGTGCCCATCTGGTGTTGTCGCGATCGAATTAACCGGTCCATGGTGGCCGTTGAGAATGTGAAACACCTGGCCGCTGGACAGGTCCCAAAGCTTCACTGTTTTATAGCTTCCGGAAAGCGCGAAACGGCCGTCGCCAGTTATCGCGATCGAGCGGATATCACCCCCTGAATCAAGACTGCGAACAAGACCGGGCTCCGGAATTAGAATTTTCCGCCGACTCTCCAGTTCGCGTTCGGCAGCCGCGCTTGTGATGGGACCAATGGCATCGTCGGACAACATTTTTTTTAGATCGCTTTTTGATTTGTAGGAGTACCATGAAAAGCGCCTCGCTTCCTTATACTCCGGGTACTGCTGACCTGAGAGATTTCGCAGCTTTTGGTCCATGCAATCGTCTTTGTCGCCGTCTGTTTTACACTTGGCCATCAGCCAATCCTGCAATGAAGGCGGATATTTTTTGCCCAATGCCAAAATGACAAGCTCGTCCGGCCCAGCACGCATCATTGCATCTAAAAGCTGGGCATCTATTTCCATCTCTTTGAAATATTGGCCGACAAGTACGCTAGCGTCTTCCAGCGCCCTGCGGGCCTTGCTGTAATCCACTTCGCCAAGGTCTTCGAGTGTAGGCCTGTGAAGGCCAAGGCGGTCGGTCGGGTTCCAGCGTGCGCCGCCAAAATAAACCAAGGCACACGCACTAGCGCAGCAAACTGGCTCGCCATTCCCACCACAGTGGATTTTGCTCGCCTCGACATTGGCAAAGGCAGTACGAAGCAGGCGGCCCATTGTCATTGCTTCTAGCAAATTTCCCCCCGGCGACTGCAACAGAAAAAATCCAGGTGGTCGCTTGTTTGTTAGAATCCATTCCAGCTTACTAGCATCTCCGGTGGTAATTTTTCCTTGAATTGCGACGCGCCAGCAATTGCTAGAGAAGTCCTCTACATTGCTGTCTTTGCGGTCCCAGGCGTAGTATCCGCCATATTTAAACAGCAGTTCCATCAACTGCGACGGGTCCCCGTGGTTGTATGGCTCGGCCTCAGTGAGGTTAACAACCCGCCCCCAGGCAGGCTGAACGCACGTGAAATCAGCGGCACGCGATTGCGAGGACAATCCCAAAAACAATAAGAGTGCGTATAGTCTCCACGGTCCTGCTTCGAACATGGACGCCTCCCCGCAATCGGCCTTCTTACCCGCACGATAGTGGCAACGTAAGTAGAAGTGATTTTTGACGATGGCCTTCTAAAACACCAGCCCAAAAACGCTCAAAGCGGCTTCCGCTAATGCAGTCTCCAAGCGTTAGAAAACTTGTCGCGGAGGGCAGGATCTGCCCAGAGCGCCTCATGCGCGTCGGGCTCGACCATCCGCGTTGGACCCCCCAGGAGGTCCTGCTGCCGCAGCTGGCGGACGAAACGCCGGCGGAACGCCGCACCCGCGCGGCGATCATGGGCGACAACATCCGGGTCGGTCATCTCTGGGTCGGCATCCGGTTTGACGCGTTCCTGCTCGAGCGGCCGATGGCGACGGCCGATGCCTATGATCGAGAGCCTGATGCGCCATTATGGCGATCTTCGACTCGCCGCTTTACCCGAACAGCGCGGCAAAATTGATCAATTGCGCCGGGAGATCGCCCGCCTGCTGGTCAAAGGCGAGGGCGGCATCGAGCACCTCGCCAACGCAACTGGCACCTCGGTGCGGACGCTTCAGCGGCGGCTTCGAGATGCAGGCGTGAACTATTCCGACCTGCAAAACGAGGTGCGAAAGACTCTAGCGCTGAACCTCTCGGAAAACGGGACTCTGGCGCTGGGTGAAATCGCCTTTTCGCTCGGCTACTCCGAAGTGAGCGCATTCAATCACACCTTCCGGCGCTAGTTCGACCAATCGCCGGGCCATTATCGCCGACTGCACGCGCTTCATTTCAAATCGGCTAGCGAAGCTTTCGGCCTCGACCCGCCTCCAGCGGCGGTCCAAGATTAAAAGATTGGATAGGTTTGCGCGATATTTCGAAATACGCGACCCTTGGATGCCTCAGAAGGGTCGAAAGCCGCTATTCGAAAAGTAGGAACTTATGACCGCAAACCCCTTAAGACCGGGCGTCCTCAACTCGATTTAGGGTGCTTCCCGTTTTGACTTACGCATATCCGGCTTGTTGGAAGAAGTTTTTGGATTCTGTTGGGGTGAAGATGTTGAAGGGCGTGCCGATGGGTCTCCAAAGGCTTTCAGTGGATACGTTCTTATGTTTGCGGGTGAGCTCTGAGCTTTGCGAAGGCCTGTTCGATTGGGCTCATCAAATCTGGCGAGTAAGGCGGCAGAGGGCGCAGTCTGTCACCGGCGATTTCGATGGCGGCGCGAATGTCATTGCTTTTGTGGGCACGCTGCACACATCTGAAAGACGATGTCGCACTTCCTAACCAGAAGCCGCTAGGATTAGGCCAGCCTACGCCGAACTCTAATGCCTCACGCATCGTAAGACATTAGAGTTCGATAGGAGGTGTAACCACGCTAACCGTCGGGGTTTGAAAACATTCTGAACAAGATAAGAAACTGATTTTCTGGGACAGGCATCATTCTTTGGCTAGCCACTCTCATTGTCCGAAACCTATGTATTTTCCCGTCTTGTGATTTCATGGTCATCCAATAACCGCTGTAAGTCTTCGCTTCTGCACAGGGCCTCGTCATCCATCGCCGGCGTCGCCCGCGGCAGGCAGGCGATGTCCCAGCTGCTCGTTCGAGCGCCCGGCCGTCTCGCCGCTTCGGGTAAAGCGGAAGTGAGTGATGTCGGTCGGGAAGAACATCCCCCAGGTCCATTCGACAAAGATGCGCAGCTTGCGGCCGAAGGTCGGCATCTGCGACAAGTAGTAGGCGCGCCAGATCAGCCAGGCGGGCAGCCCGCTGACGGGGATGCCGAACACGTCGGCCACGCCGTTCATATGACCGATCGCCGCCATCATGCCGCGCGAACGGTAGCGGAACGGCTCGGTTGGGCGGCCGGCCAGGCGGCGAAGCAAGTTGCGCGCCAGAAGCCGCGCCTCTCGGACGGCAAACTGCGCAGTCGGTGGGGCTGCTTTGCCATCGAGGTGATTGACGACCAATGCGCAGTCCCCGGCCGCCCAGATTCCCTCGGCTCCCTCCACCGACAGATCGGGTTTAGTGACGATGCGGCCGCGGTCGGAGGCAAGGCCCAGCGTCTCGACCAGCGCGTTGGACCGGGTACCGATCGTGCAGATCACAGTGGCGGCCGTGAGCATCTCCCCGTCGGAGCAACAGATGCCGCCAGCATGGACTTCGGCCGCGCGCTTGCTGAGGAGGACGGCCACGCCACGCCGCTTGAGCGAGCGCAGCGCCGCCCGGCCGAGCCGGAGGGGTAGCTCCGGCAGCAGCCTGTCGAGATCCTGAACGACGGTCAACTTGACCTCTTCCATGTTAACCCGCGGATAATAGCGCCGGACGCTCTTTAGATAGTCGGCAAGCTCGCCTGCCACCTCGACGCCCGAGAAGCCGCCGCCGATGACGGCGAAGTGCCCGAGTAGCCGCCGCCGTTCGGGATCGTGCTCAAGTTCGATCTGCGCCAGCCTTCGCAGCACCACGTTACGGATCTCCATCGCGTCGCCGATGCTCTTGAGCGGCAGCGCATGGTCGGCCATGCCTGGGATGAAATCGAGCCGCGGCCTGTTGCCGAAGGCGAGGATCAGCTCGCAATAGGGTACCACGGTCTCACCAGCAAGCGTCGAGCAGGTGACCGTCTTGGCCGCTCGGTCGACGGCGACAACATGGCCCATGATGAAGCGGCTCGCGCCGCGCAAGTTGAGCATCTGGCGCAAAGGCGCGACCACCTGCTCAGGGAAGATCGAGGCGCCCACGACCTCGGGCAGCATCGGGTTGAAGGTGAGATAGCTCTCCTCGCTGATCAGAATCAGCATGTAGCCCTCAGGCAGCCGCGCGCGCAGCTCGCGCGCCACTGTGCTGCCGGCGAAGCCGCCGCCGGCGATAACGATGTTTTTGGCAGGCTTGGTCATCGCATGTCCTTCAGATAGTCGTGCAGGACGCGCCCGTAGGGAAGCGTGAGATCGGCAATGAAATGCAGGCCGCCCACCACTTTCCGCACGGGGAGATCGGCGACCGGGGCGTTCACATGCGGCACCAGGTGCAACCGCGCACGGCCCGACCAGCCGCCTTTCACCTGGATGTCGGTCAAATTGTACCCGACCAGTTGGGCAATTGCCGGGGAGCCATCAATGTCGGGAATCAGTTTGAAGTTGACCTGGGTCTTGCTCATCTTGGCGATCAGTGAGGCCGACGAGCAGGCTTTGCGGCCCTCGACGTCGTAAAGCAGATGTTCGTGCTTATAGCTCATAGTTCCCACCGCCACCTGCACGCCCGCGTATTCGAGAATGCCGGTCAGCGTATCGTGCACGATGCGGAGCTTCGGGTTGCCATTCTTTTTGGGGAAGCCCCAGATCTCCCGGCCGCCCGCGATCGGCGGCTCATCGTCAAGATACATCTGGGCGGTGAAGTTGACATGTTCGCCGTTCAGGAACGCGGGGATCACGACACCCGATTCGGTGTAGTCGCCGAACCCGGCCGAGTCGGGCATACGGATAAACTCGTAAAGCACCGTGTTGCTGCCGTCGGGCAGCATCGGCTCGGGCAGGGCGGCGCGGATCGCGTCCGGGTCGGATTCGTAGGTAACGATCAGGTACTCGCGGTCGATGAACCGGTACGGCCCGCGCGGGTAGGATGGCGAAGCGATCGGCATCGAGGCCAGTTTAAGTATGTCGGTAGCGGCGTGCATCGTCTCTCTCCCTTCCGGCGCGCTATTGCGCAACCCAGCCCCCATCAATGGGAAGTGCTGCCCCTGTAATGGAAGCAGCGGCGCTGGTGCATAGGAACAGCGCTAGGCCGCCCACTTCGGAGGCGGCGACAAATCGGCGTGACGGCTGAGCATGCAGCAATACGTCCCTAACCACTGCCTCTTCGCTAATCCCACGGGCTTTTGCAGTTTCCGGAATCTGCTTTTCTACAAGCGGCGTCAGAACGTATCCGGGACAAATCGCATTGACGGTAACTCCAGACTCGGCGGCCTCGAGGGCAACCGTCTTTGTCAACCCAAGTAGCCCATGTTTCGAGGTGACGTAGGCTGACTTGAAAGGCGAGGCCACAAGCGCATGGGCAGATGCCACATTTATGATACGTCCCCAACGCTGTGCCTTCATGCCCGGCAGAGCTGCGCGAATGGTATGGAATGCCGAACTGAGATTAATAGCGATAATGGCGTCCCACTTGTCAGGCGGAAAAGTTTCAATGGCCTCCACATGCTGAATCCCGGCATTGTTGACGAGAACATCAACACTGCCAAAGTTTGATGCCGCCTCTTCAACCATTTGTGCGATTTCAGCAGGCTTCGACATATCGGCGGGCGAATAGCTGACGCCTACACCGAAGCTTGCCTCCAGCCCTTTGCAGATGCTTTCAATCTGATCGCGCTCGCCAAAGCCATTCAGCACCACGTTCATGCCGGCGACGGCGAACGCTTCGGCGATGCCAAGTCCGATACCGCTTGTTGAACCGGTGACGACGGCAGTTTTGCCCTTGAGCTCGTGTTCGCGTAGGGCCTTACGGCTATCATTCATATCCATGCTATCACCTGCAATTAACGGGGTTCACTGCACAAAGAATAGGACGGCAAGCGCCGCACGGGAAATGCGGCTTGGCTCAAATTTCGATAGCTTGGGGCTATTGTCGTGGAGCTACCTTCCCGGTTTTCCTGTTACGCGCGGCAATTCGCCTAGGACTCGGGCGCATGATGCTTCCGTCCTTATCCGGTGCTACAAGAGCGCTGCCGCGGCTAACACCGGGGGATGGAGCCCATTCATCGGGATTGAAGCGGCTTGGGCTGCACAATGCGGCAATGATACCGCCGCAGGGCGCTCAGCGCACACTTAGCAATAACCAATGGGTCAGGAGCTTTCAGCGCTTAGAACGCCGCGAATTTCACAGCCTGCCATGATACGGCCAGCGTGAGCCTCATGCAGAATGAGGCCCTCCAGCTCGTCGAATTCCTGGTTCCATGGCATTTCCGCGAATGCACGCTTTGTATCCGCATATCCTGCATCCCAGCGGGCGCGGATGCCCTTCGCGCTAAAGTCGATATCTTTGGAATGATCCTCGCCGGCGAGAGGCGGCGCCAGCAAGCGGACGACATGCATCTGGGTCAAGCAGCCATATGCCGACATTTCCGCAATTTCGGGATCGGCGCGCGCCTCGGGGGGCAGCTTTTGAGCAAGTTTCGCGATAATATGGCGAAGCTTGTGGATCTGTTTCTGGCGGCGGATGTGGCTCACAGCCCGGCTGGCATATTGCAGATCCTTCTGGCGGCCCATGACGCTCCAGAGACTATCAGGCTCAGGACCGCTCGCACCCCACATATGGACCGCGAAAATTAAGCAGTTGCGGCGTGGATTATCGTCGAAAACGGCCTCGACAGGGGTGTTGGAGAGAATACCTCCGTCCCAGTAAAGTTCGCCATCAATCCGGATCGCCGGGAACGCTGGAGGAAGGGCACCCGAAGCCATGATATGCCTGATTGTTAGGGCCGTCTCACGGCTGTCAAAATAATGCATCTCGCCCGTTTGCACATTTGCGGCGCCAACCGTCAAACGGGGGCTTCCAGTATTCAGCAGTTCAGGGGCTGTCAGATCGAGGAGCGTACGTTCTAGGGGTGCAGTCGAGTAGTAGGCAGCGTCTTCGGGTTCTAGCCTTGCTTTCGCACCGATCCAGGCGGCAGGGTTTGGCTCAAAGAAGCCGGAGACGCCGCCAGCGATCGTGCCTGCGTTCGAGGCGAAAGCGGCGATGAATGGGTTGGCGTTGAGGGCGGCCAGGATAGAGCTTTGCGTGATGCGCGACCAGAATTCCTTGAGCTTGGCGAGGCGCTCCTCTGGGCGATTGCCTGCTATAAGAGCGGCATTGATCGCGCCGATCGAAGTCCCTATGACCCAGTCGGGTTCGATTCCGGCCTCATGGAGAGCTTGATATACGCCCGCTTGGTAAGCGCCGAGCGCTCCACCGCCCTGGAGCACCAGAACGACCTGTCCGAGCTTTCTGCGATCGATTTTGATCATCATGGCCGTCTCCATTCCCAAAGCGCGGCGCGGCGCTCCCTAAGCTGAACAGTAAGCTCCGCAGAAAAACCCAAGAGTCGCGGCGAGCTCGCGGAGCATAAGCCACTGAATAAAGGAGGCACGCTGGAAATGGAAATACCGGGAAACTCTGATTTCGATGGCAGCTTGCTATTGTTGATTGCCGGCTGGGGCAGCTATAGTTCACAGGCTGAACCGCTTATTGCCGTGTAATTGTCAGGACTGGGACGGGCGGATAGCGCCGCAGGCATTCAATCTTAGGCGGGACAGGTCACAATGAGCCAAGCGGATGAAGAGCGGGATTTGCAAGATGCCACGAAAGATACGGTTTCTTTATCCCATTCTCCTGCTAACGCAGCCGAAGCGTTTCAGCTTGCTGATGCATGCGGTGGCTCCCTCCAGCACCGGTTGGACGTTTACTCCGGATATTCGAGATATTTTTATCCAAAGACCAATCAGGTTTACGACGAGATCATCGGGCAGCTTCGCTCGCCGACGAAAGTTGGCCCCCAGGTCGGTTCGGTTATGCCCAATTTTGTGCTTCCGGACCAAAATGGCAGTTTGACCAGGCTTGACTTTCTCCTCGCGAACGGCCCGGTTGTCATCAGTCTTAATCGAGGTCATTGGTGCCCCTGGTGCCGGCTGCAATTGCGAGCGCTGGCGCAAATTCATGACGATGTTCGCCGGCTGAGCGGAGAGGTGATCTCGATCATGCCCGAAACGGGTGCCTATTCTCGAAAGGCCGTGGAAGACAATAAACTACCCTTCCGGATACTCACCGATCTTGATTTCGGATACACACTCTCATTGGGGATGGTCATATGGGTTGAGAAGCTCCGGGATCTGTATTTGAGCAGCGGCCTTGATCTTCCCCGCTTCCAGAACAACGGCGGCTGGTTTCTTCCGGTCCCCGCGACCTTTGTCGTTGGAGTTGACGGAACAGTAAAGGCACGCTTCGCTGATCCAGATTTCCGGAAAAGAATGGAGCCGCGGGACATCCTCGCGGCGCTCACCCTTATAAGAACGGATCCGAATGCCAGCGCGGGAGACGCTCGCAGCGGCGCAGTCAGCGGGAGGGTCGAACAACCTCTTGCTGTTCGCCGGAGGAAGCAAAAGACATCGTGACACGTGACCAGTCCGATGATCGAAGAAGCTTAATCATTGCACTTGCAGCGGGCGAACGCTCTCGTCCTGATACCGCATAAACATAAAGGCTTCTGTCAAGGGTAAGGCCATTCACCATAACCTTCCGGAGCTGGTCGGTGACCATGGTTTCAGGCAAAACCGCAACCCCCGCATTGGCTTCCAGAAGTGATAGCAGATCGTGGTCGGACGCAATCTGGTCACCCTCTGCCAGTGAAATATCATGTGACCGGAAAATCTCCGTCAGCTGATGGAATACTTCGCAATAATAACGGGGAAATATACGTTGGCCGGATAGGTCCTTAAAATCGACCCTATTGCGCATGGCCAGCGGATGGCTGGCGCTGACTACCAGCCAAAGCCGCTCCGAGAATAATAGCCAGCGCTCGTAACGTTCCCATAAATCTTCAATTTCACCGGCGACAGCAACTTCTGAGCGACCAGTCTTCAATTCCTCACCAACCTCATCGGCAGTGCCTCGAAAGAACTTAAGTTCCAAACCCGAAAGCGACGTCACAAGGTTCGTCAAAATCCCGGCGAACAGGCCAAGATTTACGGTGTGCGAGAGCGCGAGCCTTAGGGGAAGCACAGTGCGCTTGCCTAGGGCGGCCGCTAGCGTTTTGGCGGTGATGGCGCTGTTATAGATTTGCGTCAGCACCGGTAGCATCAGGCGGCCCAAGTCTGTAAGGTGAGTGAGCGCTCTCTCGCGCCGGAACAGGTCGCCCCCAAGCTCGTCCTCAAGCTTTTTTATTGCGCGGCTCAAAGACGGTTGCGCGACATGACACTCCTCAGCCGCCCGTGTGAAATTCAGCGTTCGGGCCACGGCCAAAAAATATCTGACTTCGTGCATTTCCATGAGAAGGTCCTGGTAGCGTCGCTCCCCTATATCGTCAAATGAATAAGCAACTGAAATTCAATGATATCTCTCAGCTATCGAAAGCTTAGTCAACCAGCATTGGCAAGGTTCCACGCCAAGCGATACCTCTGTTACTGCAAGCAAGACAACAAGGAGTGTCGCTATGAACATGCTGAAGATGGCTTTGGTTGCGGCCTTAATTAGCACCCTTTCGCTCAGCGCTTTTTCGGTGCCGGCGAGCGCGAGCCCCTATCATCAAGATAGGTCGCCGGATGGAACAGTGACCGGCCCGCTCGCTCCCGATGCGAATGGAGGTTAACCGCGAACCCTCGCGAAGCAGGAACCGGAAACGGTTCCTGCTCGGAATGCCATCCGCCCCGCTTTCAAGCTGCGACATTTCGGATTGCTCCAACCGTTACTGTAGCAGCCACCGAACGAGGCGTATCTTACCGCTACACGCGGCTTTAGAGCCTTGCCAGTGCGTTCGTGGCGACTATCGCCAGTCCCGCAGCCTTTAAGACAGGACGCGACTTGGCCGCTTGGATCGGCCTTGTTCCCAAACAGAATTCGAGCGGGGGCAAGGAACGGCTTGGCAGTATCTCAAAAGCTGGCAACCGCTATTTGAGGCAGATGCTCGTGGTGGGAGCAACGGCAGTGATCCGCTATGCGGAGCGGCATGGAACGCGCCGGCCCTGGCTCATTCAGCTGATGCAGCGGCGCACAACCAAGATTGCAGCGGTTGCGCTGGCCAACAAA
>JBAUNL010000333.1:0-5490 GCA_049579205.1 Rhodomicrobium sp. | reverse complement strand
AGATGCTCCCGGAACACCTTTTGGGTATGATACACTACTAGGTCCGGAACCCAAATTGTATGTATTTTTCAGTGGATCTATTATAGCGGCCGTTGGCGTTATACCGCCTATTTCGTTTGTTTGTAGTGTAAGATCCGCTTTTACGGTCCAGGATGCCATCCACCTAAACTTCTGTTTTGAAGTCTTTTTGTCCAAAGCGTCCGCGAGCTCACACTTAACTCTTTGCACAACTTCGTGTATCGAAATCTCTTTTGAAAATGGAAGGTTGTTGGTTGCATGCCAAAGTGGCGGTACCGTTGTACAGCCAGAAGTTAATAATGGCAGAAAGGCGACGAAAAAGAAAAAATGGAAACATTTTCGGAATGCCACATTCGTCGCCTTGCACACGAAATTGCTTACTCACAAGTATCCAACATATTTAATGATTGTTAGCGAAGCGTGACCTTTAGTGTATCAATCCTGAGTTGAGGACGGCCCATTTTTCGAATATGTGGCAAAATTGGAACATAGCTGATGCTGACCCGACGCAGTCCAAATCTCAGGCTCCAGCTAGCGTCCGGCAAGTATGTAACCTCTCGCGCTTTGGGCAGGACACGTTTCGCTCTTTGCGATATGGCCTAGCTCTCACGGACGTAAATCGCTTCCAAGGCGCCGCTCGCTTTTCGAGCAACTCCAGCGAACAGCCCATGCCATCTGCCATCAGAGGGCGCCGTGCCATAACTCCGCAAAGGGAGAACGCCAACGCAGTCAATTAAGTGTCTATCTCATCCAGACGTGAATGGTCAAAAAGTGTCGCTCGATTTCAAGATCACTATTACCCCCTCCACAATTAGAGGGGGCATTTGCCGATGTCTGAGTCTGTCAACTATTGGGCGCCGAACCCCGCCGATCCCAGCCCCAGCCGGTCAACTATTCCACGCCGATCCACAACCTAGCACAGCCGCTTCAAGGCTCGGCTATGTTCCGGCTTGGCATGTGCACGGCTTGATCGTTCCGGGTAATGTTGCTATTTCAGCGTTCGCACAAGGCAGATTGGCTGAATCGAGAGTGTTATTGTAAATGTTTAGAACTTTTCAGAAGTTTATGGAGCTTCGGCAGTACAAGACCTATTCTCGCGATGCTTTACATCCAATTTTTTCAATTCCAGAACTCGTTTCCGAAGGTTATTTTAGTCAGTATGGCCAAGATAAGTGGATCGCAGAGGTCTTGTTTCCTGGCAAACGGAATGGAGTTTTTGTCGACATTGGCGCACATGACGGAGTAAGCTTTAGTAATTCATATTTTTTGGAAAATAACCTGGGCTGGACTGGAATTGCTGTTGAGCCGATACCCCGCGCGATCCAGAAGCTGTGCGCAATTAGACGGTGCGAAGTCGTCCAGGGATGCGTTGCCGGCCAATCCGGCAAGCGTAGGTTCACGATTATTCCGGGTGAGGATATGCGGAGCCGCCTTACATCGCGCTGGCTGGGCCTAGGCCGCTCATCTCCCGAGAGGGTAGAGATCGAAGTTGAGTGCTTCTCGGATGCCACGGCAGATGCCATTGCCCGAGGTGAGCCGCACTGGGCGATAGAGGGCGCTTGTCGCGTTTCAACCAGCATGATTGGCATCATCATAATGCTATAAAGGTTTGTTTCTCAATAGGAACTTCCTTGCCTATCTGAAAAATGCAGGGCATATGAAATCAGGATCGAAAATTGAGCGGCTCATGAATTTTGCGTCTACTGCGAGAAATGTGTTTTCGCAATTTGGCGAGGATGGCATCATCGAAACGATCCTCGACTTGCTACCACAAGACGGTTGGTGCGTTGAGTTTGGAGCATGGGATGGGGTTTACCTATCCAATACTTGTAATCTCATTAGAAACCACGGCTATCGAGGCGTTCTAATTGAAGCAGACTCGAAGAGATTCGAACAGCTGACGGAGAACATTACTGGCAAAGACAACGTTCTGTTGAACAGATACGTAACATTCGATGGGGAGGGAGCACTATCCAAAATCCTTGCCAATACAGACATACCTAAGGATTTTGATTTTCTCTCGATAGATATTGATGGAAATGACTACCACATATTCGAGAGCTTAACCGAATACAGGTCAAAACTTGTTTGCATCGAATTCAATCCCTCGATACCTAATCCTGTCTTCTTCGTGCAGGTAAAAGATTTTCGAATTAAGCAAGGTGCCAGCGCAAGAGCCATTACGGAACTCGCCCAATCGAAGGGCTATGAACTTGTTGCCTCAACTTACTGCAACCTGCTACTGGTGGATAAAATACATATGCCGCGGCTAGGTTTAAGCACGGGCCTAACTCTTGAGCAATGCCGCGACGACAACGCCTCGAGATATTACTTATTCTGCGGATACGATGGAACGCTCTTCTGTGACCGGCCATTCCCTCTCACGTGGCACCATTTGACGGTGACTCCCACTGGCCTGCAAGCGCTTCCCACGTTTTTGCGGGGATTGCCTGACGATTACAACTCTCTGCAGAGAAGCCTTTTTAAGCTGTGGCGGTCACTTGGGAGGCGGAGGGACAAGCTGAAATGACTGAATCAAGCCCACCCAATTCAGGAACGCGCTGTATTCCTGAAAAAATGGCGGCCGAGCCGGCTGCAAAGACGTCCGTGCGGGTGGGACGCGAAATCCAGCGCTTTCGAAAGCGCTTAACGAAATATGCTAACCTGATTGCCAAGGGTCACCCCGATGCATACCTCAAGGGTGCTAAAGGGGTCATTCATGTCGGCGCAAATGTGGGTCAGGAAAGGCATTTATATGGCCAACATGATATAAGAGTCATTTGGATTGAGCCAATTCCGTCGGTTTATGAGATTCTAAAAAGAAATATCAGTTCATATCCTAAGCAGCATGCAATTAAAGCGCTCATCACCGATCGAGAAGGTGCCAGCCATACTCTTCACATCGCAAATAACAACGGCGCCTCCTCATCAATTTACGAGATGCATCAGTGCAAGGATATATGGCCGCAAGTGACATATGTGGGCGAATTGACGCTTACTTCCTCAACGCTGCCAAGCATCGTAGCCAGACACAACATCGACCTCAATGATTATGATATCTTGATTATGGATACCCAGGGAACGGAACTGGATATTCTAATAGGGTCTACGGAAATACTTCCTCATTTCAATTACATAAAGACAGAGGCAGCCGATTTTGAGGCATACAAACACTGCGGAAGACTTTCTGAAATCGAAGCCTATTTGTATGACCACAATTTCGCGCTTGCCCGCCAGGATAAAATTGCGGAGCACCCAGAAGGGGGAGCCTACTACGACGTGCTATTCAAGAGGGGAGTTACCTGAGATCAAAGAATGCCCAAGATGACAAAAGGAAATGATGAAATTTGGGAAAGGCTCTTACCGTTTGAGTGCGGGGACTTGGTGAGAATCGGCTCTCGTTTTGATGGAGGCTATGTTCACTCGCTCCGGACCGTAAAAGACTCAAAGGTCCTCTTATCTTTCGGGATCGATGCGAATTGGGATTTCGAAGACGATTTCCAGAAGCTGTCTCGCTGCGATGTCATTCACGCCTATGACAACTGTGTCAGCAAATGGAAGCTTTTTTCGCTTTTTGCCCAAGAAATGAAGAAAAAGATAAGGGGATCATTCAAAACCGGACCGAAGAAGAAGCGGAGCGTTATGCGTCGCTTGGAATTGCTGAGCGGCTTTTGGAACTTTTTCTCTTATCCAAACGCCTTCTTCCAGCAAAGAATATCCTCTCATTCATCCGAGAGAGAAGCAACACTCGCTAAATGCATGGCTCGGCTCGCCCCATGTGAGGGAAAGATATTCTTGAAATGCGACATTGAAGGCAGCGAATACGAGATTATCGAGGCGCTTGTCGAATTTGCTGCCAACTTCAGCGGGATTGTTATTGAATTCCACGGGGTAGGGCAGTTTCCTGAACGGTTCATGGAGGCTACCGACAAATTGATGCAAAAATTCTATTGCATTCATACCCACATAAACAACTGTGGTGGGATAAACCCGATCAGCGGTATTCCCGATCTGGTCGAAATGTCTTTCAACAATATATCTTACAAAAAAGAAGGGCTTGCTAGGAGTGACCGAAAGTATCCGATTCCGCGACTGGATTTTCCGAACAACCCCCTTGAGCAGGACATTTCCATAGTGCGGGACGCAGGAAGTGAGTGTGGGCATTTAGATGAGGGTTCCGTTGTGTCGGTGCATCGCCCCCTCTCTACCCGTGCAAGCTCGTAGGCATGGAGCGGAGTCACAAAATATCGATATGGGCAGAGCGGGGTTTAGATGTTATCCGGCATCGGCACATTCTTAATTTAGAGCTCGCGCACCAAAGCGCTCAGCCGCCGTTTAAAATACTTTCTCAGGTTATTAAGCGGACGTGCTTCGGCAGTCTGAGCACGCCTATGTACTCTAGTATTTCCTTTTTCAACAATGGACTTAAGTAAGAGGCAATACATCTGAGACATCTCATCCTCAGATTTTAATCTCAGCTTATTTGATCTCAAAAAGTAGAAGCATTTTCTACCTAAACTAGCCAACTCTTTTTCATAACTCGTATCTCTGTTTGCAGTAAATTTCCACATATCATCGAGTCGGGACAAGAACTGATGACAGCGAGTCCCGTTCGCAATCCAACTTTCTTGACTGAAGCCTCTCGAATGGTCCAAATGAAGCAGCGCCGGGCCTTCAAGACAAAAAACTTCGCCATTTCCACACCGATAGGCGAGCGGAAACCAGAGGTCCCACCAAGGGCTCCCAATTTGAAGCTGATCGTCGAAAGATACCTGATCCAGAATCTTGGTATCGAAGAGGAAGAAGTCGAACCCGTAACAGTCCATCCCTGTGGGACAAAGATCTTCCGGGTTGACGTTAAGCCTTTCGAACAGAACCATGCCGGAAGCAGCGGCCTCGATCGCTGCATCGATGATCCCGCGGTTCGCAATTAAGAGGCAGTCTGCATTGATTATCGCAGCAATATTCGCTCCCGAAGCCTTTGCAGCCTCTATAAAATCTACTATGCGCGGCGGCGCTTTCTCGGTCTCGTAAAATTCAATGCCATCGTGCTGACCAGCTAAGCATCTTATCTCATCAGAAGAATTCAAACTTATAATTTTTGTGCCAAGTGCCCGCCATGACGAAATACAGGCTCTCCGATAACTACTGCCAATTTCGGCGCCTGCGGCCATCCTTGTGATCACAGGAGGAAGCGATGTGTAGATGATCGGATCGGCAGGCATTAGCAAGAATTGTCCAGGTTTGATGGCATTTTGAGTCTGAAGCCTTCAATTGTGTAATCGATATGCTGATGATCGCACGGCCCCGATTACGCCAATCGCTTCGCCAAAGTCAACCTGAGCATTGAGGTGGCCCCGGTTGTTCGGACAGAATTTCCGCTTCGATAAGTGGAACGTCTGCCGGGGTTAAGCCGCCAAGCGGACTGGCGGCAAGCTGTGCGCTCCGTAGTAAGCTTGATCGGGCGTCCTG
>JBAUNL010000332.1:0-4241 GCA_049579205.1 Rhodomicrobium sp. | reverse complement strand
CAATGATTACTCATCTCACCTGCGGCCAACGCTTGTGACCGGGGTTGTCTTGCTTTCAAATGAAATCGGCGCCTATGGGCGCGCTTCTCCCGACGATCACAACCCGCGCATCCTCGATCGGCTCAGTCTCGGCCAGCTCACTGGCGTAGGCTCCGGGAGCAGCACCTACGAGACAGAATGGGTTTAGCGCGGAATTGAGGATTTCTTGCTCATCGTAGCCCGTCGAGGGAGCGAAGATGAGACAGAAATCTGGGACAGGAAAGCCGCCGGCCGAGGCGGTGATCAAAGACATTCGGCGCGCCACGCGCCGGCCTGCGCCTGAAGTTCTAAAGCCAATTCCATGGGCTCTGCCTAGCCCATTGGCGCAAACTGCAAGCGGTGTCTCCCCCGTCGCCGCTTGCTTTCTTTGGGTTCAAACAGCCCCGTTCCGGCCTAAGTTGTCGGACAGGCACAACTACCAGCGTGACGCAAGATCTTGTGGCACTTGTTCAAACTATCTGCATGCTGATAGTGTGGCTAAGTCAAAGCTTGCCAACCTTGGGCTGTGCCAATGTCAAGGCGTACCTCCTTTGCAGTATTCAAGATCTTCGCGGCTCTTTGTTTCATGATTTGCTCTTGCCCTGCCTCCGCAGGGGATGTCATCGCCGATGCAGGCCGCTTCACGGTCAAGATAGTCTCGGCAATAGCCTATCCTTTCGAACAGGAATTTAAGGGAACCGCCGCGGGGGCAGGGTTTCTTGCCGATCGTGAGAGAGGTTGGATCTTAACAAACGCTCACGTTGCCGGACGCTCACCGTCGTCCGTGCAGATTAGCTTCAATGGCTATCCATTCGAGAAAGCCGGGAAATTCTACATGGACAATCACTTAGATGTCGCCGTCTTAGCAATCGAGCCTTCAAGGATCCCGCCCCAGGCGATAGCTGGGCCGCTCCAATGCGCGACCGAGTATGCGCCTGGCCGCCCTGTTATCGCTTTTGGACATCCCTGGTCTTTTGATTATACCGCCACCCGCGGGATCATCAGCGGGATCACAGATGCCGGAGGGGTAGGCGTTCTGCAGACTGACGCGGCACTCAATCCCGGCAATTCCGGGGGCCCGCTAATCGACGCGGAGACAGGTTCCATTATCGGTATCAACATGGCGAGCCTTAGAGCAACCCCATCTGAAGGCTTGCACTTCGCAGTTCCAATTAAATTGGTCTGCACAATTCTTGATCTCCTCAAGCAGGGCAAAGAACCTGCACCGCCGGTACTGCCGGTTTCATTCGCGACTGCTTTAGAGAATAACGAGCTAATCGTCGCAAAAGTGCAAGAGGAATGGTCGCAAAAATTCCAGATTGGCGACCGCATTTTGGCGGTGGATGGCGACCGGTCCAGCCGCAATGTGTCGCGGGTCTTGGATCACATGCGCGGGAAGGATCGGGTCACATTCACCATCGAGAGAGACACGCGCGAGCAAGAGGTCGCCGTGGATGTTCCGAGAGAAAAAGACCTGATGAAACGCCGCGGTGTCCAAGTTTCAGGCATGACCATTGGTCAAAGGTTCATCCCCGAAGGCAAGCCCAACGAAATGTACATCCACTTTATCGACGGAGCCTCCATTGCCGATCAAGCCGCGTTCAATCCTGGTGATCAGGTCACCTCGATCGATGGCATTCTAGCCGAAGGTTTCGACGCGGTGTTCAAGACGCTAAAAGACAGAAGCGGCAAAGAAGCGGAGTTCGTGGTTAAACGTGAGCGTCCGCCCACGGGCAGCAGGCGCTATGATTATCTCGTTCTGCAATTATTAGTAAAAGATGTGTTCGAGGTCACGGAGAGAGGACCAAAGCCGTAATTATCATCGGAGAACATTCTCCGGTTTGGAGCCTCGAACACATGGTAAACCCGCCCCGAAGGTTGGCTTGTTCACAAAAGTAGCGGGTCACATCTGCGAAGTAGTATCGGGTAGGCCTTAGGGTTGTGTTTCTGGATGCAGTACAATTTCTGGTTTTGGCTGTGCGCCCCGAGGGCGCGAACCATCCTGTTCTCGATCCGGTCCGAGCGTCAGCTGATGGATCAGATGCACTATAATCTTTTGCTCCGCTGGTTCCTGGGGCTTGGCATCGACGATCCGGTGTGGGTTGCGACCGTGTTCACCAAGAACCGCGACCGGCTATTGAATACGGACATCGCTCGCAAATTTCTTGCCGCGATCCTATCGGACAAGCCGGTGGCGCCGCTGCCACCGGACGAGCATTTCTCTGTCGATGGCACGTCGATCGAAGCCTGGGCCTCGATGAAGAGCTTCCAGCCCAAGGCTGAAGCGAACAACAGCGAGCCGCCGGCTAATGCCTCGGGCCCGGACCAAAACGGCAAGGTTCCTGCTGGGCCGGCCCTGGCCGTCGATCCAGCGGACAAAGGGCCGCAACGCCGAAGTGGACTGCCAAGGCCAAAAGCGCTCGAACGAAACGCATGCCTCCGTTAGCGATCCCGACGCCCGCCTCTACCGCAAGGGCGAAGGCAAGGAAGCCAAGCTCTGATAGAGTGCCGCTCGCTTCCCGGCCAAGCGCCAAGCGTCGAATACCGGATGTCGCCGCTGGCCCTTTCGGCGGGTAGATATGACCCGAGCAAACTTCTGATGCGCAATCAAAAACCTCTTGAAGGAATTTCGCCCGCAGGTTCATCACTGCTTGAGAAAGACGAGGTCCGTTGCGGCTGCGCTACAGCATGAGCAAAGTGGCGATGCTAGACTCGCTATATAAAACTGAAAAAAACCGTTCTGCGTTGGGGGGAAGTGATGCGTTTCTGGGGCGTGGTGATCGGCGTGATCGCCTGCGTGGCTGCTCTGCCAGCTTCTGCGCAAAATTATAATCAGGTCATTGCATTCGGGGACAGTACGACCGACACGGGCTGGTTCGCAAATGCCAATACAGGCAACCCGATATTCAATCAGGTGATCCAATTCTCATTGGCCGCAGGCGGCAACGCCCATTCCACCGGTCCCGGGCCCGGGAACGCACAAATACTTGCCTCGTTTTTCGGGCTGACCGCAAATCCGGCGAATACCGCCGGAGGTACAAACTACGCAATCAGCGGCGCCGTCGATAATAGCTTTTTTGGCTTCACGAATATTGAACAGCTCACCGGCGGTTTCAGCTTTCCGAATTCACAGCTTCCCAGCACGACTGGTCAAATCGCGGACTATTTGGCCTCTGTCAATGGCCATGCGAACCCAAATGCGGTCTACCTGTTTAGCACGGGCGGCAATTCCATCTTCCTAGCAACTTTCGCCGTGGATGGGGTGCTTCCTCCACTGTTCCAATTAACTATTCCCCAAGCGAACGCTTACCTTCTTGGAGAGGCGCAAGCTTTGTCGGCGAGCATCGGGAATCTTCAGGCTGCCGGAGCGCGCTATATCATCGTCGCCAATGAGTATGCGGTTCCGAGTGCCGCCATCACTCCCAATGAGACGGCCCTTGGGCAAACGCTCTTCACCGCCACCTGGAACGATCTCGCGGCAGACCATGTGCATTTCATTCCAGCGGACACGCAATCGGTTATCGCGGCAGTCGAAAGCAATCCCCTTGCATTCGGGATCACAGCTCCGATCACCTCCAATGCCTGTATGCTTCCGCCGTCCCTTGCTGCATTCGGCCCGATTGGATACGGCGCCGTCTGCGCGCCGGTGCTGTCGTCAAATCCTCTGGCACCTACCGGATACCTTGTGTCGGCAGACGCGCTGCAAACTCACCTTTTTATGGATGGGGTGCATCTCACCGAAGCCGGGCAGCAGATTGTAGCGGACTACTATTATAGCCTGTTAACCGCCCCCAGCGAGATTTCCTTCCTAGCTGAGAACGCGGTCAAAACCCGGTTGAGCCTCATTTCCTCGATCCAGAATCAGATCGATGCCTCGGAAACGCGCCGCGGCCCGTTGGGCTTCAATGCCTGGGTCAGCGGCGACATCACATCGATCTCCATGGATAATTACCATGGCTTCCCCGGCGACCCTAATACTGTCTGGAACGGCGCTGGGGGCGTCGATTTCACCCTGGCTCCTGGATTGATTGGGGGTATTGCGGTCTCCATCGGCACGCTCAACGCTGCCCTTGGCGAACATGGCAGCTTCAAGCAGCAGGAAAGCACAGCCAGCCTTTACGCTGCCTATAGGAGCGGTCCGATCTGGGGCACCGTTATCGGCACCGCCGGTCAACTCGATTATAACTCCAACCGCGTTGTGCCAATTGGGATCACGCTTCAGT
>JBAUNL010000331.1:0-1564 GCA_049579205.1 Rhodomicrobium sp. | reverse complement strand
GCTCTCTATTCCGGGAGCTGCTCACTTATATGATCGAAAATCCTCAGAACATTACCTTTTCCACACATGTGCTCTTCTGCTCGAAGAATCTTGAGCGCATGGGTGATCACGCAACGAATATCGCGGAGACTATCTATTATATCGTCGAGGGGCAGCCCATGGCGGAAGAGCGTCCAAAGGCGGATGTGACGAGCAGAGGCTCCCTGTTGTCCGCTTGATCGCGTACTAGCGGGTGAGACACGCGCTGCGGACAAGGTTTTGGTATTTCTAGATTTTGGGCCATGGCCAGACAACATGGCCGGCGCGAAAGCTTAGCTGATCCTTGTCTTCCGCGATCCGTGCCGTGATTCCTTGCTCTTGGCCGAGGCGCTCGACCATAGCGTTCAGCTGCCGCCTATTTCCGCCTACGATACCCGATCCGCAATGGGTGAAGATGGCATGGCGAATGCCCGCTTCTTGGCACCAGCGAAGCTGGCTGGCAATTGGCGCGTGGCCAATGGCCACTCCATTTCTTTTGCGAACCATCGATCGTAGGATGGTTGCACCGTCGCCGATATAGAGCTGCACTCCGCGCAACACCTCTGAAGCGTCAGGAAAAGCGGCGATGTCAGGCACATAAAAGAAACAAGCGTCTTTGGCCGACACGCGGTAACCCACCGCGGGCGCACGGATGGAATGTTGCACCGGAACAGCTTCGAAGGTCAGCGGACCGATCGTAACTGGGCTTCGCAACGGCATCTTGCGCCAGTCCGCAACGGGATAGCGCTGCAGAAGACCGAGTGTCCCGGCGGGCGCATAAACGCTGCAGGGAGCTCCTTTGGCAAGCCCTGCGGCATGATCAGGATGAGCATGGGTGAGCACGATCGCAGAAGGTGCTATGCCTTTGAGCCTGTCAAGCCAGTCCCCTCCGCAGTCGATGATGATGCGGGCGCTGCCCTCCTCCACGAGCAATACACTATGACGCCAATGCCGCCGGGAACGAAGCTTAATGCCTCCGCGCGTCCCGAGAAACGTTATCTTCATTCGCCAACGCGGCTCCGGACATATTGACCGGTATCAAGGCGAAACTGCCGATCTAGTTGGAGCATATACCCGTTCCGAAGTGCCGATGAGATTTCTGGAGAGGCCCTCCGGGACTGCCATGAAAGACTGGAACGTTGTTATAACTGTCAATGATAGTGAGGGTTTCCGGAAGGCGCGCCGGGAATTCCGGCGCTTTGGTGAGGTTGAGACCACGGACTATCATAATGTCTTGGTTCTGCGCGTTCCCAGCCCTCCTAAGTTCGCTGAGCAGTTCAGCGCAGTCACCGAGGCTGACAAGAGCTTGCTCAATTACGTCTCCCGGGTCGCCCCAGCCGCTGTGGCCTTCGATTTCCTTAGCTCCGGCGAGTTTAGGGGCAAGGCTCGTAGCACCGTGCTGGGCTGGCTGGCAGCTCTTTGTGGAAGCTCGTTTCACGTTCGCATGCATCGAAGAGGCTTCAAGTCAGAGCTTGCCTCGCCAAGCGTCGAGCAGTTTCTCAGCGATACCATTCTATCTGGCAGCAAAGAGCGAGGCTGCCCAGGC
>JBAUNL010000330.1:0-3525 GCA_049579205.1 Rhodomicrobium sp. | reverse complement strand
AAGCAAGAGCTAATGAAATTCGTGCCGAACTTTAGCTGATGAAAGAAGAGAAGTTAATAGGTTTCTAGATAGAATGATAATTATTTTTCACGAAGGTAACCGTTGTTATTTGCGTTTTAGGATCGGATGTCTTACGCACGCACGACTTGAATTTGTATTTTACAGCCTCAGCTAAAAGGAAAAGAACGTGGTCAGATCCACTGCCTCTCACGCTGCCAATGGCGCGGCGTCACTGGATTTCTCGAAACACAGCTTTGCTGAATTGGTGGAGATAAAAATAGAACTCGAAAGAGAACTGCAGTCGCGGCAGACCCAGGAAATAGAGGACCTTCGCGCCAAGGTCGCCGACGCCGCGCGCACACTGGGGGTTTCGGTGGAAGAGATTTATGGCATCTCGAGCCGCAAGCGCGAAACCCGGTATGCTAAGGGCAAACAACCGGCAAAATACCGTGGCCCGAATGGGGAAGAGTGGAGCGGCAAGGGACTGTCCCCAAAATGGATGAAGCCGCTTCTCGCGGAGGGAAAGACGAAGGCGGACTTTCTCATTAAGTAATCGAGCAGCGTTCCCTCGAATGAGAAACCGCGGGCGAGTTTTTCCCGGAAGCGCGCGTTCGCCCGCGGGGCGGGTTGGTGGGCGGCAGCGCTCAGAGTTCCCAGTTTGGAGGGGCCAGGGTTGGCCGGCGGTATGAAGGCGGCCGGTATGACCTCGTTGCCTGCCGGCAAATTTCTATTGATCGCCATGCTGCCGGGTTCGGATCAGTATTTTAAAAGGCTCACATGGCGCTTAATGCCGCGCGGATTCAAGTTGGTCGCATCCTCATTGCGGCGCGCCGGCAGGTGACCGCAGCTTGCGAAGCAGCTCTAACTGTTGCTGCCAATGGGGATTTGCCGGTTCGAGCGCTTGCGCCCTGGTCAGAAGGGTTTCGGCAAGCGGCGCGTAATCGACCGTGAATCGGTTGGTTCCGCGGTCAAGAGCCGAAAGAATGACGCCATATTGGCCAATGATCTGTCCCGCCACGCCCACCATAACGGCATCGGAGGACTCGCTCAGCTCTCTTGCGGCGCGCTTCGCAAAAACGTTCTCGGCTTCGGCGGGATCCTGCGCTGTCGGAAGTCCGTTTTGGTTCATCATCGTCACACCCAGGATGCCAAGCGCATAGACGTATCCTCGGAACGCCGGCAAATCCCGATTATCCGGTTGGATGGCCTGTGCGTTTTTCAGCAAGGATGCGGCGCGATCTTTGTCGGAGAGTTGGAAGAACTTCGCCGCATGTTGCAGGACGGCGATGTCTTGGGCATGCATTTTTGTCTGCTCCGTCCATGCCGCCGAGGCCAGTTCGTAACCGGCGGGATCAGCCAGCGCATGGCCGTTGGCGTCGATGGTCGCCTCGCCGAGCGTAAGCACGGAAGATCCGGGGTCATGCTCGATGAGCCAAAGAATGTGACGGCGGCGCGCCTCGATCGTCGCCTCGCGGCCGTAAACGGGCAAGGCGCTATGAAAATAAAAGCCAAGCAGCCTGGTGCGCGCTTCGATAGCGTCAGGGTGATCTTTGAGCGATGACTCGAGCTGCTCAACGTCACTCTTCAAAAGCCGGCGACCCTCGCGCAGTAGTTTTGCGGCTCGAGCCGTATTGTCCTCCTGCGCCAAGGCCGGGGCTCCGGGCAACAGAACGATCATGATCAGCAGCAAAGAGGTCAACAACAACCCGTGCTTGAGCTGATGCGATCTTGATCTGTTCATGTTCACCGCAATCGCCATGTTTCGTCCCCCACGCCGCTCCCCTTTGTACGGCAGCTCGCCCTTGATCAGTTGCACGTCGCCGTTGATTGCTTCAGACGCCAATGAATATCATCGGCGCTGTGGCCGTGGCTTTAGCGCTGCGAAATGCGTGAAAATTTCTCCTTCACTTTGGGAAGATAGTTTGCGGGAACGAACCAGTCTACCAGTCCACAAGTCCCGCAGCTCCGTCTCAGCTTCATTACATTGTAAGCAAGTGTCGCGTGAGCGGGCCGGGAGCGGCGCACTCATGAATTTCGATGCCACAAAAACTGCAGCCGAAGGCCAGCGCCTGGACTGAAAACTTCCCGCCGGGCGGACTTTCATCACATGCACGGACACTAACATTGTAGAAGTTCGCAGGCAAAGGTTGAGACAAACTTAGACTAGTTCAGCCCGAATTCCCGGACAATAATCGAACCGTCAATGAAGCCAAGGGCGCGCCCGCACCAAGCGGTGCTCGTTCAGGATAGCTGGTCTCTGGCGCTACTATCGAGGCGGTAATTTTTCAGACCCGTCAAAATTAAAGATGTACAATGACCTCAAAGGTTAAGCTCGCTCTCCTTTTAGCTTCAATCCTTCTTTTTCCGTCACTTTCCAAGGCGGAAGCCTGCAAGATCGCCGCGGTGAGCGAGTCCTTGCAAGGGGCCATCGGTGGCAAGAAAGCTTGTGTCACAATCATTCAGTCAAGGCTTTGCGCCCCCGCGGGGAAGACAATAAAATCCTCGGACGTGAAAGAGATCAGCGCTTCCTCGAATGTAGAGATCAGAAAAGATGTGACGCACGTTTCTTCAAACTGCATAGAAGTTAGGATTACAGTACGGTCTCGCACTGTTTTTGGTCCCCCAATTTGGGAATTTTGCCAAGAGGGAGCTTACGCCGGACGGGCTGAGTTGACTTATTGCCGCTAAGGCACGCACGGTCACACGCGAACGGCCTCCGCGACCGGGATAGGCGGACTGCGGAGTCTCAGATCGTCTGAAGGAAGACCATCCAGAGAAAGGCGAACAATCGAAAGGCATAGCATACATGCCAAAGCGCGGACGGCTCGGTGAGTTCATCCGCGCCTTGAGTGTGGAGATTTACAGCCGCTCGCCTTCGCCGCCGCGCTCGTCCCGGCGGTGATGGCGATGCCAGCGATGCTGCATGGATGCCTCATCAAAGATCACCTTCTGCTCGGCGCTCAAACTGTCATAAAGGGCCTGCAAGGCAGGCCGGGATGCCTGAAGACGCTGCAAGCGTTCGGAGAGCTTTTTCTCTCTACGGGCCTCGCGCTCCAAAGCCGTCAACTTGGAACCTTCGCCTGGCTGACGTTGCAGGCACGCTGAACGCCGCTGGTCGGCGGCATCGAGCTTGGTCTGACGCCATTTACTCCAAGCAGTGCGCTGCTGGTCATTGACGGCGAGCTTGGCCTCAAGATAAGCGAGGCGGGCGGCGTTGTGCGCATAACGCTCGGTGCACATTTTCTTATGCCATTCACCCTGGTTTTCCCAGCGATGATGCCAGCCGCCCCCCTCGCCTGTTGCGGGCGACTGTTGCGCAAGCGCAAGGGAAATGCCGACCAGCGGAAGCATCACCAGTACGGCAGCAATCCTGTGTTTTAGCATAAATCTCTCCGTCTTTTTTTGTTGGACGCATGAACCTGATCACAACGGAGCGGTCACCTTGTCTCGTTGCACACCCGGCTCGTCGCTGCATCCTGAGCTTCTTCCTCTTGAAAATCTTGCCCAGTTTGTCGCCATTCGTAA
>JBAUNL010000329.1:0-3767 GCA_049579205.1 Rhodomicrobium sp. | reverse complement strand
GGCCATGGCACCAATGTGATCCAAGGGCTTGCTGTCTCCCTGGAAGCGACGGCCCTTCCTGCCATCGTTATTATTGGCGGCATCCTCGTTTCTTATAATTTCGCCGGGCTTTACGGCATCGCCATCGCGGTGACGACAATGCTCGCGCCCGCAGGCATGGTCGTTGCCCTCGACGCCTTCGGCCCCGTAACAGACAATGCGGGCGGTATCGCGGAAATGGCAAACCTGCCTTCGGAAGTCAGGAAGACGACCGACGCTTTGGATGCAGTTGGCAACACGACGAAGGCCGTTACCAAGGGCTATGCAATCGGCTCGGCCGGTTTGGGAGCCCTCGTCCTCTTTGCAGCTTACACCGAGGACCTGCATTACTTCACTTCCAAGGCGAATGAGTCTGGTCTTTACCCCTACTTCAAGGGTGTCGAAGTCGACTTCTCTCTTTCGAACCCCTATGTGGTTGTCGGCCTCCTCTTTGGCGGTTTGCTTCCTTATTTGTTCGCGGCCCTTGCCATGACAGCCGTAGGCCGGGCGGCCAGTGCCATCGTGGAAGAAGTGCGCAGACAGTTCCGCGCGAAGCCTGGCATCCTTCAGGGCACCGCAAAACCCGACTATGGCGCGGCAGTGGATATGCTAACGAAGGCCGCGATCAAGGAAATGGTCGTGCCCTCTCTGCTGCCGGTCCTTTCCCCGATCGTGATTTTCGCGTTCATTAGCTGGATTGGCGGGAAGTCGGCAGGTTTCGCGTCGTTGGGAGCGCTGCTCCTCGGCGTGATTGTTACGGGCCTCTTTGTCGCCATTTCAATGACGTCAGGCGGCGGCGCCTGGGACAATGCCAAGAAGTCGTTCGAGGATGGCTTTGTCGATGCCGCCGGTGTCCGTCACTTGAAGGGGTCGGAAGCGCATAAAGCCTCGGTGACGGGCGACACTGTCGGAGATCCTTACAAGGATACCGCTGGGCCTGCCGTGAATCCGATGATCAAGATCACGAACATCGTCGCGCTGCTCATCCTTGCGGTGCTTGCACATCGCTAAGCTTCGCAAACTAAGCTTCGCTTTTTTTTGGAATGGCCGGGTCTTCTGCCCGGCCATTTCTTTTTCAGCTGTTTTCGAGAAGATCATTTGGGAATGCATTCCTCCAAGCCATCGCAAGCGCATCCCGCGCTAATGCAGCGCTGGCGCCGCTGTCTGCCTGATTCTATTCTTGTTTGCCAAAACCCGGCGGCGCAACTACCGGCGAGAACGCAACGCGGTTGACTAGAACCGCTGTATGGCATTCTATTCCTTATACGGTATCAAAAAGCCTGCCGAAAATCCTGGGAGGGACACATGAGAGAAGCGGTGATTGTCTCGACCGCCCGCACTCCCATAGGGCGCGCCTATAGAGGCGCATTCAACAACACGTCTGGGCAAGCTCTTGCAGCTCATGCCATCCGGCATGCGGTGGAACGCGCCGGCATTAGGCCCGACGAAGTTGAAGACGTGGTGCTGGGTTGCGCCATGCAGGAAGGAACCACGAGCTACGATGTGGCGCGGCAGGCGGCTCTGCTTGCGGGGCTTCCGGTAACCACGGCTGGTACGACGGTTGACCGCCAATGCGGCTCTGGTTTGCAGGCAATTGCGATCGCCGCAGGCCGCATTCGCCTGGACGCCGTCCCGATAATGGTTGCGGGCGGCGTCGAGAGCATCAGCCTTGTTCAGAACGATCATCGTAACGTTTATCGGGCCAAGGATGAGGAGCTCATTGAACTTCACCCTGCCGCCTACATGCCTATGATCGACACTGCTGAGGTGGTTGCAAAGCGCTACAACATAAGCCGCGAGCGGCAAGACACTTATGCCCTCGAGAGTCAGCGCAGGACCGCGGCCGCACAATCGGCCGGCAGGCTCAAGGATGAAATAGTGCCGCTGGCAAGCGAAATGCTCATTCAGGACAAGGCTACAGGAGCGATTTCCAAGAAGACATTCCGCCTGGAGCAAGACGAGGGCAACCGGCCAGACACCGCGCTGGAAGGGTTGGCAGCGCTAAAGCCGGTGCGAGGCGAGGGGCACGTCATAACGGCAGGCAACGCGAGCCAACTCTCAGACGGCGCCAGTGCCTGCGTGGTCATGGACTCGAAATTGGCCGAGCAGCGTGGGATACACCCGCTCGGCATATTTAAAGGATTGGCTGTTGCTGGATGCGAGCCGGACGAGATGGGCATTGGCCCCGTGTTCGCGGTCCCCAGACTGCTTGAGCGCTTCGGGCTCAAGCTCCACGACATCGATCTGTTCGAGCTGAATGAAGCCTTCGCAGTCCAAGTTCTTTATTGTCGCGACAAGCTCGGCATCGATCCTGCCAAGCTGAACGTCAATGGCGGTGCTATCTCGATCGGGCACCCCTACGGGATGAGCGGTGCACGCATGGCAGGCCATATTCTCATTGAAGGGAAGCGCCGCGGAGCGAAGCACGTCGTTGTGACCATGTGCATTGGCGGTGGCATGGGAGCGGCGGGTTTATTCGAGGTTGTTTAATGAGCATGTTCGATCTTTCTGGGCGCGTTGCGGTTATCACTGGCTCTTCCCGGGGTATCGGGCGGGCTATCGCGCTCGAATGCGCTAAGATGGGAGCAACAATTGTCGTTTCCTCGCGCAAGTTAGGGGCCTGTGAGGCCGTCGTTTCCGAGATCGAGGCTTCGGGCGGCAAGGCCAGCGCCATTGCATGCAATGTGGGGGTGAAGGCTGACCTTGAGGGCCTTGTCTCGCACGCCATGGAGCGGCATGGCCGCATCGACATCCTGATTCCAAACGCGGCCATCAATCCGGCTTACGGACCGTCCTCTGAGGTGTCGGATGAGGTTTGGAATAAGGTTCTGACCTCGAATCTGACGGCCACACATTGGCTCTGTCAGATGGTCCTTTCCGGAATGGCAGAGCGCGGCGGCGGTAGCGTTATCCTGCTCTCCTCGATTGTTTCGACTATCGGGTCTGGTAATCTCGGGATCTACGCAATCTCCAAGGCCGCCGAAGCTCAGCTTGCGCGGAACCTCGCCGTGGAATGGGGCCCTCGCAACATTCGGGTAAACTCAATCGCGCCTGGGGTGGTCAAGACCGATTTTGCGAAAGCGCTCTACGAGAATCCCAAGGCCGCGGCATTTATCGGCAACATGACCTGCCTGAAAAGGCTAGGCGAACCGGAAGATATTGCGGGCGTGGCGGTGTTCCTTGCGTCCGATGCTGCTCGATATGTAACCGGTCAGTTCATCCTCGTAGATGGCGGTGCATCCGTCTTTTCGCCGATCGGGTAAGCCCTCCATGGTTGAACTCATAGACGTTTCTCCGGCCCATCGCTTCGACGAAGAAAAGCTTTGGCATTATCTCGGGGATCACTTGGAGGGTCTGGGACCCGGCGCCAAAGTGCGCCAGTTTCAGGGTGGCCAGTCCAATCCCACTTTTCTCATTGGCACTCCTGGGCGTGAGTATGTTCTGCGAAAGCAGCCGCCAGGAAAACTGCTGCCGAGCGCGCACGCCGTCGACCGCGAATTCCGGGTGCAATCCGCGCTTAAGGGAACGCCTGTGCCTGTGGTGTCCATGCGCCTTTTCTGCGCTGATCCGGCAATCATTGGCACCCCTTTTTATGTAATGGATTACATCCCCGGCAGGGTCTTTCCGAGACCCGAGCTGGCTGAACTCAACCATATGGATCGCAAAGCGGCCTATGTTGCGTTCGTGGAAACACTCGCCGCTCTTCATGAGGTCGACTTCGATGCCGTCGGCCTTAGCGACTATGGGCG
>JBAUNL010000328.1:0-6255 GCA_049579205.1 Rhodomicrobium sp. | reverse complement strand
ATCTAAAGGGTAGCGGTTGGGCTGTCAACACCTTTTGATCAAATAGTTGTAGTATATTATCATTAGTGATATGTGTCATATCCATGCCTAAAGTGCAGATCTGGGGATATCGATGCGAGCGGTGCGGCCATGAATGGGTCCCTCGCGAGAAGGATCAACAGCCCAAAGTCTGCCCGCACTGCAAAAGTCCCTACTGGGATCGGCCCCGGCAAAAGGACCTGCAAACGGCAGACAGTGAAAGCCAAGCAACCAGCCCAACTGGCCATAAAGTTCGTCGAAAGTGATGTTAGCAGATTCGCCATGCCCAACGAGCGAACCACCGAGGACATTGTGCGCCGCCACTTGCAAAAGTTTGGTGTGGCAGGGCAGATTGTGGAAGAACAGTCCAGCGACGATCCAAAGATCAGAAGAGCGCTCTCAAAGGCGAGCAAGAGTAACGGGGGGGGAGGCGGAAAGCCTGAGTTTATTGTCAGGCTAAAGGACGATCCTGATTTTTTAATCGTATTTGAGTGCAAACGTGACGCGACGAAACATGTCAGTGCCAACCGCGACAAGGCGGACGCATTTGCAGTCGACGGCGTTCTGCATTATAGCGCGCACCTTTCAAAAAGCTTCGATGTGATCGGGGTAGCGATCAGCGGCACAACCGCAATTCGGATTTCCACATTCCGACAGCTGCGCGAAGCGCCAATAGCCGAGCCGCTTTGCGATGAGCACGGCCCTGTCGAGAGGTTGCTTCCAGTGGCTGAATATCAAAGACTTCTGAATTTTGATCCTGCGGTAAGACGCAGGTCTCATGAAGAGCTAATGCAGTTTGGCCAAGAATTGCATGATTATTTGCGGGATTACGCCAAATTAAGCGAGAATGAAAAACCTCTTGCTGTTTCCGGATGCTTGCTTGCTCTTCGTGATGAGGCGTTCAAAGCTAGCTGGCGAAAATATAAGATTAAAACACTGGGGCATCAATTAATCGCAGCACTTGGTCGCGAAATCGATGCGGCCGTTACCGAACCCCATAAGCAGCGGACGATGCTGCAGCCTTATCAATTCCTGGAAATGCATCCGGAGTTGAACCGGGTTCCCCCAAACGAGACGGAATGGCCGCTTCGGGCTTTGATCGACAAAATCGAGGAGCACGTTAGACCGTTTTTGGACACCTATCGCGACATTGACGTGATCGGACAGTTCTATGGTGAATTTTTGCGTTATACGGGCGGCGACAAAAAAGGATTGGGGATCGTACTTACTCCACGCCACTTGACCGAACTTTTTGTCAAAATGGCACGTGTTGGGGTTAAGGATACTGTTCTTGACACATGCTGCGGCACCGGCGGCTTCTTGATTGCAGCGCTTGCCGAGATGGATGCCAAAGCTGACGGCGATCCAGACATTCGGGAAGACATTCGGAAGCATCGGCTTGTCGGCGTCGAGCAACAGCCGCAAATGTTTGCGCTGGCTGCGTCCAATATGATTTTGCGGGGAGACGGAAAGGCAAACTTATTTCAGGGAAACTGTTTTGACCCAGAGCTGATCGAAAGCCTAGAAGATCCGGAAGAAAATCGATTTCGACGCCCCACAATAGGTCTGATTAATCCGCCCTTTTCCCAACAGGGGGAGGGGCTACATGAACTGAATTTCGTTGTAAATCTTCTTGATATTCTTGCTCCGGGCGGCAGGGCTGTTGTCGTCGTGCCAATGAGTTGTGCGATAGAATCTCATCCGATCCGGGAAAAACTTTTAGAAAATCACACATTGATAGCGGCAGTCACGCTACCTCCAGAGCTTTTTCACCCGATAGGCGTCGTAACCTGTGGTTTGATGTTCGAAGCACATCAACCACACGCCGATTCGCCAAGCCCTACATGGTTTGGCTCATGGAAGAGCGACGGATTTGTCAAACAAAAGCATAGGGGGCGTGTTGATCCGACCGGGCATTGGCCGCAAGTGCGCGATGCATGGCTCAAGAGTTTTCACGCACGCGCAACCATTCCAGGACAAAGCATCTCAAGGCACGTTGACGCCAACGACGAATGGTGCGCGGAAGCCTACATGGAGACTGATTACAGCACCCTAACGCAAGCCGATTTGGCCGGAGAGGCATTTCTACAGCCATTCCCTTATTACTGCGGGTTCCACGTTATGGTCCTGACGCCCAAAATCACGATGACGGAGCAGGAAAAGTTATGGTGGGTGACGTGCATCACCGCAAATCGGTTTAGATTCGGATTTGGTCGCCAAGCAAATAGGACGCTAAAGGATCTAGTTCTGCCCGAACCATCTGCGATTCCGCGATGGGTGGCCATAGCGGACACAGATCGATTCAACGGCGCGGATGTTCCCGCTATAACTGAGCAGGAGATCCTGTCTGATCCGAAGACTTGGCGTCAGTACATTCTTCAGGATCTTTTCGATATCCGCAAAGGTAAACGATTGACTAAGGCGGATATGAAGCATGGTTCGATCCCGTTTATTGGGGCAATCGATTCTAACAACGGTGTTTCAGGCTATATCGGGCAGATTCCTATCCATTCTGGCGGTACAATTACAATTTCCTATAACGGCTCCGTTGCTGAGACATTCTATCAACCGGTGCCGTTTTGGGCGACTGATGATGTCAATGTGCTCTACCCGAAATTCGAGATGACGCCGGCTCACGCCCTGTTTCTATGCGCAATCATCAGGCAAGAAAAGTTTCGCTACAATTACGGGCGAAAGTGGCATCTGGATCGGATGAGAAATACAATTATCCGCTTGCCTGCGACTTCAGATGGAAAGCCAGATTGGCGATTCATGGAGCGGTATGTGCTGGCGCTCCCCTTCAGCTCTCAATTAGCAGCTTGATGTTTGGTTTTTGTGCAGACGCAGGACTTTTTGTGCAGGATGCCATTATTGTGCAAAGCCCCCCTCGCGGGAGAGGGTTGGGGTGAGGGGGGTGTATTCTATTAAGGAGCAAAACCCCCAATGGCCTCAACCCTGTTAACCCCCAGCATCATCGCCAAGGAAGGCTTGATGCAGCTCGACAATAATCTTGTTGCCGCCAAGATGGTCTATCGCGCCTACGAATCCGAATTCGGCGAGACCAAAATTGGCGACACGCTCACCATCCGGCGCCCTCTGAAATATGCGGTGCGGAGCGGCTCCGTCGCGCAAATGCAGGATGCGACCGAAGGCAAGGTGCAGATCAAAATCGACACCCAGCGCGGCGTCGATCTGCGATTCCCGACGAAGGACCTAACCCTCACCATCGACCGCTTCTCCGAACGCTATCTGAAGCATCCAATGATCGCGCTCGCGAACCAGGTCGATCTCGATCTCTTGTCGCTTTACAAATATGTCTGGAACTGGGTTGGGACGCCTGGCCAGACGCTTTCGGGATATAAATCCTTCATCAGGGGGCCGCAGCGGCTCGATGAGATGGCAGTCCCGGCTCCCCGTGCCGCGTGCCTCTCGCCAGCTGATTTCTACGGCATGGCTTCCAGTTTTACCGGCCTCTACGTGCCGGATGTCGCCAAGACTGCCCTTGAGAAATCGAAGCTGCCGATGGTCGGCAACACCGACTGTTATTCCTCGCAGAACGTGGTGAACTACACAGTGGGCGCTTATGCCGGAACGCCCGTCATCTCGGCCACCGCTTCGGCAAACGGTGTCACCAGCACGGGCGTGACCACTTATCTGGCCTCGAAAGACACGAACCAGACGGCGATTCTCGTGGACGGGCTCACGTCGGGCGCGACGCTCCATGCAGGCGATGTTTTCAGCATCGCTGGCGTCTACGCGGTCAATCCGGTTACCAAGCAGGTGCTCCCATATCTGCAGCAATTTGTGGTCTGCGCGCCGGTTACCGCCACCGGCAATGCGGATGCGATCACCATCGCGCCCGCGATTATCGTCTCCAGCCAATATCAATCCGTTAGCGCCGCCCCTGCACAGAACGCGGCGCTGACCTTCATGGGCACGGCGGGCGCCTCGTATCCGCAGAACCTTGTCTTCCATGAAAATGCATTCGCGCTCTGCATGGTGCCGATGGAACTGCCCGAAGGTGCCATCAAGAAAGCGCGGCAGAATTACAAGGGGCTCTCTATCCGCGTCATCTGCGATTACGACATCATCAACGACATCAATATGTGGCGTCTCGATATCCTCTATGGCGTGAAGCCCATCTATCCAGACCTCGCCACCCGCCTCTCCGGCGCTTCCAGTTAATTGTCGTCCCGTGCGCGTTGCGGCACGAAGTGACGCTGCGCAGACACGGGATCTGCCAAACGCTCTGCCTAGCCCTCTTAAGATCCCGGATAAGCGCGGGGCGCTTTCCGGGATGACATTGCAAACGTCCGTTTCCCGAATGCAGGAGTGACCCCATGCCCGTAAAGCAGCTTTCCGACGGCAATCCCGACGGCACTGTCCTTGGCCAGAGCCCAAGCGACCTGATCTCCTTCTACAATGCAACTCCTGTTCCCCAGCGATCCGGCGCGGTGCAGGCGGCAGTTGATACGAGCGCACCCACGAACGCCACTCCCTACGGCTTCAGTCAGACCCAGGCAGCGGCCATCATCACGCTTCTGAACGAGATCCGCGCCACGCTCGTCGGTGCCGGTCTCATGAAAGGTCAGTGATGAAAGGCGATACCCGGCTCTGGATGTACCGGGCAGGCGAGGCTCGCCTTTTCGAGCATCCCGATCATGTGCCCGGCGATGAGGGCTGGCAGCGCTTTCCTTCACCAACACAAGAGCAGCCGCTCCCAGAAACGCCGCGCGTGAATTTGCCCGAACCCGGCCCAGATCAGGAGCTCACGGACGAGGAAAAGCTCGATCGCATGTCGCGCGCAAGGCTTATGCGCGTGGCCGCCGATTGCGGCGTGCGCTTCGATTTCAGCTGGACCAAGGCGCAGTTGAAACATGCCATCATCGAGGCGCTCAATGACAACAGCACGTGACATCATCGCGGGAGCCTACCGCCGCCTCGGCCTGCTGCCCCTCGGTTCGGACCTCGATCCGGACCGGGCCGCAGCCGGGCTTTGCGCCTATAATGATATGCTCAACGCCTGGACCGCAGACGGCATCTTCCCAGGCGGCCCAAACCCACCTATTCAGGAAACAGACGGACTCTATGGCGGCGATTTCATCAATGGAAATTTGGATGCGGACGGCGGTGCCTATCCACCTTACGGGCCGAGCGACACGGCTACACCGCCCCAGCCGGAACCTTTATCGTATGGGTTGAACGACCCCTTCCCCTTCCTTGCTCAGTTCATAGAGGGAACCAAGGCTATTCTGGCCGTCGAGCTTGCCTCCGCGAGCGGGATCGAGGCGCAACCCTCGACGCAAAAGCGCGCACAGAAGGCGTATGCGGCCCTGCTGGCCTACTACGTCATCGCGCCAAGGGCGGGCCAGGATACGGCCCTGTCCTGGATGCCGAGTCTCCGGCGGTATGGGTTTAGGTAACTTGGAAAGCCCCCTCACCCCAACCCTCTCCCGCGCAAGCCCGCCTTGGCGAGCTTGCTGCCATCAAAGTGGCCGTATCCGCAAGCGGATACGGCTGGGAGAGGGACCAGGCCGCGCCCGCTGTGAAGGCGTCCCCTCTCCCCTCCGTGGGAGAGGGACAGGGTGAGGGGGATTCATTAGGAGTTCCCAATCATGGTCGCAGTCGATTTTGGTCATACCTCGAACCCCGACGTGAGCGGCTTCGGATCGAGTCAGCGCCTGCTGAATGGATACCCGGAGGCGCTCGGCCAGGCGGCTAAATCTCCGCTGCCAATTTACGCCGTGCCGGGGACGTCCCGCTTCGATCAAGGAACCATCGGCCTGAATGGCCCCTGCCGCGGCATGCTCTACGTCTACGGCAAGGGCCTTTACGTTGTTGGAGGAACAGCCGCAGCCTTATTCGACGATTCTGGAAACGCCACTCCGGTTTCAGGGACGATCGCCGGCTCCTCCATGGTCATCATGGCCAGCAATCAACGGACCAGCCCGCAGATCGGTATCGTCGCGGACAATGTCTATTACGTGCTCGACACAGCCACCAACACGATCTCGCAGCCGTCAATAGCCAGCCTGCCGCCGCCGAACAGCGTGACCTTCCTCGACGGCTATCTCGTCTTCTCGATCCCTGACGGGCGCATCCTTCACACAGCCCTGAATGATGCCCTGACGGTGAACGCCTTATCCTATGCAACTGCCTCGAGCCGTTCTGACGGCTTGCGCCGGATCGTGACGCATCGTGGCGCTCTGATTGCCCTTGGCGAGTCGAGCCTCGAAA
>JBAUNL010000327.1:0-4078 GCA_049579205.1 Rhodomicrobium sp. | reverse complement strand
GAATTCCTCGTTCGGCTAGTTGGACAGCGGTCGTGCGCCCGAAGAACGCTACCTCCGACGGAACGCCTCGCTCCTCCGCGATTTTCGCGGCATTCGCCGCGGGCTCGATCCCAAGCACCGGTATGCCTTCGGCCGCAAAGTATTGGAGAAGATAGCCGTCATTGGAAGCGGCTTCGATCACCTGTGATGTGGGTCCCAACGCATATCGCTGCGCCATATCTTCGGCGTACCGCTTAGCATGGGCGAGCCAGCTCGCCGAATAAGACGAGTGGTATGCATATTCCGCGTTGAAGATTTCTTCAGGGGAGATTGTAGCAGTCGTTTGTATGAGCAAGCACTCCAGGCAGACCATGACCTTCAGGGGGAATTTCCGCTCGCGCGCGATCGCTTCCGGCGTTGGTTCAAGAAACGAATTCGACCACGGCATTTCGCCGAGATCGGCGACGGTTAGCTGCAGCCGGGATTGGCAAAAGCGGCACTGATGAGACATGATCCAGGGAACCTTTCATGAATGCATCGAGCTGTGCGAGCGTGAGTTTGCGTGCATCCTCACCTCGCCGCCAGTCGCGGTACCAGTCCGCGGTCCACTCTATCGTTTCCCTTTGACTGAGGCGGCAGCGCCAGTCCATTGTTCGCGCGGCGAGACTAGGATCGAGCCCGAGCGTTTGCATCTCATGCAACTTTGCGTTTTCAGCGAACGCGAACCAATCCTCCTTGATACCCATCGCCCTTTGAACCGCCGTCGCAACTTCGTGCACTGCAAGCTGCGGCTCGTGAAGCGCTGGCCCGAAGTTCAGCGCCTTTGCCGCAAATCGATCTTCATACAGAGCTTCCGCAAAAAGCAAATAGCCGCAGAGGCAATCAAGCACATGCTGCCATGGTCTCGTGGCGAAAGGGTTCCGGATAGCGGGCGGGACTCCTTTCAGGGCTGCCCGAACGAGGTCGGGGACGAGCCGGTCTTCCGAAAAGTCTCCGCCGCCCAGGACATTTCCAGCACGCGCTGTGGCGACCCTGACGCCGGTCTTCTCAAGAAAGGCTTGGCGATAACACTCGGCCACAAGCTCGCAAGCAGCTTTGGAAGTCGAATATGGGTCGGCGCCGCCGAGCCTGTCTCCTTCGGAGAATCGGCTGCCTGCTCCGCTGTTCCAGTAGACCTTATCGGTCGTGACGATAAGAACGGCTTTGAGAGATTTCGCCTTCCGCGTTGCTTCAAGGACGCGAACTGTGCCCATTACATTGACATCGAAGGTCTCGTCCGGGCTGGCATAGCTGCGCCGGACAAGCGGCTGCGCACCCATGTGAATCAGTATTTGGGGGTCGAAGTCTTCAACTGCGGCGCAAAGCTTGGCCTGATCGCGGATGTCCGCGATCGTCTCATTGCTGCCGGGTGCGCCGCCGATGAGTTCATACAGGGACGGCTTCTGGTCGGGTTCGAGTGCGTATCCGGCAGCTTCCGCTCCAAGTTTATGGAGCCAAAGGCTCATCCAGCTTCCCTTGAAGCCGGTATGGCCTGTCAGAAATACGCGCTTCCCGTTCCAGAAGTCAGGATTGGGCGTCACGGCCAGACTTTCCAAGGCGCCTCACCCTTTTGCCAAAGGCTCTCCAGCTGGTTTTTGTCCCTCAAAGTATCCATCGGCATCCAGAAACCATCATGGTTGAAGGCCATAAGCTGCCTGTCCTTCGCCAGGCCTTCCAATGGCTCGATCTCGAAAGTCACAGAGTCGCCGTTGATGCGGTCGAGGACAGCATGATTGAGGACGAAAAAGCCGCCATTGATACGGGCATTGCCGGCCGGCTTCTCGACGAAGTTTCTAACCTCATGCTGGTAGATGGAAAGGGCACCAAAACGCCCCGGCGGCACCACACTGGTCACGGTAGCATCCCGTCCGTGCCTCCGATGAAACTCAGCCAGAGCACGGATATTGATATCGGCAACGCCATCGCCGTAAGTCATGAAGAAGCTATCGCCTAGGTAAGGGGCGACTCGCCTGAGTCGGCCCCCCGTCATGGAATCGAGGCCGGTATCGACCAGCGTCACCCGCCAGGGTTCCGCATTCCTGGCGTGATAGGTTGTCTCGCCGCTCGCCATGTCGATGGTCACGTCGGAGGAGTGAAGAATATAATTCGCGAAATATTCTTTGATCATATAACCGCGGTAACCGAGGCAGATCACAAAGTCCGAGAAGCCATATTCGCTGAAGATCTTCATGATGTGCCAAAGGACTGGCCTACCCCCGATCTCGATCATCGGCTTTGGCTTCAAATGGCTTTCTTCCGATATCCGGGTGCCATAGCCACCGGCCAGGATGACGACTTTCATGAGATGCTCATTGAACGGCGATAAGACGGCAGGGCCGAAATGGCCTCGGATGATTGCCTGAGGATTGCAATCGCCGGCGGAGACGGTCCACACACCACCTGCCCGTGCAGGTGGCAAAAATGCCACCGAAAGTGTTAATTTCTATTTTTGATGTAAATTAGCATCTTTACAACCGCAGATAGCAGAGCCTATCCCTCAGAGCACTCGTTTGGGCAAGCGAGGCGCGGATGGTCTAGTACCAAGGGAGGCTCGTATGAGCGCTTTGGAAGCCCCAGTCATTCTCACACGCGAAACAAAAAACGTCTCCAGGCCCAAGGTCAGCGTCGGGGTTCCCGTGTATAACGGAGCGGCGTTCCTTGAGAAATCGCTGGCTTGTTTGCGCGATCAAACCTTCCGAGACATCGAGATACTGATCTTCGATAATTGCTCCAATGACGAAACCGGCGAAATTGCCCGGCGTTTTTGCGCTGCTGACCGGCGATTTCGCTACCATCGCCAGCCCATAAATAAAGGACCCGCTCTAAATTTTCTCGAAGTGCTCGAAAAGGCATCGGCGCGCTACTTCATGTGGCGGGCAGCGGACGATACTTCAGACTTGAACTATGTCGAATGCCTTTACTCATTGCTTCTCGCCCATCCTGACCGCGACATAGCGGTACCGCGCATTGTTTCGGCTCTCCCTGATGGGCAGGTGACGCAGGAACATCTGGTCTCACCCCTCATCGAAAGAGGTGGTGCAGCAGGGCGTTTCGCCCAGCTCTTTCGCTCTCACCAAAGCTGGATCTACGGCCTTTTCCGGCGCGAAGCCATGATCCCAATCTTCAAGGACGTTGTAAGGGAATACCCCTATGTTTGGGGCGCCGATTTTCTGTCACTGTTCCCGCTCGAATTCGACCGCAAGGTTATCGGCACGAACGCAACGGCGTTTCGCCAGTACTTGCGCAATCCTGCCCCTCGCAGGGACAAAGCGCAGCGTGCCTCGCGCGACGATGAGAAGATCGAAATGGGCCGCTCTTTCATGGCTTTCGCACATCGTCATGTCGACCATTCCATCGCAAATCCCTTGGAACGCTGGTTCTATCACCTTGCCGTGGCTTACTACGGTCACAGACGCGCCTGTTCCTTCACCAAGCGTATTCGGCGGCGCCTAGTCTGGTCTTTCGGCATGGCTGATGCGCCGGCCAAACCGGCCTGATGCCCAACGGCAGCTTTATCCAGTTATGATGGGAAATCCCCGGTCACGGTCCGACATGTGCGTTACCGGTAGCGGCCAGGGTATTGAGAGCCTCGGATCGAGGGCGTTCAGTCCTCCCTCGAACAAGGGCGCATACGGCTTCCCGTGAAGATAGAGCAGCTGGGCATCATCCTCCAGCGACTGAAATCCATGAGCAAATCCTGCAGGAATGAGAAGAGACCGATTATTTTCAGCGCTCAAGACTGCCCCTTGCCACTGAAGATAAGTTGGCGACTCTGGCCGAGTGTCGACTGCCACGTCGAAAACTGCGCCAGTAAGGCAAGAGACGAATTTCGAATCCGCGTGCGGGGCACGCTGGAAATGCATCCCGCGTATCGTGCCGCGGTGACGCGTCATGGTATGATTGATCTGAGCGATGCTGTTCGCGTAGCCCAAATCGGCGAAGGTCTCCTGGCAGAACATGCGGCAGAGAAATCCTCGCTCATCTTCTACTCGCTGCCGCTCTACGATCAGAAGACCTTCGATGTGTGTGAGCTGAGTAGTGAAACGAGACATGAATCATT
>JBAUNL010000326.1:0-11908 GCA_049579205.1 Rhodomicrobium sp. | reverse complement strand
GGGACAGCCCTTCCTCCCGCCGTTGTCCCCCTACCTCTAACCCGTTGTCCCCCAACGGGGGGGAACCGTGTTTTCAGCAGCCAGGAGAGGGACAAGGGGGACAAGGGGGGGACAGCCCTTCCTCCCGCCGTTGTCCCCCCGCCTAACGCATTGTCCCACAGCGTGGGGGCCTGCTTTTTCACGGCTGGGGGGACAGGGGGGACAACGGTTGACCTTTAAAAAAGGGGAAAACCTCTTTTTTAACATGCGACGTCTCCTTTTTCGGGCGCCATCACGATTTCGACGAAGCGCGTCCGCTTGCCATGCGAGCTGCCACCGGACTCTCGGCCTCTTGTGACAGTAACCCCGCGTTTGCGGAGAGGAGGCGCAGCAAGAGACAGCCGGTTGCCGAGCTGAGTTGCGTGTTGCGGCCACATGTCCTTTTTATTAATCACGCCCAGGGGAGCCCTCGCAGTCAACAGGGTGAGGAGGGTCTCTCCAGATCCTTTCCAGTAACCGCCCGGCTCTTGCTCTATGAACGCGCGCAGAGCGGTTGCGACGTGATCCCCCTCTAGGACAGCGTCAACGGCGTCGTCTGCATTAACCTTGAAGGCGGCTTGAATATCGCCCTCACCCCAAAGCGCACCTTCACAAGCTCGCGTCCAGGTGATGAAGTCGGCCATGCGGGGAAGGTCCTCAAGATCCTCTAGGCTCGGCAGCGTCTTAACACCGTGAACTGCGGCGTCCAGGAGCGCCCCCAGGATGCGCGGCCGTGCCTCATCAAGCGCGGCATTGAATTTCCGCTCTGACATGCGCTTGTCATCCGGGATGACCTTTAGGCTTATGATCAAGGCCCGGTTTACAAGATCGCTTTTCGCTACTACCTCGCTTGTGCTCGTGAGGATCACGGGTCGAATGGCGGTTAAAATCGTTTCTTCAGAGTCCGTGTAGTGCTGCCTTTTTGAGTAGCTGCCACCCGTCGCTATGACGCACAGAGCATCGCTTAGCCACTCCGGAATGCCGGAAAGGTTGTCATAGACAAGGCATGCAGCATTGGAAGCTTGAATAAAAAGGTCTTCTTCGGTCTTTGGCGCGCGCCGGAGATTTGCGGAATTCGGATCGAAGAAATCCCGCAAGAGCCGCGCAGTCGTGGTCTTTGCGGTTCCTGGTTCCCCGATTAGGGCAAGCACCGAATAAGGGCCGGTGGGATGGCACGCAGCGAGAAGGAACGCCACCAGCAGCTTGAAGCCTGCCTCATCATCCACGTTTACGAACTTCCTTAGCTCGTTGATGTCTCCGCCCCGGACCGGAATTGGTAAAGGCAGCATGCCGCGGCTTCGGATGAAATGAACAGGCGGTTCGTCCACAATGCGCCAGCCACTCGCGCCGATCTCGATTGCGCGCCAAGCGTCGTCGCAAAGGTCGAGATAGATTTTCCCCTCATGCTCAGCGCGGCGTTTGAATACCGGCCTCTTTTCTCCATCCTCGCCGCAGGAGATTGCATCGATCGTGGCGAGCGCCTGGTTGAGAGCATCGGAATTGGGCGAGCGCTCCGTTTCGTTGAGATACTGGTTGATGAGCCAGCGCTTGAAGCCCAGACTTTTCAGCGGCCAAGTTTCCCGGTGCCCTTTCAACTGCACAACGGCGTAAGCCGCATCATCACCGGGGACGCTGAAGAATGTCGCGGCGTCTTGGGCAAGCCGGAGAAGAGTATCGGCTTGCGTGCCCTTCTTGCCGTCCCCGTCATCGGCGCTCGCGCGAGCTTCGGCTTTCAATTGCTTCCGCCGCTCTGCTACCGCTTTATTGAGAGCCCCGGCCGTTACCTCCAAAGCCGCAGCTTTCTCCTTTCTAGCCTTGTCGAAGTCGATCACATTCATGCGCGCCAGGGTATCAATTTCCGCATCCTGAAGGCGTTGCTCCTCTACGGGCTCGGCCGAACCGCTGATAACCGCCGATGTGGCATCGAGCGTTGCCGCCTTCGGCTTCGGCGCCTGCTTGTTGCCCTTCCGGGTCCACTGTAAGCGAACCCTGGAAATCTCGTTATCGAGGTCACCACGCTCCCAGAACTTGGCAGCGAAAGGCGCCTTGTCCGCGACGAGCAGCGCTTCGGCGTCGGTCAGCCCAGCCTCAAAGAGGCTCAGGAGCGTGGAAAAGCAATGCGCGGAGCGGTCCTTGCCCTCTTGGCCGATCCTGTTACGCACGGCGGCCTTGAGACGCTCCATGATCCCGGCAACATCTTCTGAGCCGCCCGCTTGCCACTCGGCACCGTCACCCGGCTTCAGCTCGGGATAGAGATCCGGCATGGCCTCAAGCGCGGCGCGCAGCTCTTCGACGTTGACGGGCTCCAAAGTCCCGCCGATCAGGCGCACCGGCTGCGGCTCTTCCGGCCGGCCGCGCTCGATCTTGCGCCAGTCAGGATGATTGAGCGTTTCGGGCACGCGCCAGACATGGGTGACGTCTTTGCCGCCCGTGTCGCCGCCGCACTTGCGGTGCGCTAGCAGGGCAAGCTCCTTGGCCTTCTTCGCGGGCAACGGCCGGTCGAAAACCCAATGGAAATGGCGGTTTTGCCAAGGCCTGTGGCTCGTCTCGATCTCGAATGTTGGCGTCATGCCGTCCGGCAAGGTCACGAATTTGCCGGTGTCAGCATCTTCCTCCAGGATCAAGGCGAGCACGGCCTGGATATCCGTCTCCTTGCCCCGCTCTCCTGGCTTCAGGCCCTTACGCATCAGCGCGGGGCCGAAATACACATTCGCATGTCTTGCCCGGCCCCGCGCTTCTGCGGCCATGGCAGCGGAGGCACCAATCGCGAAGCGCTGGACGTTCAGTGGACGCTTACCGGCCTCTTTGACCTTCGAAGGTGTATAGGACAGCACGAACGCACCGGACGCGCCCTCGGACACGCTGTGGTAAAGGCTCAGGACGAGCTCGGCGTTACCGAGGTCCGGCTCGGCGGTTGTTACCGGCGTTCTCTTCTGTGGAAAGACGGATTGGGCAGGTTCGAGGGTCGCGATTTCACAGGGAGTTGCGATCTGCGAACCTGCCCCATTGATGTCAATATGCGCGTCTCTACCGTTTGCACGCGTCGCAGCGTCCTTCCCGCCGTCATCGGTGCCGCATCGATGGAGTTTTCCGTCTGCCTCGATCCTCGGAGGCAGCTTGATGCCGCGGGCGGCAGCAGCGTCACGGAACTTCTCAATTGCGCCGTCGATTGACGGCGTGCTCTTTCCCTTGTTCACGTTTTCCGAACCTTCCCTTGTGGAAGGCGGCGAAAACGCTTGAAAAAGTGCGAATATTAGCTATATCAAGGATGCCTTCTTTGATGTCGATCTTCTTCGCAGTTTCTAGCATTATTCGTCGCCTTCCCGGTTGAATTGCCTTTCAACTTGGTCCGCAACAAACGCCACAAAAATTCAAAACCCCTCGCCCAGTGCGGGGGGTTTTCCGTTTCTAGGCCACGCTCAGGCCGTCTTCCGGCATGCGCAAAATTGTCAGCTTACGGCACTTATCCGGATAGCGACGGACAAAGCCTTTTTGCTCAAGAGAGATAAGGCTTGTTCGAACAGTCTCGTACGAGACATTCACTGCAGGAGCGATTTCGCGCAGAGTGGGCACAAAGCCGTTCCTGCGTGTCTCGTCGCGCACGAAGCTCAGCACGCTGAATTCTATTCTCGTCAGCATGATATTCCCCCTTTTCAGCATCAATGTTGCTTCGTCTGATTTCCGTCAAGATGCACCTAGCTAATTTTGTTGGGGAATATCAAGGCGATAAGCCGCCGCTGCTTTGCCGATCTGCTTAAGCCTGACCTTCAGAAGGAAGATGCCGGTGGCGCCATCGTCGCGAATGGTGATGCCGCAGGCTTCGCAAATGGGGGCGAGTGCCGCCGGGAATTCGGCCGGGGCAATTGGTCTCTTGCCGGTTTTGGCGCATGTTGCGGCATAAGCCTTGTACAGATCAACGATTCCCAACTTGGCGTGGGCTGCGCCGGGCTCGATCAAATCGCGGACGATTTGCACCACACTGCCGGCTGGGACGGCTTCAGAAGCCACGAGGCGCGGCTTTGCAGGAGCCGGGAATGGCCGCGGTGCTGGTGTACCTTTAGCGGCTTCCGCTGCCTTTCTCGTCGCCGCATGCACACGAGGTGCATCAGTTTGCCCTTGGGGCTCGATCACGCGGGCCGGTGCTGGCAATGGCCGCAGCTCTTTTGCGGGCTCCGGCAGCGTATAGCGCGCATGTGGCAGGGCAATCGGTTCGTGCTCGATCATCGCAGCCGGCGCGGCTTCTTCTTGTTCTTCGCGCCTCACTGACTGTTGCAGCCTTTCCGGTGCTGGTTCTGGCTGCCGCTCGTTCTTTTCGATCTCCTCGGCCGCCAAGATCAGCGCCACAATCAGCAGCTCAACCACAATCATCATCGCCGTGTTTTGCCACGTCAGAAGCTTCGCGGCTTGCGTTTCATCGAGACCAAAAAGGCGGGCGAGCGCCTTGCCCTGGCTATTCGTCTCGCGCACAGGACCGGCCGCCTCGATCTTTTCCCGGAATGCTGCGATCTGTGCATCGAGCTCCGCAGCCCGATCCGTCAGCGCCTTGTTGCTTGTGACGGCAGAGAGATCCGCGAGCGCTTGGCTTTCGGCCGTCTCTTTCTCGCGGCATTTCGGCCCGCGCTGTGTGCATTCTGCCTCTTTCGCTTTCGCTGCGGCGTTCGCCTTGATCTTCGCAGCCTCCACAGCCGCGGCATCGGCCGGAGTGAACCTCAGCCCCTCGCGCTCAGCTTGCGCGAGCTTCAAGCTTTTCCTGGCGTCGCTGACTGCATCGGCAATTTGGGTGCGCTGTGCTGTCTGCTCGCTTCCACGGCCCGCCATCGCCCCGATTTCGTTCGATATGGCGATGGCCAGCGAAAGGAGAGCAACGGCCCAAATGAACCCCGCAGCTGCCTTGTTATGGCGCCAAACACGCGTTGCGAGCGCGGGGCCGAACAGGCCGCCAATCGCGATGAACCCATAAATAAACGCCCAGATTGCTCCGGACACGGGGCTGTCGCTGCTCATATAAGCATATTGGCCGGCAACGATCACGACGACGATGCCGCCGCTATAGCCGAAGAGCTTTGCCAAGCTGCGCATGTTATCCCTCGGGAAGCTGCAAAATGACTTCCTCAAGCCAATCGGTGACGGCAATCCCCTGCCGCGCGCAATAGGCCGTCATCCGCGCCTTGACTGCCGGAAGCATTTTGATATTGCACTGCGCCGTCCGGTCGCTACCCTTCCGTAGCGCGCGGGTGCCAGCTTGCCGCTTCGGGCTGGCCTTGCTTTTCTCGCGAGCCTCGCGGCGTGCCAGAGGGGCCGAGGATGGCATGAATGTGGCGCGCATGGCGTTGAGTAATGCCGCTTCGTCCGCGCTCGCGTCGTCCATTTCGCCGGAAATCATCGTTCGGCCTCCTAGGCGATATGTTTTTGAACTTCGGCCCAAAGCTCATCGATTTCGGGCCGTGCATCCCGGCTGATTTCCGCGCCGGTCTTTCCGGCCGCGAGCGCCTGTATCCATGCCTGCCGGTATTTGACTTGCGCGGCAAGCAACGGCCATCCGAGCCCCTTGATCGCGGTTAAAGTCTGTTTCAGCACAACCGCGTGCTTGGCATCGGCGCAGTTGATTGCGAAGCCGAAAGCGGTTTCGTGGCGGCGGCACATGGTGACGATGGTTTGGGCCGCAGCCATGTCGAAATATCCGCAACGTGTGGGAGCAAGCACGAAATCGGCGAGCGCAATCGCTTCCTCGATCAGCGGCATGTCCATGGGCGGTGTATCGATAATCGCCCAATCGTATGCCGTGGCGAGCGCGTCAAGGCGTTCGTGCAGCGGGCGCCCGGCACCATCGGAGTCTATGTGTGGCAGTGGCGTCAGGTTGGCCTGGCGCCTCAGGTTGTGCCAGTCCGTGAGGCTGCCTTGATCGTAATTCAGATCCACCATGGCGGCCTTCGCCGTTTCCTGGCATATGCGGACGGCAAGCGCACCAGCGATCGTGCTCTTGCCCGATCCCCCTTTGGCGCTGGCAATCGTTAGAATTTTCATATCCGCGCGCTCCGGTAAAAGGTAGCTCGAATTAGCGATGAGGTAGCTTGGTCTACCTTCAAGCTACCTCTGTTTGTGTAACATGGTAGCTTTAAGATTGTCTATATCGAAGCAGCTACCTCTCAAGGTAGCTTTGGCATGATTCCGGGTAGCTTGAAAGCGACCCCGCGCCTTGCGCCTTCCAAGCCAGCAATACCAAGGCTTTAGCGCTGATGGCTGCTGCTTGCACGGTGCATTGAGGTAGCTTGGAGGTAGCTCGTATAATCGGCAAGATAGCTTGGAGGTAGCTTCGGGGCGCTGGCAGGTAGCTTCAAGGTAGCTCGCTGCATTCGTGAGGTAGCTTGGCGCAAAACGAGGTAGCTTCGCGGTAGCTCTAATATTTTCAAAGGTAGCTTGAATGTGGTGCGAGGTAGCTTGCCGGTGTGGAAATCGCCCCTTCTTTGCGGCTGAACTAACACCGTGTCAAGTTAGCAACACCCCTGCTTTCTGGACTATCGCGCCCTTAAGCCGTGTTCTTGCTCGCCTTAAGCTGAGCAGCTGAAGTACTTTTGCCACAGCTGCGAAAGTGTATTGCAGCCAAGGCCACGAAGGGAACTTTTGTTAAGACGCGATTAAGCAAATCACGAGTCTGGTGAGCATCTCAACAGGCTAGCGCCCGGATGGAACCCGAACGCTAGCCAAACAACCGGGCGTAGGAGGCCCAATTGCAATGACAACAACTACCCTAATTCGTACCGAAAACCCAGCGCGGCGCTCAAATGGAGGTTCACACCTCATGCCTGATGAGGCACCGCGGCAAAGCCTGGATTTGCCATCAAGAAGCTCGTATTTCCCCTTTGCCGAGAAGGGGATATGCTTCACCATTCCAGACGATAGTATGGAACCCAAAATAGACAAGGGAAGCTATGTCTTCGTGAGACTTGGCTTGGAGCCAAATCCTGGCGATTTTGTAGTGTTTACCGTTAAGGGGACCGGGGAGCCCTTGTTCAGACGATTTCACGAAACCACTGATTCTGTTTCGCTCGAGCTATCAATCCAACATGGTCCGCTAGGCGCCTATTCATATTCCCGCGATGAATGGCCCAGCGCTGTGGATGTCATCGGAGTGGCCAATTCGTTCGAAACGCCGTTAAGAACCTTAGACGCGGCCTGATTAATCACAGCGGAAAGAAAGCTGCCTAATCGCCACTGTGCTGTGCAACCTAAGCCGCAGATAGCCTCTGCGGCTTTTTCTATTTCTCTCGCGGCCAGTACTCCAGCCAGGGGCGGTCGAGATCCCGATCGGCGCTTGGATTGCGCAAATTGCATCCAGGGAATGCAGATTCCCGGCGCCTAGATGGCTCAATCCTCAAGCTTTAAGTTGCCCTCGCCGCGGCCGGTTTCCAGCTATCGCAACCGTGATAGTACGCCTGCTGCTCGCCGGGCGGAAGCTTGTCGAGCAGCGCATTCTCAGCTTCGGCCGCCAGCACCTCAACCATCCTGGTGATACTGTAACCGTGATGTGCGGCCAGGAGCTTGATTTGGGCCTCGCACTCGAGGCTGATAAGCAGCTGCAATCGCACCTTGGTGCCGTCTACGCCGAGGTGCCTGGCGCGATAGGCTCGCTGTTTCTCGGCCGATGTGAGGGGCATGGGCTTTCCTTTCTGGTTACGGTGTAACCAATGGCGTTGGAGTTGCACCGTAACTGCCCCCGGGTCAAGTTGCCTCCAACCCTTAGCCCGGCGGACGCATCTTGCGCAGCCTCACGCCGGGCTCACAGCCGTTCAGGAATTCAATCCCCGCCGATTCGAAAGTCTGCCGGAGCACTGTCAGTGTGGCACGGTTCGGCTCGGCTCTCTCATTTTCGAATTTCGAGATCGTATTGGGCGACAAGGCGGCTGCCTTGGCCAGGTCGCGCACTGTCCATCGTAAGAGCGTGCGGGCGAGGCGGCAGTGGATAGGCGTGAGGATCATTCATCCGCGGCTACGTTGCGGATAAATTCTTGGCAATCTTGCCCTGTTACGCAAGTGTGCTATCGTGCCATACATAGCACAGTGTTACTCCTATATTCACAGGTTGCATCGATGGCACGCGAAACGGCTCAACATTTGACGAAGAATGATGTGACCGCAATCAAGCGGCAGCTCATAAGCGGCGCAGCCTCGATCGAGGATGCTGCTTGCCGGGCGGCCGGTGATGTGGAACTGCAAGGGCGTCTCAAGCATATCTGGCGCGGCATCCGCAATGAGATTGAATATCTTGACGGGGTTGAGCCGCGGATCGAGCGGCCGGCGGCTGGACGGGCCCGGTAGCGGTTCCAGGACGGCCGGAAGGCTGGCGAAGGATTTAAAGGGCTAGGCGGGGCCGCGCACAGACGGCGCGCTATAAGGCTCTGCCCAGCAGAAGCAATCACGGCTTCCGCACCTTGTGCAGCGCAGCCGCATTCCTACGAGCTTGTGAGGCATCAAAGGCGATATACCGCTGGCCTTGCAGAAGTCCTCCACGGCGATATAGACGTTCCGCCCGCAGGCGTTGCAGCCGAGCCAGAGACGCTTGTTCTGCTTCGCAGTGGATTCCAGGGTGCAGAGGCGCCACGCATCACGATCATAGTTTGCCATGGGCGGAAGGGTAGAACGGAACGGGAACGGTGTCGAGGGCTTGGAGCCGCCTCAGAGATCTTGAGTGGAAGCTGGCTGCTATCCGCGAACGCATGCGAGACATGTGGAGCAAGGCAAGCTAATTCAGGCTATCGTTTGCGGCGCTGTGGTCGTGAACCGACCTTCGAGAAATTCGAACTTGAGGCAGCAAGCCCTTCAAGAGCAGACGAGATCGGCCGGGTTCAAGCCTCCCATACTGTGGCGAAAATGGGCCGTTGCGGACCTTTGCAGGGCAACCTGCCTGGTGCACTCCGCCGACACCTTATAGACATCGCCGACATAGGCCAGCAGTACCGGATCGCGGCGTCGTAGCTGGGTCTAAGTCAGCGCGCCATCGCCACGCCCCTCACGGCACTCACCGCAAAGGCCACCGACCTCGATCAAGACCGTTCCAAGCGTGAAGCCCGCAGCCTCTGTGGCCTCGCCGATCGCGCCGTAGGCACCGGGCGCACCAATCTCGGTCACACGGTCGCAATCGCGACAAATGAAAGTGATGGTTTGGCGCGCGTTCTCATGCGCGGTCATGCAAGCGAAAAACGCGTTGCGGCTTTCAAGCCGGTGAACGAGGCCGGCCTCTTTCAGCACCTCCAAAATCCGGTATATGGATATCGGCGCGATCGGGTTCCCTTCTTTGGTGAGGCTTGCGCCCAGATCGTAAGCGCGTACTGCCGTATGGCTGGTCGCAATCTGTCTAAAAACCTTCTCCCGTAGCTTGGTCCATTTAATATCCACTTCCTCGCAGCGCCTTTTTGCCCGCTGAACCGCTCTGTTCAGGCAGGCCGAATGATCGTGATCGCGCGCGGGAAATGAAGGTGCTTGAGCGTCGTTCATGTCTCTGAAGTAACGGTAATACCAGGCCTTCGCAATCAACCACACAGATCGAAGCTATACTGCAGGCGATTAAAGCGTGAATTTGGTTCTTCTGCTCCGAGGTTTTTATGCACGCACTCGCCCGAAAGTCCTGTGCGGCAGCTTGCAATCGTACCGGCGAACACGGCGAGATTATCGCAGCGGAATATGCAGTCCCCCAGTCACGCCAAGCGATTGCTCGTGTCCCTTGCCAAAATCATATCCGTAGCTCGGTTCGATAAAGAAACCTACGTTTCGTTCGGACCAGGGCGAATAAACAAATTCAATCATGACTTCACCAACAAGGGAGTCTGCGGGTTTGTCGCTCGATCTATGCACCCACTCCGGCCCTCCACCGATCAGGAATTCCACTTTGTCGGATAACTCAAAGGGCTTTTTGAACAAGAGCTCGGTGCCCAACTCCGTTTGACCGCTTCTGAACAGAGGCATAACGCCCGCTTCGATCTCCAACCATTGTTCAATAGCGGTATATTCGATGGCTAACTCGGGTCCAAAACTAGAGCCGCCATGTTGGAGCCCCCATTCACCCGCCCCTCCAATTTCAAAGACTGCGGAGGGTTCTTTATCTTCAGCCTGAGCCTTTCCTGCCACAAAGAGCAGTGCGGCAATCGACCCCATAATGGCCCGCTTGATCATCGCATTGCCTGCGTCGCTGTCGAATCACAGGCATTCTCTCTATCAGAGATTTCTAACATGGCCCGCCCCCTTCGCTTCATCGAGGCGGTCTAACCTGTGCAAGAAGGTGGGTTTCCGGCCGTGCTCGATACTCGGCCCAGGCCTGCCCCAGGATTTGGGTGGCCGAGGTCGCGAACACGCCCGCCATGATCGCGGCCACCGCTAGGTCTGGCCAGGCCGACGCCGAACCCCAGACCGCCAGTGCGGCGATCATCACCATGACATTGCCGATCGCGTCATTGCGCGAGCACAGCCAGACCGAGCGCACATTGGCGTCGCCATCCTTGTATTGTAGCAATAGGAGGACGCTGAAGAGATTGGCCGCCAGCGCCATCACCCCGATGACGCCCATTACTTCCGCGCGCGGCGCGTTAAGCACCAGAACATGGTAAACGGTCGAGCCGAAGACCCAGAGTCCCATCAGACTAAGACTAACACCCTTGAGCATTGCCGCACGTGCGCGGAGCTGCAGCGAGCTTCCAATTACCGCGAGGCTGATGCCATAAGTCAGCGTATCGCCAAGAAAATCCAGAGCGTCCGCCTGGAGCGCCTGCGATCCGGCGAGCTGCCCCGCGACCATTTCCACCAAAAACATGGTGGCGTTGATAGCGATCACGACCCAAAGAATGCGCCGATAGCGGCGGTCAACGCCGTCAAAGCGTGGATTGCTGTGGCAACCGCAGGCACTGGTTTGACAGGTCTCGCTCATCCTACCCTTCCACTGTCTCGAAGAGCAGGCTACATTCTCTAGCGACTAGAGGATCAAGCGGAAAATGTGTGATGGACACGCTGTTTGCGATTGGAGCGCTTTCGCGAGAAACTGGGGTGAAGGTACCGACTATCCGCTATTATGAACAAGCTGGCCTTCTCCCGCCGCCGCCGCGCACCGCGAGCCAGCGGCGAGTCTATGACGACGGGGCGGTCAAACGGCTGCGGTTTATCCGCCATGCGCGCGAGTTGGGCTTTGAAATCGAGGACATCCGCACCCTGCTGGCCATGACCGCCGAGCCGCAGGCATCGTGCGACCAGGCCGACAGCATCGCCCGGCGCCATCTCGGTCAGGTGGAGCGCCGCATCACCCAACTTAGCGCGCTGCGGGAGGAGTTGCAGCGTATGATTGCCGAATGCGATCGCGGCCGGGTGTGCGACTGTCGCGTGATTGAGGTCTTGGCAGATCATGGACAGTGTCAGCATGAGCATGGATAGCTGACCGCGCTGCGCCAGCGCCGCGCTACAAGTTGATCCCATAAAATCTTCATGTGGGAATTCTGAAAATATTCTATCCAATTCAACGGCTCGTCGAGAGTTCGGCTCATGGCCCTCATTGCCCAATAAGGCCACTTTTGAGGCGATTCCGCTACTGTGAGGTGAGAGAACTCATTGAATACATTAGTGAAATTTGCGCTGATGCCCCATTCCGACTATCACCCGGAACCTTCATCTGCTGAATAGGTTTCACAGATCAGTTTGGAGGTGTCCGTCATGCGCAGCTGTCTTCCTATGGTTCTATCAGCGGCAGCTTTGCTCGAAATCGGAAGTGCAGCTTATGCCCAAGACGTGGCTGGAAAAAAGGAGCCCGGAGCGCCCTTGTCCGATGTGAAGGAAGCTCCTCGCTCCAATCCGATAAGCACGGGCTCAACCGGCTGGACAGCAGGGGAGGCTAGCACCCACACCGGGGTCACAG
>JBAUNL010000325.1:0-3911 GCA_049579205.1 Rhodomicrobium sp. | reverse complement strand
TCGACGATGAGGCCCCAAACCGCACAAGCGACGAGCGCCAGGGGCACGGCAGCACTAATGGGCCAGCCCAGCCCAATGCTCAGGGCGTGACACGCCACGGCGCCAAGCATGACCGATGACCCCTGGGCAAAGTTTACGGTGCCGGAAACGGCGAAGGTCAGCGTGAAGCCGAGCGCGATCAGGCCATAGATGCTGCCGAGACTAATCCCCGAGATAATCGCGGTTGCCAGCATCGATTACGCCGCTATGGGTTCGATCTGATTTCCCTTGTAGTGGACCATGATGTAGTCGTTTTCATTCAACGCGTCGTGGTTGTCTTCGGTGAAAGGATGCGTATAAGTTTTGATCAGTCCCTGGTAGCGCTCGATGCCGAGAAATCCCTCGCGCAGTTTGGGACCGTTGGTTGAGCCTGCCTTTTCGATTGCAAGGGCGGTGAGCTGCATCGCATCGTAGGCATTGGCTACACCGACCGGCGGCGTGACATCGCCCGGACCCTTGATGTCCGGGTACTTCGCCATCAATGCAGCAAGAACGCGCTTGCCCACTTCGTTTTGGTGGCCGAAAAAGCTATAAGTCTGGATGAAGTGCACCTTACTTGCCCCCGATCCGGCGAGCTCCGGGAAGCGGCCGCCCGAAATACCCCAATGCGACACCACGGGCACCGTCCACGCCAGTCGTTGCAATGATTTGATAACTTGCGCGCCAGGCGCGGCATTGCCGACCAGGATCACCGAATCCGCCCCCGCCGAGCGCAGACGCTCCAACTGCGGTGTCATGTCGGCGTCTTTGTCATCAAACTTCTCCGAGCCGGCGAGCTTCACGCCCGCTGCCCCGGCTGCCGCTGTCAGTCCCTTCAAATTGGACTCGCCCCAGGCATTGTTGACCAGCATCAAGCCTGGCACCTTTGAGCCAAAGGCCGTCATCGCATGTTTGATGAGGGCTCGGTCCACGAGAACATCCACCGCCGAGACACGAAAGACATAGTTGGGCGAAGTGCCATTGCGCGTGATATTGGTTGCCGCGGCCCAATCCCCCATGAACGGCACCTTGGCTTCGGTCACCACCGGCACAATCGCCAGTGAAACCGGGCTGTCGATCCCTCCAAACAAGGCCACGGCACCTTCCTTGTCGATCAGCTCCCGTGCGGCGGTTTGACCCTTGCTGGGGTTCGATTCGTCGTCTCTGCGGACAAGCTCGATCATGCGGCCGCCGAGCACGCCGCCACGGGCGTTGATTTCGTCGATAGCGATGGTGAGGCCTCGGGTAATGCCCTCGCCCGACTTCGCGGACTGGCCGGACAGCGCCGCAACCAAGCCGATCTTTACCGGCTCAGCCGCGAAAGCGCGTTGCCGCGTGACGCCGGCCAAAGCAATACCTGCAGGAAGGGCTAAGGCTTGACGGCGGGTCAAATTTATCGCCATGCGGGACACTCCACAAAACTGGTTAGCGGTCAATTCCAGGATTTGGACGAACCAAAGCTAGACTATCGGTATCCAAAAGCGCACGCAATGGCGATGCCAAATAGAGTTCGATCCGCCGTTCTCGCTAGCTTCAGCTTGCGCCCGCGAGGCCGGCACCGATCATTGAATCCCTGGTCACAAGCCGGGCGAGGGCTTCTTCATCAAGGCCGCCGGTACCGGCTGGGCGCATTGGCAGCACAAGGTAGCGCATATCCGCGTTGCTGTCGTGGACGCGCACCTCAACATCTGGAGCAAGGTCAACTCCGAACTCGGCGAGCACAGCTCGCGGCTCGCGCACCGCACGCGCACGGTACGCTTTGGAGATGTACCACCATGGTGGCTGGCCAAGGAGCGAACGCGGGTAGCATGAACAGAGCGTGCAAACGATGAGATTGTGCAGAATGGGAGTGTTCTTGACCACGACAAGCTTGGCTTCCTTTATCGTGTAGCCGAGTTCTGCCGCTGCAAGAGAGCCGTCTTCCAGCAGGCGCTTCTCGTAGTCAGGATCGCACCAGGCACGTGCTACTATTAGTGCACCCCATTCGGCTGACGGAGCCTCAAGTGCGGCAATAACCCGATCGGTATCCTCGGGCTTGAGTAGCTGGCGCTCGAGAAGAATCTTGTGGAGCGCCTCGGTCATCAGAGCATAGTAATCGGCGCCCCCATAACCTTCCTTTACGGGCGGGAGGCCGGACTCTGTGATCTTCGCTGTGCCGCTCATGCGGGCCTTTCTTTCGCTTTCACGTTCGCAGGTTCAAGCCAGTGGTCATAAACCTCGATCTCGAGAGTATCCTTTGCGGGACCGTTATATTCTGCCCAGATATCGAGTTGCGGCAGGCGCACGCGATAGAGATCCACCGGAGGCAGGCCAGGGCGTGCATACGCCAATTCCTCGGGATTGGGATAAGCGCCGCAGTAGCGCTCGATAACACCCTCCCGATGGCGCACATACCAGGGGATCCTGACGTGACCGGATTTCCCCAAATCGAGTATGCGTACCAGATCTCCGGACTTGAAGCGGGGCATGTCAGCTGTCCGCCGAGCCAACAGTTATCGGCGAAACTGTTTTAGCCGCGTGATCCACAATCTGATGGCGTGACGCTGCAATTGCGTCCATGCGCGCTTTCACGTCACGAGCCGCAACGATGCCCTTTTCGTCGAGCAATAGTGTCAGCGCCTCTGCTCGCCGTTCGTAGAAACCTAGCGTGCTGTAAAGATCCTCTCCAAACGTTTCGAAGACCCGCCGAATCTCGTCGAGCGAAACAATGCGATTGTTGGCTTCGAGCGCTCCACGCATTGCCTCCGAGAGCTTCTGCCAGTCCGAGAAGGGAAATTCGTCATGCCGCACCGGTCCAGCTTTGCCGCCGCCGATGTCATGATAGCCTCGTCCGGCCATTCCTCAACTCCCTCGAACAGCCTGCTGGAATATTTGCAGAGCGCGCGCCTTAAGTGCCACGAATTGCGGCTCAGATACAATTTCTGGAGCACGCGGCTTGGCTATGGGAATGTGCATGTACTCGGCGATTCGGGATGGTCTGCGCGTCAACAATAGCACTCGGTCGCCAAGCTGCACTGCCTCTTCGAGGTCGTGGCTGACGAACAGTGTCGTTGTCCGTGTTTCGGCCAGCACTTTCTGCAACTGCTCACGCATCAGCAGCGTCATCTCGTAGTCGAGCGCAGAGAACGGCTCGTCAAGAAACAGCACCTCGGGGTCCACCACCAGTGAGCGCATGATCGATACTGTCTGCTGCTGACCGCCTGATAGCTCGTGAGGATAGCGATTTAGATCGAATTTAAGCTCGAAACTCGAAATAACCCTCTCGGCGCGGCGCGACCGCTCCTTTTTGCCGATACCCAACATCCGAAGGGGATAATGGATATTGTCGATTGCACGCTGCCAAGGGAACAGAGCTTCTCGGTAGTTCTGGAACACGTAAGCGATGCGGGTCTCGCGAATTGTCTTTCCGTCGAACAGGATCTCGCCAGAGTCGTAGGGCATCAGTCCCGAGATCATGTTGATCAATGTCGATTTACCGCAGCCATTAGGCCCGAAGACAGAGACTATTTCACCGTATGGAATGTCGAGATCGAAGCCGGCATAGACTGGCGAGGCGCCAAAAGTCTTGTGAAGTCCGCGGATTGTTATATGCGTCCGAGTGCGGGGACTCTCTGGCAATGCCTTACTGGGCTTCGCGGCCACGTTTCCCTTGATTGCGGGGCTGTCTCGCGACGTTGTTTCTGCCAGTGCCGTCATCCGCTGCTCCTTTGGGCCTAGACCGCGATGTCGGACGCCTTCAGGATAAACGGCTTGACATCAAAGTCCTGCTTCAGAACGCCCTCGGTGCGAAACACATCCACAAATGCCTGATAGGACGCGAGATCGACGCTGTTCAGATCCTTCCATGCGCGCAGGTAAGGCTGAGCTACGACTCCAGTCTGCTCAGGTTTGAC
>JBAUNL010000324.1:0-9447 GCA_049579205.1 Rhodomicrobium sp. | reverse complement strand
TCTGGGGCGGCTTGCGGGGCGGGCTTTCCGTGGCTATGGCTCTTAGCCTTCCGCCCGGGCCCTACAAAGAAATCATCCTCCCCGCCACCTACATCGTTGTGCTCTTCTCGATTCTCGTGCAGGGCCTCACCTTCAAGCCGGCCCTAAACTGGCTGTTGCGCCTTCCTTAAGAGGGCCCATTGGGCGCTCCTTTCCAGAGTAATGAGCTATTCCTTGGCGTGCAAATAGGCAGCGCCTTTCCTTGCCTGTATGATATAGGAACAACCTCGCTCACGATTGGGGTGCGACAGCTGTGAGGTGATTTGGGGGAAAGTTTGATGCATGTCAGAACGCCGGTTTTAGTGTGGTTTGGTCTGCTGCTCACGGCAGGAGTGGCCGAACGGGCGGACGCTCAGCAGCAGAAAATCGGCAGTCCGCCAGAGGCAATGAACATGCAGCTCGTTGGTTATAACGATCTGCAGGCCCGCAGCGCCTATCAGCCGACGATCCATCATCAGGGCGATCGGTGGATCGCCTATATCGGCCATCATGGCGGCACGGATGAAATCAAGGAGCCGCTTAACCCGCTGACCGGCAAAGCCGAGCCGAGCGGAACTTCAATTGTTGATGTGACCGATCCCGCGCACCCCAAATATCTTCGCCACATTCCGGGACAGCCCGGCACATATGAGTCAGGGGGCGCGCAAATGGTGCGCGTCTGCGACGGCAAGACCTTGCCGAAAGGGGACCCTTCCGCTGTTTACATGCTGCGCACATTCGGCAGCGAGGCTCACGAAATCTGGAATGTCGCCGATCCCGCCAACCCTGTTCTCGTGACCCGCATCGGAGGTCTCAAGGATACGCACAAGAATTGGTGGGAATGCGATACAGGCATCGCTTTTCTCGTATCCGGCGCGCCGGGCTGGCGCACGCGCCGTATGACGCAGGTCTATGACCTAAGCGAACCCGGCCATCCCGTTAAAATCCGGGATTTTGGACTCCCTGGGCAGGAGCCAGGCTCAACAGGCGCCGTTCCGACCGAACTGCATGGCCCGATCTCGACAGGCCCCGAGGGCAATCGCGTCTACTTTGGATACGGGACTAATAAGGGCGGCATCCTTCAGATCGTAGACCGGAATAAGCTCTTGACCGGGCCGACTGAACCTACTCCGGAAAATCTGCGGTTCCCCGAAATTTCGCGCCTTTCGCTTTCGTCTTTGAATGGTGCGCATACAACCTTCCCGATGCTGAACATGCCGATCGCGGAATTCGCAAAGGACAAAGACGGCCAGAACCGCGACATCGTGATGATTGTCGACGAAGCCATCCTGAACGAATGCCACGAGGCCCGGCAAATGGTCTGGTTCGCGGATGTGACCGTTGAGAATCGGCCCATGGTCATTTCGAGCTACACGGTCCCGGAGGCGAGCGGCTCTTTCTGCGAGCGCGGCGGCCGTTTCGGTTCGCACTCTTCCAATGAGAGCATGGCCCCAATCTATTACAAAAAACTCGCCTTCATCGCTTTCTTCAACGCAGGCGTGCGCGCGCTCGACATCCGCGATCCCTATCACCCGAAGGAAGTTGGCTACTTCATTCCAGCCATCACCGACGCTACCGATAAACGCTGCGTGATGGTCGAAGGCAAACAGAGATGCAAAATCGCAATCCAGACCAATAACGTCGAAACCGATGAACGCGGCTACATTTATATCGTGGACCGTGTCAATACGGGCCTTCACATCCTGGCTTTGACGGGAGATGCGAAGACCGTGGCAGAAGCCCGCTAAGCGGGGTCGCGACGCTATGAGGTTCGGCTGGATTGCCTTTGTGAGCGGGGTTGTGGTCTTCGGGGTTTTTTGCGGGATATCACGGCAAACAGCTTCGCACAGTCCAGCCGTGGCCTGGCAAGAGATCGCATGGCCGTTTCTGCGCGACGCATGGCCAGCGGGCAAGGCGTTCCGCTGCGTGGCCGACGAATGCAACAAAGGCGACGAGGTTTACGTCCGGCCCAAGATCGGGTTCTGCAATTGCACAACCGGCGTCGATGGCGACGATGAGGTTGACCGCGTCACCGATCTCGATCTGATAAGCGAAAACTTTGTCCCCGTGCAAGCTGGGAAGGAAACGAACTTTGCCGGCATGGCAGGCAGGATGCGGTATTACACCATCCAACTTCCAGACGGTACGACGCGTCAAGCAACGGGATTTGCGGTCTCTCATGGGTGCGACGTAATTGTCGCTGTTCTGCAACGAATGTCTCCTGGATTGGCATCTCGGCCCGAGGCTCAAATAGAAGTCTCTGCACTCACACTGCTTTCTTCGAAAGAGGTGGCGGACTGGCTGTATTCCACCCTTGGCGGTGCGTGAGCAGCAAGAGTGGCTTCTATTGGACGCTGCAAGTGTGGAAAGGATTCGCTTACGTTGTCTTAGAGTTGATTGGACATGCTGCGCAGAAAGCGGGCAAAACTACTGAAAATAACGGCGAGGGCGATACCCGATTGAGGGAGGGGGAGTTCGTGCAAACCGGAGGCCTGCCGGCTAAAGCATGAGAGCTGGGGCGGTTGCTTCGGATCCAAATCCGATTAATCAGACAGATGGAATAGGCATAAAACCATGCCAAAAGGCATGGACAGCTAGTCCTGCAGCAGGGCAACGGGAGGCAATATATGACAAAGGCTTGGAGCGGCTGGCTTGCCGTGTGCGCGCTCGCTGCGCTGATGGGCGGGTCTATTGAGGGCGCACGGGCCGCAGGCGATGCCGTTCAGATCGGCGAGCATGATATTGGCGGTACCGTTACCGGTCCGAAGGGACCTGAAGCAGGCGTCTGGGTCATTGCCGAAACTACAGAGCTCCCAACCAAATACGCTAAGGTCGTCGTAACGGATGACCGCGGCCGCTACGTCATTCCGGAGCTGCCCAAGGCGAATTACAGCGTCTGGTCGCGCGGCTATGGGCTGGTCGATTCTGCCAAGCAGACTGCCGCGCCGGGCAAGCGTTTGGACATTACCGCCGTAGCTGCGCCAAACGAAGCAGCTGCCGCCGAATATTATCCCGGCATGTATTGGTATTCGCTGATCAAGTTTCCCCCGGCAAGCGACTTTCCGGGCACCGGCTTGACCGGAAACGGCGTTACCGAGCTCATGAGCTCCCAGCATTCCTGGATCGATACGGTGAAGAATAGCTGCCAGTCCTGCCACGCGCTTGGCACGCATGGCATGCGCGTCATCCCCAAATTTCATCAGCAAGACGATGACTCGGCTACAGCCTGGGCGCGGCGTACACAAGCCGGACAAGCGATGACCAACATGCAACTCGTCCTCGGCCGCATTGGCTCCGACAGGGCCTTTGCGATGTTCGCCGACTGGACGGACCGGATTGCTAAAGGGGAATTGCCGTTCGCTAAGCCGCCCCGGCCCCAAGGCGTCGAGCGGAATGCCGTCATCACTATGTGGGATTGGGCCACACCCAAGCACTATCAGCACGATGCAGCATCGACGGACAAGCGCAACCCGACTGTGAATGCCAACGGTCCCATCTATGGTTCGCCGGAGGAGAGCACAGACGAGATCCCGGTGCTCGACCCCGTCAAGAATACGGCGACGATCATCACCGAGCCGTTCCGCGATCCAAAGACGCCTTCCTCGCTTGATCTGCCTCATGGGCCTTCGGCTTATTGGGGCGACGAGACGATCTGGGATGGTCACACCAGCATTCACAATGTGATGCTCGATGAAAAAGGGCGCGTGTGGTTCTCGGCCCGCATCAGACCAGCCGCAAACCCGGACTTCTGTAAGAAGGGCTCGGATCATCCGTCTGCAAAGGCGTTTCCGCTCAACGAGTCCGTCCGTCACCTTTCGATGTACGACCCCAAGACTGGCAAGTGGGTGATGATCAACACCTGCTTCACGACGCACCACCTTTACTTCGGCCACGACGCCAATCGCACACTTTGGCTGAGCCAGGGCGGACCGCAGAGTGGCGTCGTAGGCTGGGTCAACACGAAGATGTATGACGAGACCGGCGACGAGATTAAATCGCAGGGTTGGACGCCGATCATTGTCGATACAAACGGCAACGGTAAACGTGACGCGTGGGTAGAGCCGGGTCAGCCGGCCGACCCAAGCAAAGACACGCGTATCAATGCGGCATTCTATGGCGTGCAGCCGAGCCCAGTCGACGACACGATCTGGGGCCAGTCCATGGATGTCGGCTTCTCAGGCGTGAAGCAGCCCGGTTATCTCATTCACCTGATACCGGGTTCCAATCCGTCGGAAACAGCGCTCGCAGAAGTCTATCTGCCCCCGGACGAGGGTTATGGCATTCGCGGGATCGATGTCGATCTCAAAGGCCTTGTCTGGACGGTCCTTTCGAGCGGCCATATGGCAAGCTTCGACCGCAAGAAATGCAAGGCACCCCAGAATGGGCCGAAGGCGGCGACAGGGAAGCTCTGCCCCGAGGGCTGGACGCTCTATCAATTCCCTGGGCCTCAGTTCAAGGATCTCAAAGATCCCGGTAGCGCGAACCATGCCTATTATGTCTGGGTTGACCGGTACAATACACTGGGCCTCGGCGCGAATGTGCCGATTGCCACGACGAACGGCGGCGAGTCTTTGCTTGCGCTCGTGAACGGAAAATTTGTCGATATCCGCATCCCCTATCCGCTTGGCTTCTTTAGCAAGAATGTGGATGGCCGCATCGACGACCCGAAGGCGGGGTGGAAGGGCCGGGCCATCTGGACAACTTCAGGTACGCGTACCGTCTTCCACGGCGAAGGGGGCACGAGTGCGCAGCCAAAGGTCTTCAAGGTGCAGATGCGGCCGGACCCGCTCGCGCACTGATATCTGGTGAGCATTCGGCTAAGCCTATGGAACAGGGAAGGGATGCAGTCGCATCCCTTCTTCCATTTCGAGCGCTTTTAAAATCATCTGTGCGACCGCAAACGGAGCTAAGGGTGAGGGTATGAAAACCACTGTTTCGAGGGCCTTTGTTCTTTTCGCATTGCTTGTTGCGTCCGCCTTTCCGGCAACGGGCGCCGAGGTCAGGGTGATGATCTCCGGCGGATTTTCCGCGGCGTATAAGCAGCTCGTTCCCGAATTTGAGAAGGCGACCGGGAACAAGGTCGAGACTGCTTATGGCCCCTCGATGGGAGACACGCCGCAAGCGATACCGAATAGGATGGAGCGCGGGGAGCCTGTGGATGTGGTCATCATGGTCGGCTCCGCGCTCGAAGGTCTCATCAAAAAAGGGAAGGTGAAGGCAGACAGCCGCGTGGACCTCGTAGAATCCTTCATTGGGGCAGCCGTGCGGGCGGGTGCACCAAAGCCCGACATATCGACGGTTGATGCGTTCAAAAAGGCACTACTCGCGGCGAAATCCATCGCCTATTCGGATAGCGCCAGCGGCGTCTACCTCTCCACCGTGCTTTTTCCGCGTATCGGCATATACGATCAGATCAAGGACAAAAGCCGCATGATCCCGGCTGAGCCGGTTGGGCAGGTCGTGGCGCGGGGCGAAGCTGAATTGGGGTTCCAGCAGCTCAGCGAACTTATGCCTGTTCACGGCATCACCATCGTTGGGCCTCTGCCGCCGGAGCTTCAGAAGATCACCATTTTTGGGGCCGGCGTCGCCGCAAGTTCCAAGGAGCCGGACGCAGGAAAGGCGCTCATCCACTTTCTGTCATCAAGCAAGGCGGCGGATGTCATAAGGGCCACAGGCTTGCGGCCGATCCCGCACGGCGATTAGCAGCCACCCTTTCATACCTCTGCTTCTCTGGTGGGGAGCGCTAGGGCATCTCAAGCGAAGGCGTGTTGTTCCGCTGATCGATGATGCAACTTGTGCAGGAGAGCATCTTCAGGCGGGATGGTTTAGGATGCCGTAAAGTCCGCTGCCGGGAACTCTCTCATGCGTACTCAAGTCGGCATCATCGGGGCTGGGCCCGCAGGGCTTATGCTGTCCCATCTCCTACATCTGGCGGGAATCGGAAGCGTTGTTCTCGAAACCCAAACTCGCAAGCACGTTGAGGAGAGGGTCCGCGCCGGAGTCTTGGAAGAAGTTGCAGAACGTCTTCTAATCGATACTGGCGTGGCTGGCCGGCTTCAGCGGGAAGGCCTTCGGCATCATGGCATCAAGATACGCTTCAACGGCGAGGGTCATCGCATCGATTTTAAGCGCCTGACCGGCAGCCATGTGACGGTCTATGGCCAGCAGGAAGTTGTGAAGGATCTGATCGCCGCCCGCCTCGCCGCTGGGGGCGATATCCGTTTCGAGGTGGCGGAAGTCTCGCCTCATGATTTCGAAGGCGCGGAGCCGCATATTCGCTTTGCCGAAAATGGGAAGGAGCAAATCCTTCATTGTGACTTCATCGCAGGCTGCGACGGATTTCATGGTATCTGCAGGCCGTCCATTCCATCCTCCGCACTCACCCCCTTTGAACGCATCTATCCCTTCGGGTGGCTTGGCGTGCTAGTGGAAGCGCCGCCGGCCTCGGAGGAGTTGATCTATGCGCATCATGAGCGCGGCTTCGCTCTCCTTTCCATGAGGTCGCCGCAGATCAGCCGGCTTTATGTTCAGTGCGATCCCAATGACGATATCGCGAATTGGTCCGATGCACGGGTCTGGGAGGAATTCAACGCGCGTATGTCTGGTCACGATGCTGTGAACCAGCAGGAGGGCCGGATCATACAAAAAGGGATCACCGCGATGCGAAGTTTCGTGGTCGAGCCCATGCAGCACGGGAATCTCTTTCTTGCCGGCGACGCTGCACATATCGTACCGCCCACGGGGGCAAAAGGTATGAATTTGGCCATCGCCGATGTCAGCATTCTTTCCCGTGCTTTGGAGACCTATTACAAGAAAGGCCGCAAAGACCTGCTCGCCGCCTACTCCGCGATCTGCCTTCGCCGGATTTGGAAGGTGCAGCGCTTTTCCTGGTGGATGACCTCGATGCTGCATCAGTTCGCGGAGCACACCCCCTTCGACCGGCGCAGGCAGCTAGCCGAAATCGACTATGTCACCTCTTCCCAAGCCGCGGCCACCTCGCTTGCCGAGAATTATGTAGGCTTGCCCATGGAGTGGGATTGGGTTCAGGATAAAGGCAAAACGCAATCCCGGTCATCCAATGACTTTTTCCGCGCTCGACTCGCCAATCCTTGGGCCGCTTTTCGCAAGCGCCGCGATGCGCGCCATCTTCTCGGATGAGGCACGCATCCAGGGGTTTCTCAAGGCCGAGGAAGCACTGGCGCGCGCCGAAGCAGACTTTGGCGTGGTGCCGGACACCCTTGCACCCGCCATCGCGGCAATAAAGCCAGCCAATTTCGACATGGAGGAGCTGGCACGCGGCGCGATGTTGACTGGGGTCCCGGTGATTCCGTTTGTTTCGGCTCTTCAAAATATACTTCCGCCGGATCTTCGGGGGCATGTTCATCGCGGGGCCACAACTCAGGACATCGTGGATACTGGGCTCGTACTTCAGATGCGCGATGCCTTTGCACTTCTTGAGAAGGATCTTCTGGAGCTGCTCGAGGCGCTCGAAGCCCTCGCCCAGCGTTACGCGCGGACGCCATGCACCGGGCGGACTTATGGGCAGCATGCGGCGCCGGTGACTTTCGGCTTCAAGGCCGCGATTTGGCTTTCGGGTATTGCGAATGCCGCATCGGGACTGCCGGAGTTGAAGGCCAAGGTACTGCTGGCCTCTCTCGGCGGACCTGTAGGGACTCTGGCGAGCCAAGGCGAGAGGGGCCCCGCCATTGCAAAGGCGTACGCCGAATATCTTCAACTAGGGAACGCCCCTATTTCCTGGCATACGGATCGGACGGCAATCGCAATGACTGGCGCATGGCTCGGCCTGCTGGTGGGCGCGATGGCCAAGATGGGAGGCGACATCATCCAGCTCGCCACAACCGATGTTGGCGAGGTTGCCGAACCCTACGAACCCGGACGCGGCGGCTCTTCTGCCATGCCTCACAAGCGTAACCCGGTCTCATCGGCCGTCATTGTCGCTGCACATGAGGCGGCGCTGGGCCACGTGACGACTCTTTTTTCGGCTATGAAAGCGGCACAGGAGCGCCCAGCGGGGCAATGGCAGGCCGAGTGGCATTCCCTTCCGCAGCTATTTGGACTGGCATCGGGGGCGCTGGAGCAGGCTGTCTCGCTTGCGAAAGGACTCCAGGTCTACCCGGAGCGGATGCTCAGAAACCTGAATGAAACGAAAGGCCTGCTGTTCGCGGAAGCTGTAGCAGCAATTCTTGCCCCAAAGCTTGGACGGCAGAAAGCCCACGCACTTATCGAGGAAGCTGCCGCGAAGGTCCGCGATACCGGGGCGTCCCTTCAGGATGTGCTTGCCAGCGAGCCAATTGCGGCTTCGACAAAGGATTCCCCCGTGGCCGAAGCTTTCAGCCTGGCGCCGCATATTAACGCCGCAGCCCATTGGGTGGAGTCTGCGGTTGCCGCCTCTCGCGCCATTCGTGCAAAACTCACTTCCAACCTGGAAAAGCAATAAGGAAACTTCATGCCACACATAAGGTGCAATGGCGTCAACCTGTTCTACGACATCACAGGCTCAAGCGACGCACCGCCGATCCTATTCTCCAACTCGCTCGGCACGGCACTTGAGATGTGGGACGACGTTATCCGCGGCGTCGCGCCTTACTATCAGTGCATCCGCTACGACACGCGAGGACATGGCCGGTCCGAGGTCGTTTCGGGAAACGCCTCGATCGAAGATCTTGCCGCTGACGCTGCCGGCCTTCTCGATGCTCTCGGCATTTCGCAGGCCCATATTGTAGGCCTCTCCATCGGCGGCATGACGGCGCAAACCCTTGCTGCATCGCATCCTGATAAAGTCCTGACGCTCTCTCTTCTCGCAACGACAGCGTATTATGCGGACAAATCCGCTTGGGATGATCGGGCGCGCCTCGTGAGAGCCGAGGGAACTGGCCCTATCGCGAACGCAACTATGGAGCGCTGGTTCACGCCGGCCTTCAGAAACGCCGCGCCAGAAAAGGTGGCCCGCGCGAAGGCGACGCTGCTTGCCACATCGCCGGAGGGTTACGCAATCTGTTGCGGCGCCATTCGCGACATGGATCTTCGCGAGCGCATCGGCGGCATTCGCGTACCAACCCTTATTCTTGCTGGCGCTGACGATCCAGCGGCTACGCCGGCGATGTCCGAAGATATCAAGGCGCGGATTCCGCAGGCAGAGTTCACGGTGTTGGCTCCAGGCGCACATTTGCTGGCGATTGAGCGGCCGGAGGCGGTTACGTCGCACCTTCTGGATTTTCTATCGAGGAATGGCGGCGTTCCCGTCAGCAATTCTGGCGGCTCCGCCTTTGCTGCCGGTCTTGCAAACCGGAAGGCGATATTGGGCGTTGAGCATGTTCAGCGCTCGCTGGACGGAGCGGGCGCCTTCGGTGCGCCATGGCAAGACTTCATTACGCGCAACGCCTGGGGAGAGATTTGGGGCGATCCTAC
>JBAUNL010000323.1:0-16528 GCA_049579205.1 Rhodomicrobium sp. | reverse complement strand
GGTATAGGGATGCAGCGGAAACGTATAAAGCTTCGCCGCCTCCGCGATCTCTACGATGCGGCCCAGATACATGACGGCGACCCGTGTCGAGATGTGCTCGACCACGGAGAGGTCGTGCGCGATGAACAGATAGGTGAGGTTGAATGTCTTCTGGAGATCCTCAAGCAGGTTTATGACCTGCGCCTGTACCGAAACGTCGAGCGCAGAAACCGGTTCGTCGCAAACAATCAGTTTAGGTTCGACTGCGAGTGCACGGGCGATCCCGATCCGCTGACGTTGTCCGCCGGAAAACTCGTGCGGATAACGTCGCATGTGATCAGCTTGCAATCCGACCGACTCAAGCAGGCGCACGATGCGATCCTCATATTCGCGTCGTGCCGGCGCCAGATTATGGATGGTGAGCGCTTCTCCGATAATGGCCTGAACCGTCATGCGCGGATTGAGCGACGCGAAGGGGTCCTGGAAGATGATCTGCATATCGCGGCAGAGCGCGCGGGCGGCGTTGCGATCTAGCGTTGTGACATTGCGCCCTTAGAACCAGATTTCGCCCGAGGTTGGCTCGATCAGGCGCAAGATGCAGCGTCCCGTTGTCGATTTGCCGCAACCCGATTCGCCGACCAGACCAAGCGTCTCGCCAGTGGCGATGTCAAAACTGACATGATCGACCGCATGGACTCGCTCGGCCTCTCGAGAAAGAATGCCGCGCTTTATGTCGAAGTGCTTGACCAGGTCCTTCACGCGCAGCAAAGGTTCCGCCATCTCTCAAGCAACTCCCGGAGTCGTCAATAGAGCACACACGCCACCTTGTGACCTGGAGAAATCTCCCGCAAGCGTGGCTCGGCCTCGCGGCAAACCGCAGACGCAAACTGACAGCGCGGCGCGAAGCGGCAGCCGATCGGCGGATTAATCAGGCGCGGGACAGTGCCGGGAATCGCCTCGAGCCGTGTTTTGTCCGCCGCCGCGCGATCCACACGTGGTATCGAACGGATGAGGCCTTGCGTGTAAGGGTGGTGGGGGCGCTCAAAAAGATCATCGGCCGTCGCCTCCTCGATGATCTTCCCAGCATATATCACTGCCACCCGTTGGGCGGTCTCGGCGACGACGCCCATCGAGTGCGTGATGAGCATGATCGCCATGCCTAGCCTTGATTTAATGTCAGCAAGCAGATCAATGATCTGCGCTTGGATTGTGACGTCGAGTGCCGTGGTCGGTTCATCTGCAATCAACAACGCCGGATTGCATGAGAGTGCCATCGCGATCATCACGCGCTGCCGCATGCCTCCCGAGAATTGGTGAGGATAATCGTGGACGCGGCGCCTAGGATTGGGGATCTGGACGAGAGCCAACATCTCGATAGCCCGCTCCAGAGATTCGCGGCGGCCAACGCTCTCATGCTGGCGGATCACCTCTGCGATCTGGTACCCTACGCTATATGCGGGATTGAGCGACGTCATTGGCTCCTGGAAGACAATCGCGATCTCTTTCGAGCGGATGACATCGAGGTCCTTGTTGCGCAGAGGCACCAGGTCTCGGCCTTGCCACAAGATCTGACCGCCAGCGATTAAGCCCGGCGGCATAGCTATCAGCTTGAGGACTGCCATCGCCGTGACGGTCTTGCCGCAGCCCGATTCACCGACCACGCCGACGGTCTCTCCGCGCCCGATCGTCAGATCAATACCATCGACAGCCTGCACGATACCGTCATCTGTCTTGAAGTGAACTTTGAGACCACGGATATCGAGGATCGGCGACGTCATCGGAGGAGTTGTTCCGGGGCGAACATTGTCAGAGCACCCGGCGCGGATCGAGCGCGTCGCGCAGACCATCGCCAATGAAGTTGATCGAGAGTACGGTCAAGAAAATCGCGGCGCCCGGAAACAAGGCCCAATGAGGCGCCAAATCCAGATAGTCCTTTGCGTCGTATAGGACGCGTCCCCAGGTTGGAATGTCAGGTGGAAATCCGAGGCCCAAAAAAGAGAGGGTAGATTCCGCGATGATGGCGGCGGCGACATCAATCGTGCCGGCAACGATGACGGGGCCAAGCGCATTGGGCAGGATATGCCGCACGACCTGCCGGATGCGCGAGGCCCCCAGTGCGCGGGCGGCTTCGACGAACTCCTTCTCCCGAAGCGATAGACGCGCGAACAAGGCGTGCGACAGGCATCCACCGTAGCCCGCCGATCACGAGCACGATCATGATGAAAACCCCCGCCTCCACACCGAAGGCTGCCTTGAGCGCATCGCGGAATAGGTAGATCACGAGCAGTAGGAGCGGAAGCTGCGGCAAAGACAAGAACAGATCTGCGAGCCACATCAAGCCCGCGCCAAGCCATCCTCTCGACATGCCGGCGACCGCGCCGGCAAACGTGCCTACGACGACCGCTACACTCATGGCGGCCAGCCCGACCGCAAGCGAGATGCGCCCTCCGTAAAGCAGGCGTGCCAGCAGATCCTGGCCCAAATCGTCGGTGCCAAAGGGATGGCCGGCCGAAGGACCCTCAAGCCTCGCGCCGAAATCGATGTCATTTATGGCGACAGTCCATATGAGGGGCCCCAGTAGGATTGCCAGCACCATTCCACTCAACAGGACGAGACTGAACAGCGCGAGGCGGTGGCGGCGAAAGCGCCGCCAGGCGTCGCGCGCGGGCGAAAACGGGCGCGACCGCACTTTCAATGTTCCCATCTCATCAGCGATAGGAGATGCGGGGATCGAGCCAGCCATACAGGATGTCCGCGATGAGGTTGAATATAAGGACGAGACAGGCGAAGACGAACGTCACTGCCATGACCACCGGCGTGTCATTGGCGAGGATGGAACTGATCAGCAAGGAGCCGATCCCAGGAATGCGGAAGATTTGTTCGGTGACGATAGCGCCGCCGAAAATAGCTGGCATTTGCAGAGCCACCAACGTCACCACCGGAATCAGGCCGTTGCGCACCACGTGCCGTATGATTACGCGCCGCTCCCCGAGCCCCTTGGCGCGAGCCGTCGTGACATAATCCAGCCGCGCCACTTCCAGCACGGATGACCGTACATAGCGCATAAGGGATGCCGCCTGGAACAGGCCCAGCACACTGATCGGCATGATTGATTGCCGGAACTGTTCCCAATACCAGTGCCAGCCAACCGCGTTGATATCCGAGCGATAGACGAAAGGCAGCCACCCGAGCGTGATGCTGAACAACAATATGAACAAGAGCCCGGTGAAAAACGTCGGCAACGAGAACCCGATGAAGGCGAGCGTACTGGTGATCTGATCGAAGATCGAATAGGGCCGGATCGCAGCATAAACGCCGGCTGGGATCGCGACAGCGAGCGCAAGGACTTGTGCGGAGCCAATGACAAAGAGCGTAATCGGCAACCGCTGCAGAATTAGCGTATCCGCGTTGAGGCGGCTAACGAAGGAAAACCCCCAGTCGCCTTGCAGCATGGCCAGCAGCCACCGCACGTACCGCGCCAGGATCGGATCATCGAGCCCGAATTTTATGCGAAGCGCTTCGCGCACTTCTGGCGGCACGTTCGGATTGGTCGCAAGTTCGCTGAACGGATCGCCCGGCGCCAGCGCCAAAACCGTAAACAGTATGATGCTTATGCCCAGAAGACTGGGTATCGAGATCAAGATACGCCGAACAATGTAGTTGCCCATCAAGCGATGTTCCGGACCAAAGGCACCATCGCCGGGCCCATCTTAGTCATGCAACGCGATACCAGCCCGAAATCATCCACACGTAGCTGTCCCAGCCACTCAGCGGCGCGCGCATTTTGGAGCCAAGGCCCGCGACTGAGGGCCGATACACGATGGGTATGACGCCGCCATCGCCCACGACCAGCTCATTCATCTTCATAAACAGCGCGGCGCGCTTCACGGGATCAAGTTCGCCCTCCGCCGCCGTGTACGTCGCATCGTAGTCCGCGCTGCGCCATCGCGATGTGTTCCGGCCCTGCCACTTGTTGCTCTTGCTCGCGACTTCCCGAGACAAGAATTGCCGCATGAAAATCTCCGGGTCCGGCTCGGTCATGGTCGTTTGGTACATCTGCAAGTCGCTGTAGAACTTGGAATAGGTATCGGGGTTGGCCGGATCGGACGAAAAGTAAACCGAACCGACGATCGACTTGAGTTCCAGTTCGATCCCGGCCTTCTGGCACGCCTGCTTTATGATCGCCTGCGTCTTCTGGCGCGGCGCGTTGATCGATGTCTGGAAAACGAACTTCATTTTCTTGCCATCTTTGGCACGGATGCCGTCGCTGCCCGTCTTCCAGCCGGCATCGTCCAAAATCTGATTTGCCTTCGAAATGTTGAACTCGAATTTCGTCGCTTTGGAGCGGAACGGCTCTGGATTATTCAGGAAGTTCGCTGTGGCAACGCCTCCACGCCCGTAAATGAACCTCTGTACAGAATTCTTATCGATCAGCAACCCAAGCGCGCGGCGGACCGCCGGATCGGAGAGAATGGGATGGGCTGTCTTGACGCTAGAGCGCTCGCCATCGACCTCGGTCCAAGGATCGGTCGTGTTCAGCTGCATATGCTCAATATTGCCGCCCGGCAGGATGACGATGCCGCCCTTGCCACCCTGTTCGAGCTTTAAGAGGATCTCGTCCTCGACCTGAAGGTTCCAGGCAAAGTCGTACTCGCCGGTTTGGATTACTGCCCGCGCGGCTGAAACGGCATCGCCCCCACCTTTGAGTTCGATAGCGTCGAAGTGCGGGCGGTTTGCCACGTGATAATTGGGATTGATTACCCCCTTGACGATATCGCCAGGCCTGAACTCGACGAATTTATAAGGCCCCGTTCCCAAGGGGCTCAGGTTGGCCGGCGCTTCGCGGGATTTATCGCCCATGTAAGGTTCAAACATATGCTTTGGGATGATCAGCCCAAAGGTGCCCACGAAAGCCGAGGCCCAAAAGGGAGTTGGCTTCGCAAACATGACTTTGACGGTGTGTGGGTCGATTTTTTCGACTTGGATATCTCTGTAAACCCCGATCGATGTCGCCGCCGCAGCCGGATCCTTGGCGAATGCCCAGGTGAAGACGACGTCATCCGCGGTGAACGGTTTGCCGTCGTGCCATGTGACATTCTGTTTGAGTTTCCAGATGACGGAACCGCCGTCGGCCGCAAGACCACCGTTTTCGCGCGACGGCAATTCTGACGCGAGGATCGGAACCAGCTCGGCCTCAGGGCTCCAGCCCGCGAGGGGCTCATAAAAAATTCTACACCCCTCCTGATCCTTGGTGCCGACCGCGAAATGCGGGTTGAGAAGCGTCGGCCCCTGCCAGTAGAGCAGCTTGACCGTGCCGCCGCCGCCGCGCTTTGTTGGCGCATATTCAATTGAGGATTGCGCCATGGCGACTCCGGCGTGGGCCAGCAACTGTGTCGCCAGTGGCGCCGCCAGCCCGGCGGCCATCATTCGGCCTATGAAATCCCGGCGGGTGAACGTCCCTTCCTTCACACGGTGGATCAGATCACGAAGCTCTTGCTCACGCATCGGAAGTAGCTCCTCTATTTGCCGATCGGCTATAGTCCTTCGCGCTTCAGTCCAGCACGAGCCACGCTGCAAAGCAATGTCCTGTTTCCGTTCCATGAAGGGTGTTTGTGCGAGAGGCCCTGCATCCTGTTCCAGGATAACGGGCGGTGAACAGTAGAGCTCGAAGAAGCAAGAACCAAGCCATCCCAGCGACTCCTGGGCTCAGATTAATCGCTTTGCACGGCGGGTTGCTTGGAACATGAAAGGCCATCGTAACGGCAAATTGTGGAGGAAGTGAAATGAAGCCAAATGTTCATCTGCGTAACGTGGCATTGGTGGCGCTTGTGATGGGCAGCGTGCTTGGAGCAGTAGGCCTCTCGCAAATTCGGGCAGCGGTCACGGAATCTTCAATCCGGGTAATTCTGACGGACCAGGCGGCTAAACCCGTGGCAACATTCTCGCAGGCCATCGAAGCCAATGGGTTTATCTTCGTGGCCGGGATCACGCCGCGCGACCCCAAAACCGGCAGCGTCATCGAAGGGGACGTCGCCCAGCAAACCGAACGCGTTCTTGAAAATATCAAAGGTATTGTCGAATCAGCCGGCTCCTCTTTGTCCCGAGCCGTAAAGACAACTGTTTATTTGCAGGACATGGGCGACTTCGATGCGATGGATAAAGTTTATGCCCGTTACTTCCCCTCGAACCCGCCTGCCCGCGCGACGGTCGCAGTGTCGCGCTTGCATGCAGGCCGCGTCGAGATCGAGATGATCGCGCTGAAGTAACATTCAGCCCCGCCAACGCGATCGTAGTTACTCAATTTGCACCGGGACGCGGTACAATTGGCGGTTTCACGTCGGGTGGTAGCGGGCACTCATAGGGCGTGACCGCGACGCGCGCGTCTTGATTGGCCTTGGCTGCGGCCATAAGCTCGGGATCAGTCAGGGCTTCCACTGCGAGGCCAGCCATTAGTTTTGCCGCATGCACCATGCCCTTCTTGGCTTGCCCAGACTTGCCTTGCGCCGTGATTTGCCAGGAATGGCCGGGGGTACCGATGGCGTGAGTTGCGACCCGTGCCTGCACGGTGGGCACGACCCAACTGACATCGCCGACGTCGGTAGAGCCCATCATCGGGGCTCCCTTCGTGCCGTAGGGCACGACAAAGTCACATAGCGGGGTATTCTCGCGGACCGGGATACCAACGCGCTGATAGGCGGAGGCGATATCCTCGCGGCTCAAGGTGCTTTGGATTTCCCCAGCATATTGGCGATCGGTGGCATCGAATTGCACCGGTCCCAACCGATCGAACTGCCGCTGCATGGCTTGTTCGGGCGGCGTATTGGGTAGCAGGTTCGACACCGCGCTAATGACCTTGTTCTCGACCTGAGTCTCGCTCATCAAGGCAGCTCCTTGTGCGACCTTCTTCACCCGCGCCACGAGCGCTTGCATCCCTGGCAAGTCCCGGGCGCGCACGACATAACGAACCGTTGCCTTCCCCTGGACGACATTGGGCGCTACGCCACCGGCATCGAGAATTGCGTAATGGATGCGCGCGTCCGATGGCATGTGCTCGCGCATGTAATTCACGCCGATATTCATCAATTCGACCGCATCCAGTGCGCTGCGGCCGAGATGGGGCGCAGCTGCGGCATGCGACGCGCGCCCTCGGAACATGAAGTCGAGCCGCGTATTGGCGAGGCTCATGGCATCATCGACCCGATTTATCGATGAAGGATGCCAGGTGATTGCAATATCGACGTCTTGGAACAGGCCTTCGCGTACCATGAATGTCTTGGCGGCGCCGCCTTCCTCCGCGGGGCAGCCATAATACCGAACCCGCCCGTTGATTCCCTCTGCCGCAAGATAGTTTTTCACGGCCGCCGCGGCGAGCAGCGCGGCGGACCCAAGCATGTTGTGGCCGCAGCCATGACCGTGCGCGCCGGTGACCAGTTCCTTCTGCTCGGCAATGCCGGCCACCTGTGACAGCCCGGGCAGGGCATCGTATTCTCCAAGGATCGCAATGACAGGGCCGCCTTCACCGGCCTCGCCCATCACCGCAGTCGGAATGCCTGCCAGGGTTCTGCGTAACGCGGAACCCTTCCTTCTCGAGTAGGGCGCGATGTTCGGCCACGGAGCGATATTCGGTGTAGCAGATCTCTGGCAGTTCCCAGATCCGATCGGACAGCGCCTCATAATCGTCACGGCGCTCATCGACGAGGCGCCAAATCGTCTCGGTATTGTGCATGGTTTGATCTCCAGCTTGGCCGCTTTTCCGCAAGCGGATTCGTTTAAAACGCTATAAATATCTCCATGGGTGTTAGGGACGCGAAGGCGATGCGTTTGCGGGCGATGTTATTGCGATTTGGATTTGGCCTTTTTCCAATAAGCCGATCAAATGGGGAGGCTTTCGAGACCTACATTGAGAAGGTGCTCCCCCCCCCGAGCTGCGGTGCGGCGACATCGTGATCATGGACATGTGTGGACGCCCCCGCTGGAGCAAGCAAAATCTTTCGGGGATTGGCGCATGGATCGGGTGCTGACATGTGTCCGGCCTTTTCTGCGGGCGTCACACGCCGCGGGCCCGTATGAGAGTTCGCGAATCGAGTCCATTTCAATCTCGCGCGCTCAAGGCGCTTGTCCATGAGCTGGTTATCCCGATTCCGTCTTCACGACCGTTGCGCCATACCCTCCTTCCAACCTTAGCCTGTTCCAAGGCACGCAACTGCCATACGGCTAAGCCGTTATGGCTGGAGCCCTGTAAACGCCTCCGTGGGTAAGCAGCGCCCACACCATCCTGGCCATTTTATTGGCGAGAGCGACCCGCACCAGCATTGGCGGCTTGCGGGCCATGAAAACGGCAAGCCACGTGTTTGGCGCTGTCCCTTTGCGGCTTGCCCAGCTGACGACAGCACTCGCGCCGATAATCAACAGCCGCCGCAGCGTTCGCTCTCCCATCCGGGAGGTTCTTCCCAGCCGCTCCTTGCCGCCGCTCGATCGCTGGACAGGAGTGAGGCCGAGCCACGCCGCGAAGTCCCGGCCGCACCGGAACGTCTCGGGAGATGGCGCCAACGCCGCCAGAGCCGTCGCAGTGATTGCGCCAATGCCCGGGATAGTCATTAGCCGGCGGGCAACCGCATCCGCTTTGGCCCGCCGGGCGATTTCAGTATCAAGTTCGCGAACACGCTGATCCAGGACACGGAGTTGTGCAATCAAGACGCCCAGCACGATCCGCGCATCTTGGAGCAAGTCAGAGGCAGGATCTTCAACGAAGGCAACCAGCTTCGTCACGTGCATCGGGCCCTGCGCCACGACTACGCCAAATTCGCTCAGGTGGCCCCGCAAGGCATTGATTACCTGCGTTCGTTGCCGGACCATAAGATCGCGGGCGCGGAACAACATGGCAGCTGCTCGGGCAGCCTCGCTCTTCACCTGCACGAACCGCATGGTAGGCCATTGTGCAGCCTCGCAGATCGCTTCGGTATCGGCCATGTCATTCTTCTGACGCTTAACAAACGGCTTGACGTAGGCGGGCGGGATCAACCTCACCTCATGGCCGAGGCGCAGGATCTCGCGCGCCCAATGATGGGCACCACCGCATGCCTCCATAGCCACTATGCAGCGCGGCAATCCGGCGAAGAAGCTTAGAAGCTGATCGCGTCGTACCTTCCTCCTAAGCACGACTGGCGGCGCCTCAAAACAGTATCATAATCCATCAAATGATGGATCCTTGGAGCGGGTCTTGAAAGAATACGGCGTCTCCGCCAGTCCTCGCAGCGCGCGACACGTCCGCCATGCTCTGCTGTGCGGCAGGCTTCGATGGTTGAGGCTGCCCTACGCTTAAATGCCCGGCGCTGGCCTTCCGGCGATATCCGCAAGCTCAAGCGCGGGACGCGGCATGGCCGCAAGCGCTTAGGCATTACGATCGCTCCGCTTCTTAAGCAGGAGCCTCTTATCGTCTGCACGCAAAACGCCTGAGGCGATCCTTGGGCCCCCGCAAACGATCTCGATCAAGGCCCCCTCTGGCACGGCGCTGGGCCGCGGGACTTGCCATGGCGTCCGGGGTTCGAGAGAGCCAACACCGAGTAGAAGGCGAGGGCAACCGATGGCTTCCGCCTCGGCAAGCGAGCGCATGAACGGAAGGTCATGAACCCTTCCGGATATTCCTTTTACCTTCTTACCGGAACCTTGGCCGGTACTTCATTGTTGCGCCTGCCGCTTCGCACACTTCGGCGTAAGTTAGGTGCTTAGGTTGTTTTTTTGGAATGTAAGTTATTTTGCCGTCTGGCCCCATAATAGCCTCATGGGAATCTTCGGATTTGATGCGTGGCTCATGCATCAACGCGGCTGCCGGATGCGGCTCCGTGACGGGTGACGGCGGCGGTGGTGCTGGCATTGGCAACGGTGCCGCTTCCGCTAGCCCAGGCTCTGGCATAGAAATTTTATTATCAGAAAGCCCGATCACATCCGGCGCCTCGGGCTCATGGCCGACTTGCGGAGCTAACAGTGGCATTGGCTCTCGTGGCTCATCCTCATCCTCATGGGGGGGCGAAAGCAGCCGCGAAGCTCGGAGTTTCGCAATCGGCGCTCAGCCATACGGTCCGTGACCTCGAAGAGCGGCTTGGGCTTCGACTGTTGTCGCGCACAACGCGTAGTGTGGCGGCGACCGAGGCTGGTGAACGGCTGCTGCGTACGGTCGGCCCCAGGCTTGATGAGATCAACACCGAGCTCGCCGCCTTAGGGGAACTCCGCGACAAGCTGTCTGGCACCATTCGCATCACCGCCGGGGAGCATGCGGCCGAGACTATCCTGTGGCCCGCCTTGGCAAAGCTCCTCCCCGATTACCCAGATATCAATGTGGAAATCTGCGTCGACTATGGTCTGACCGACATCGTCGCTGAACATTACGATGCCGGGGTTCGCCTCGGCGAACAGGTCGCTAAGGATATGATCGCGGTGCGCATTGGGCCGGATATGCGAATGGCGGTTGTTGGGTCACCGTCTTATTTTGCGCGAAGGCCGCGCCCGAAAAAACCGCAGGACCTCACCGCCCATAATTGCATCAATCTGCGGCTGCCCACTCACGGCGGCCTCTTTCCCTGGGAGTTCGAAAAGGCCGGCCGCGAGCTGAAGGTTCGCGTAGAGGGGCAATTGATCTTCAACAATATCGGTTTGAGGCTGAACGCAGCTCTTGCCGGTCTAGGCGTCACCTATGTGCCCGAGGATACGGTCGCGAGTTACATCACCGAAGGGCTCTGATTCAAGTGCTGGCCGGTTGGTGTCCTCCCTTCCAGGGCTACCACCTTTATTACCCAAGCCGCCGGCAAAATGGTTCGGCCTTTGCCTTGTTGGTCGATGTGTTGCGGTATCGTGAATGATACAGGACGCAGGTGCGACAAAAAGGGGCTTCTTAGGCTGCCATGCGGACACAAACAGAAGTCTCCTCTTGGCCCTCTTCGACGTTTCGTCGGATGAGAACGCTCTTCCGATCTTAAGGGTAGAGCGGACAGAGGATAATCGCCGCTTGAGGTCTCAGCATGACCCTTTCCGGAAGAAGCGGCTCTGTGATCAAGGCCTACGCTGACCTGGATTGGCATTCGACGGGCGGCTGGTTAGCCGACAAGACCGAGCTGTACATCCTCGCCGAGGATCATCAATCCCAATCTTGAAAGAATGCCTGCGAAGCATGCGTGGAGCCGAGATCGATAGCGCCCGGTAGCCACAGCAATTTTCTGGCTTCCATTCGCCGTGTATGTGATTACTCCACCGCCAATCGCGCCGCCGATCTTCCGGCCCCACAGTTTCTGACCGTTGGCGGCATCCAGCACATAGAAATTGCCGCCCATATCGCCGAAAAGCGCTATGCCTCCGGCGGTCAGGCTCAGACCGCTTTGGATCGGATAATTGGATTTCAGCCTCCACTTCCAGGCGCCCGTGTCGGCGTCGACGGCGTAGACCCAACCGGCCCAATCGAATACCGGGTCGGCCTCGCCCCAGACGTTATAGGGGTTCCAGCTCGCCTCGCCGCTCCATGGCTTGCCAACTGGAGACTCCACAAGTTGTTGTTTAGTCTGCAGCGTAACCGTGGTGCACCAATCGACCTCGCCGATAAGAATAAGGTTGGTCTGCGGATCGTAGGCAGCTCCGTTCCATTCGGCTCCGCCCACCGTGCCTGGGCAGAAATGAACTGGCTTACCAACCTCGAAAGGGGCATCGGCATTTTCGAATTTTGTCACCGGGGTGCGGTAGAGAGTAGCATTGGTGCTTAGATCGATGCCATAGAGATATCCGTCCTTGGGAGCGACCGTCATGAGCTGCTTGCCCCCCTGTGTATGGATCAGCACCGGCGGGTTGGAGATATCATAGGCGTGCCAGTCAATGGGCACGAGCTTGAAATGGTTTTTGTAGGCCCCTGTTTTGGCGTCCAGCACGACCACCGAACCCGTGTATAGATTGCCGCCCTCGCGTACGCCGGGCGCGAAATCGGGCCCAGGATTGCCCACGGGTATGTAGAGTAGGCCCGTGGCGGGGTCCAACGTGAAAGATGTCCACATCCCGCCTCCCGTGATGGGTATCCCGGGGTCATTTTTCCATGTCGACATGCCGAGCGGCGACGCACCTATTGGCCCTCTAGGAGGGTCGTCTTCGGTTTTGGGCACCATGTAAAATTCCCAGACGATTTTGCCGGTCTTTGCGTCGAGCGCATACATGTGTCCCTTGCCACCCTTGATATCTGAACCGGCATTACCGATGAACACAAGGCCATCCCACGCGATGGGCGCAGCAGGCGTAGTCTCGCCAGTTTTTGCATTAGCAACCGTCGTCTCCCAAACGCGCTTTCCGGTTTTGAAGTCATAAGCCAGGACGCGCCCGTCGCCGGAGCCACGAAACAGTAGGCCATCCATATAGGCAGGGCCTCGGCTGACGGGTTGCGGCGTGGCAGGCTGATAATCTTCATGGGCTCGCCAGTTCTGACGGCAAGTTGCCGGATCGATCGAAAATATATCGAATTCCGTCGCGAAGATCAGGGCATCGTTTACTTCAATTAGGCCGCTGTTGAAGCCTGTATATTGGCCTGTGTCATAGGTGCACAAAACCTTCAACTTGCTTGCGTTCGATGTGTTGATCTGGTTGAGCGGTGAAAAACGCTCCGAGGTGAGTGTCTTGTTGTAGCTCGGCCAGTCATCGGTGCTGGCGGCCGGCAGAGGCGTCGCATTCCCGGCGCTCCCACCTCCTTTGTAGCCCGGTGCAAGTTCCGTAAAAGTCGTACCCGCAGGGGCATTCAGGTATTTGACATAATTGACCGCCATGCTCGCAAGCTGAACGGCCGTATCCCAGTTCGCGTACACTATCCCACCCGCTATCGCGCCTACCACGGCCAGTGCGCCCAGGACGAAAAGAATCCTTCTCATTGAGCCCTCTTTACTCCGATCTCTTTGGGCATGTACCTCCCAACCTTATTGATTGACCTGCATCAGTCGTGCATGCGGTACTGTCGCTGACCAGTCGAAGGTGCGAACACCCTCCAGCTTATCGGGACGCTGCAGGACCTCGGGATGGCTCAGGCTGCGAACGCCGTCCGCATAACCTGCCTGCCAATGGTCCTCCATAGACTGGCGGGAGAATTGGAAATCTGTGGCGAAGCCTTCGTAAGTTTTGCTGTGGTAGATTAAGTGAACAATATTGTAGACTTTTTCATCGGCCTGCTCCGCGAGCGACTTGGCTTCCGGACGTTTCCGCAGATCATCGGGAAGCTGTTTGAGGAGCTCTGCAACGGCTGTGCGGAACTTCTGCACGTTTTTGAACTGATCTGTCGTTACCTGGGTCCTGCTAGCGTAACGGATCTCCTTCTCACGTAGCGCGGCGTGAGTGAAATCGCGCGGCACCTCACCCTTCCTGCTCCAGATGTCGATCTGAAAGGCGAGCGTGTCCTTCCGAGGCGCCGAATCAAGCATCCATGGCAGCGGCGCGTTAGAAACAATGCCGCCGTCCCAATATAATTCGCCGTCGATATCTTGAGGTGGGAGCCCGGGAGGAAGGGCACCGCTGGCCATAACATGCTCCGGGCCGATGCGATGGGTCGTATTATCGAAGTAAATCTGCTCTCCGGTCCTGATATTTGTTGAACCGACACTGAAGCGCATATTTCCGGCGTTGATCCGGTGGAAATCCACGAGGCGTCCGAGCGTGGCTTTCAGCGGGGTGGTATCATAATAGCTGAGCGTTTTAGGACTGTCCGGAGGGCACAGGTAGGGCGGTGGCATCCGCGGAGTGAAGAAGTGAGGCGCGCCAAAGAGCACACTGAAGAGCGCGCGTATTTGATTGACGATTTGATGGACGGAAGCGTCACTGGTCTGGATCGAGGGATCATATTGGAACCCGAACGAGTCCAGCGGTGGCGCGGTGATTTCTTCCCAAAACTCCCGTAGTTTGTCCACGCGCTTTTCCGGCGGATTTCCAGCGATCAGAGCCGCGTTCACCGAGCCAATCGAAATTCCGGCTACCCAATCGGGGTGCAGGTTAGCTTCGTCGAGCGCCTGATAGACCCCGGCCTGGTAGGAGCCGAGCGCCCCGCCCCCCTGCAACAGGAGGGCAATTCTTTCGAATGGAGGGCGTTGTTTTAGACGGTGTGGCTTGAGCCTGTTAGCCGGGACATCAAGCATTTCCCGTGCCTCCTCGTTCGCTGCGGCTGCGCTGGCCTCGCAAAACGTTAGGACAACCAGAGTGTTCCGCGTAAGCCCGATTCATACCTTAAGCGGCGGCCACACTCTCATGCATGTCCACGCTGAAGGCTCGAGCGTTTCTAGAATCGCCTTCGCGCGCTCCGCTTCTTCCGTGGAGCCATGCACCATCACGAGAAACTGGTCAGCTTTCAGGGCGGTCTCGTAGTCAACGACACTGTTCTTTGGAATACCAATGCTATAAAGAGCCGCGCCTAAGGCACTGAGCCCGCCGACAACAACGGCGCCTTCGACAGCCGAAAGCACGATGCCGGCAAGATATCCAAGAACAACGACGCCGCCGACGGCAGGAACCACGATAAAAAGAGCCCCCATTAGCCAACCCCAGAGCGCGCCCCAAAACGCGCCCCGACTACCCCAAAATTTGACTCGATCGCCGGCGTTGTAAAATCCCTCGACCTTTTCGTCGGTATGGTATCCTTTACCGATAATACTGAGGTGCTTGATATCGAAGCCAGCATCGGCCAATTTCTTCACCGCAGTCTCCGCCGCTTGGTGATCGGGGAAAACAGCGGCCACCGTGTTTGTTTCTGACATTTGTGTTTCTCGCGGTTAAGTTGGCTTTCAGCCAGCAATTGCGTTCAGCTTAGTCGACGAAAAAAAATGCGGAATCAGACGCTCGCGCATCCGAATTCGCTATTGGTGCCGGCCTCTTCACACGAAGGTTTAAGCCGAAGAGAAGCATTCAAGCCTCGGCCTGGGTTGACGAACCCTGTCCCTTCAGCCGCTGCCGCGCCGTCACAAGGAAACCGGCAAACCGAGGTGATGAAAACCGAAGGGCGAGAGTCTGCTGTTGATGCTGTTCTCTTATCGCGGGGTGGAGGTCAACGGTCTTTGCATGATGCCACCTTCAAAAAGCGCCTCGGACTGGCTGATGGCCATGGGATCATTCCTAGCCGAAACAAGGTTCTCTCCGCTCTGTGAACAAGCCACGAGCATATCTCGGCAATGAAGGCCCTGGCAACTCAACGTGGACGGCGCATTGGCCAGAGGCTTTGCAACAGCATCAACGAGTTCACCAGAAGCCCGTTCCGGCCGGAACGCCTTATAGTCTGACGGCGTGTCTCTTTCCTTCCATCGGTTGTTTACCCGCTTCATCGCTTCAATCGAGAGCTTTGCCGGCCCGCATCGTTCTCTTCGCGGTAGCTATCCGGCTCCGCATCATGAATTTCGAAGCATGCGTCTCGCAGCGAAGCGGTTCATCCCTTCCCCCGGCTACGCCGGCATCTCTGCGGCGGCGCAGTTTCTGAAGCGGAAGCACTCGCCGGTCACCATCATGCGGTGCATGATAACCGCCAGCTTGCGGGCAACCGCAATGCACGCTTTTTTCCAGCCGCTGCGCTGCTTTATACGCAGACCCCAAGCCTTAAGCGCCGAGAAACTCTTGGTTCGTGCCAGGATAACGCCTGCGGCTTCGAATAAATAGCTGCGCAGCATGCCATCGCCGCACTTGCTGATACGGCCGTTAACATCCTTTTGGCCGGACTGATCGCGCCGGCAAGTCATGCCGAGATAGGCTCCAACGGATCGGGATTTCCGGAAGCGCTTGGGGTCGCCAATGCTGGCGGCAAAGGCAAACGAGGTGATCTTGCCGATGCCCGGAATAGTCTGCAGCACTTTGCAATACTCATCCTCCCCAGCAAGCAGCTCAATCTCCTTGTCGATCTGCTTAATCTCCGAGCCAAGCGTTTGGAGGACGCCGTAAACAGCACTGATCGCCTTGGCGAGGAGATCGTCGACTAGCATTAACTCCTTGAGAGCTGGCAGTTTACCTGACGGCAGCACCTTGCCGTACATCTTGAGAATCCCGCGGATTAGGTTGATGCATTCGGTGCGCATGCCGACCAGCTGCTTGCGTACAGTGAGGGCTGTTTGCCGCTTATGCCCCTCGATCTCTTTCACGGTGACTTCACGGTACCAGCCGGTCTGCATAATCCGGGCGATGCCATTTGCATCCTTGCGATCGGTCTTGTTGGGCCCTTGCAACTGCAGGCCAGCCTTGGCGGCTTTGGCGTCGATGCAAATGATTGGCAGCCCTTTCGCCTTCAGAGCGTGGAATAACCAAGGCGACAGCGGGCCAGACTCCATACCGATCCGGAGAACGCCGCCTGCATGTTCCTGAACGGCAAGCGCCAAAGCGTCAGGCGACGTCGTAACGCTGCCATGCCAGAGCTCATTCCCCTGATCATCAACAACCGAAATATACGTCTTTGCCTGCGAGACATCAAAACCGGCAAAAGTAGGCATGGATCAAACTCCACTGGTTGGTGTGAAGCGGCGGAGCTTACCGAACTCTGCTCTTAAGAGCTCTGACGTTGCCCGCCGCGATA
>JBAUNL010000322.1:0-7951 GCA_049579205.1 Rhodomicrobium sp. | reverse complement strand
GAGGTCTGAGTTTCGCACGCGTCGTACGACCAACACCGCTCAGATCAGAGCAGGCCAAAGCGCCTCAATCAGCGGGACCGCTTTACCTCACAGTTCCAGACAATTGGACAAACGAAAGCGAATAGCTGGGTCCGGCCAATAGGAGAACTCTGCAAAACTACTTAATCCCAATCCCGGTGCTTGAGTGTGGCGATCACGGCTCCGGTATCGTCCTTGAGAACGAGCTTTAGGTGCGATGCGTCGGCCGCATGTGTGCTATCGAGCACTTGCAGCCACGCGTGTTCTGCCTCCATCATCTCGCGTGGGCAGGCCACGCGCGTCGACGCGAGGGGTTCGATCTTGTCCGCCGTGCCTTGCAATGTGTAAGGGCTGGCCTCCCGCGTTCAATCAAAGATTCAAAATCATCGCTTGCCGAATCTCGCGAATAACTGAACCGTCCCAAAAGCGAAGTTGAGGGAGAGATTTGGCGCTTATGAACGACGCAACTGCCGTGCTTGACAGTGGAAAATGGGAACTCCCGGCTCCGAAATCATCTGGGCGCCGGCCCATCCGCCTTCGTGCCTATCAAGCGGAAGCTGCAGACGCAGCTGACAATGCCTTCAACAACGGCGCCAAGAAGGCACTCATCGTTCTACCCACCGGCGCTGGTAAAACCATCATCTTCGGAAAACTCGCACAGCGAAGACTCGCGCGAAGAGTTCTTATCCTCGCGCACAGGGAAGAATTGCTCGACCAGGCCAGAGCAAAAATCGCAAGCATCGTTGGCTTTGAACCGAGCATCGAACAAGGAAGACGCCGGGCCCACGCTGATGATCCCATTGTCGTCGCCTCGATCCCTAGCCTCGCGAGGGGAAGGCGCATTGAGGGGTCGCGCTTCGGACTCGCTGTTGTCGACGAAGCCCATCACGGAGGCGCCCCTTCCTACCAGCGCGTGCTCGCGAAACTGCGCCCGGCTCATGTTCTTGGCGTTACCGCTACACCAGATCGCACGGATAATTTCAGGCTTTCCAAGGTCTTCGGAAAACTCATTTACTCGAAGACACTGCTAGATTTGATCCGGGCAGGTTACCTCTCAGACATTCGAGTCCGCACTCTTCCGATCGCCGTTGATCTTTCCCGCGTCCGAACCGAGATGAACGACTATCGCGAAGGCGATCTCGGGCTCGCTGTAGAACCCGCCCTCGAGCGTCTTGCAAAAATTATCGCGACCGAATACCGGGATCGGAAACTTCTCACCTTTTGTCCCTTACGGGAAACATCGAAACGCTGGACAGCACTCCTTCAAGCTCATGGCCTGCCTGCAACCCATGTGGACGGCGATTCCGGTGACCGGGAAGAGATCCTCAAGGCCTACGCTCGAGATGAAATTCGCTTTCTGTCCAACGCCGCACTTCTTACGGAAGGCTACGACGAACCGAGCATCGACACGGTGCTTAATCTGAGGCCGACAAAAAGCCGCGGGCTTTTCAGCCAAATGGTTGGCCGGGGAACAAGGCTTTATCCCGGAAAGAGGCATCTTTTGTTGCTCGATCCACTCTTTCAAGTTGAGCGGACCAATCCCATCAGTATCGGTGATATCGTGGCAGAGACGGAAGAAGAAGCTGAGCGGATCGAAGCCGCGATGCGGGAGAAGGATGCGAAGCTCAGCGCGGCCGCCAAGATGCCCCTAAAGGCCGTGACAGTAAAACGGGAACCGAGGTCTCCGGCGCGGGGCCTCGCAAATCTGATCCAGGAAACGGGATATCGTCCCGGTTATGAAAAGCCGCTGTCCGAAGTCGCAACCGCCGGGCGCCAGAGCCCCAAAAGACAACCATCCGGATCACGGTGGCCGCTATTTCGAAGTGTGAAGAACCTATTCTCGTGGTAGCGCGTTAGTGCGAAAGGCCAGCCGCCTCAAAGCAAAAGACGTGCCTAATAGCGCGATCACGGATCGTGAGGGTGATGGGCTTCATCACGGAAAGCGGCGCGGCCGATTACCTCTTCATTGCGGACAGTTGACCGATATGGGCGGAATCGTCGGTCAGAGCCATAAACGGTAATGCTCAAGCAGAGCAAATGTAGTCCGCTTTAGGAATGCTAAACGGAACAAGGACTTAGAAAGAAGGAGGGCAGCGATTGACCCAAAGGCGACTTGGCATGCAGTCTCCTCAACGGACTGCGTTGCTCGCTGCTGGCATTGTTTGAGCTAGCGACCAAAACGCGCTTGCGCCTTATACAGAGTCTTTTTTATGGTTCGAAGGGATCTCGCATGCGGTACGAGGGCCGTTCCAGGAAACGGGGCTAATTTTTAAGCGTTCTGTTCATTGGATTGAGGCAGGAGATGCTATTACGTGCGTGTGTGCGGGTTTTGTTTTTCGTACTCATTACTTTGGCGTTGGCTCTTGAGCCTGCGTTTTCGCAACCGCTAGGTGACGCCGAGCTGAACGCTCTCAATAACAGAATAGCCGCACTTTACTGGACTGGCAAATATAGCGATGCGATTCCACTGGCTAAGCTGCTTATTGAAGGGACAAGGACGCGGCTGGGCGAAGAGAGCGCCGATTACGCGTCCGCCAGTGCCTGGCTAGCGCGTTTATTTGCAGAGACAAATCAGCTAGCCGAGGCCGAGCCCTTTTACCGGCGCGCGCTTGCGATTCACGAAAAGATCCTGGGGCCTGACGATCTCGAGGTGGCTAACGACCTTAACAGCCTCGCTGGCCTGCTTCAGGAAACGAACCGGCTCGCCGAGGCCGAGGCTTTCTACCGGCGTGTTGTCGCGATATTCGAAAAAAACGAGCCTGAGAAACAACCCAACTACGCGGGAGCCCTGAATAACCTTGCGGGCTTTCTGCATCGAACGAACCATCTTGCCGAAGCCGAACACCTTTACCGGCGCGCTCTCGGGCCCGCTGAAAAAAACTTCGGGTCCGATCATATTCATGTCGCAGCCGCGCTCAACAACCTTGCAAGCCTGCTTAAGGAGACGAACAGGTTTGCCGAAGCACAAACTCTGATGCGGCGCTCCCTTGCGATCCTGGAAAAATCCAAGGGAGTGAGTCCCCAATTTCTAGCCATTCAGCCTAATGGCCTCGCGACGGTGCTAAGGGTCACGAACCGCCTCACCGAATCCGAGTCTTTGGTGCGGCGCGCGCTTGCCATTGACGAAAAGCTTTTCGGTCCAAATCATCCGAGCGTCGCCAGGGACCTTAATGCCTTAGCTCTAGTGGTCAACGAGACCACCGGCCCAGCCGCAGCCGAGCCTCTTTACAGGCGTTCGCTCCAGATCGAGGAGGCAAGCTTCGGACCCGACCGCCCAAGTGTGGCAGCCCGGCTCGATAGCCTAGGAAACGCACTTCGCGAGATGAACCGGCCTTCCGAGGCTGAACCGCTTTTGTGGCGCGCGCTCAAGATTTACGAAGGGAGTTACGGGCCCGATCACCCTGACGTGGCTTCCGTGCTCAACAATCTCGCGCTGGTGCTTAAGGCAACCAATCGCAAGGACGAGGCTGAGCAATGCTACCGGCGCGCACTTGCGATCTATGAAAAGAGCTATGGCTCGGGTAGAACGGGGTGATCGAGACAGTTTTGACGTTGTTCAAACAACCACAAGACCGGGTATGACCCTATGCGGAAGTGGCAGCTCTTAACTTCAAATATAAATTCGAGGTAAAGCCGGACATTTGCCCAACATAGGTCTCATCGATCACTAGCTTAAGTTGCCCTCTCTTCTGCTTGCTGCGGCCTGACCGACGCGTAACAGCAACTAGTCTGGGCTAGCATCAGGACGACAGCATTTGCGAGCACAATGGTGCCATTCCGAAAGCAAATGAGCCTGAGGTGGGTTCGTTTTAACGGCTCAGAACATGCTCCCTTCCAAAGCCGCAGATATACTATCCCACGGTACAGGGCCAGCCTTCCTTATTGGTGTCCGAGACTTCCTTGCAGGCAATATACGGGCCCGGCCCGCGGGCCTATCGTGACTGCATGTCCTTCGTGGGCAAAGCGTGCGCTCACTGTCGATCTGCCATCAACACGTGAAGCCACTGCAAACTGGGAGCAGTGCACATGAACGCTGTTAGAAAAGAGAGCGATAGCCTCGGTATCGTCGAGGTGCCCTCGGACAAATTGTGGGGCGCGCAAACCCAGCGCTCGCTTGAACATTTCAGCATTGGGAAGGATTTAATCCCTCGCGAAATGATCACGGCTTACGCCATCCTGAAAAAGGCCGCCGCTATCGCGAACCACACCAGCAATCGCCTTGATGATGAGCGCTATCGATTGATCGTTCAGGTCTGTGACGAGATCCTAGCCGGCCAGCACCATGATATGTTTCCCCTGCATGTCTGGATGACCGGCAGCGGCACCCAGTTCAATATGAACGTGAATGAGGTGATTTCAAACCGCTGCTGCCAACTCGCGGGCACGGCCCTTGGGAGCAAGAAGCCGGTGCATCCCAATGACCACGTCAATATGGCGCAGTCATCAAACGACACGTTTCCGTCAGCGATGAACATCGCGGCGGCCGTCAACGTGAAGCAGCGTCTTATGGCCGCCGTGGCTGCCCTGCGTGACGCGATCTCTGCGAAGGCAGAAGAGTGGAAAAATGTCGTAAAGATTGGGCGCACCCATATGCAGGACGCCACCCCACTGACATTAGGCCAGGAATGGTCCGGCTATGCCGGAATGTTGACGGACGATCTGGAACGGATTGAAACAGCCTTGCAAGGAGTATACAGCCTGGCGCTTGGCGGCACGGCGGTGGGAACGGGCATCAATTCAGCGCCTGGTTTCGCGGAAGTGGCCGATGCAGAAATCGCCAAGCTTACTGGCCTGCCCTTTGTCAGCGCGCCGAATAAATTCGCGGTGCAGGGCGCGCACGACGCGCTGGTGCAACTATCAGGGACGCTGCGCACGCTTGCGGTGTCACTCTACAAGATCGCCAATGACATCCGCTTGATGTCATGCGGCCCCCGCGCCGGATTCCACGAACTGGATATCCCGGAGAACGAGCCGGGCTCCTCGATCATGCCGGGGAAGGTCAACCCGACTCAATGTGAAGCGCTCACCATGATCGCCGTGCAGGTGATGGCGAATGATGTCGCCGTGGGCTTCGGCGGCGCCGGCGGTTACCTAGAGATGAACGTCTATAAACCGCTGATGATATTCAACGTCACCCATTCCATAACCCTCATGACGGATGGCTGCGTCAACTTCCGCAAATTCCTTGTCGAGGGCACCAAGCCCAATCTCAAGAAGATCCACGAAGACGTCGAACGGTCGCTGATGCTGGTGACGGCGCTTTCGCCTGTCATCGGCTACGACAAAGCCTCCAAGATCGCCCACTACGCCATGGACAATGATCTTACGCTAAAGGCCGCGGCTTTGAAGCTCGGCTTTGTCGGCGAGGCGGAATTCGACCGCGTGGTCGATCCCGCGAAGATGGTCCATCCCTACGTTGCCGAGGCGGGTTGACCGGCCTTATCAAGCGCCTCTTCCTCCCTGATCGCAGCGATCCATTTCTCGACCGCCGCCTTATAGGCTCTTTGCATTTCATCGAGATTCGCAGCGTCATCCATGCTAAAACTCCATCGATTTATTAATATGAATTGCCATGCTCAAGCCTGCTGCTTAATGCGGGTACCTGGCGCGATGTTTGCTCCCGTGGGACCGCGCGTAATAATAATTTGGCCGGCTCCCATGACAATGAGAAGACAGCTACCAGTGCTGTATGCCCACCGGCCTAACGGCTGAAAAGGGCTCGCGAATTATTACAAGGGTCATCCATTTAACGCTGCGGCTGCGAGGCAAACCCTGACTCCATGACGAACGCACCTTCAGGTAATGCCACCACCTTTTTGCTTGTCTTGCCAGAACTCGAAAAGCGTGACGATCACAACAAGACCACCAAGGCCGAAATGCCAAAAACGGAGCTGACCGTTGTACCCCAAAATCAGAGGCGCAGTTGCGATCCATGCCCCGCAAATCAGATTGATGAATTCCTGCCAACGAGACAGGGCCACGATTTCGAGTTGCGCCACAAAAACAATGATAAGACCGGTGACGACAGCACTTGCTGCTGGCAAGCCACCATACCCGCTATCGGCGAGTGACGGTGAGACGCAGATGGCTATGCCCGAAGCCAGCAGGAGCCAATCTTCCCATTCCTGATGGGCGGGATGCTTCAAAATGGGCATTTTCGGCTCTCCTTTTGTTGCTCCGCCAACAGGGGATTCTGACTGGTGGTGTTGCGATGCCCGCCTAATATATCACGCTCTGCCGCGGCGGACCTCTTCTCCAATTACCTCCTAGCCGCCAAAAGTTTCAGCCGGCCGGGCGCGATCTGCGCGGCGAGGCCCTGCCCCACCCCGAGTAATCCCTTGCTCTTGATAGCGTCTAAAGAGAACTCTATTCGGCCGCGATCGAGACAGGGTCTTGCATCCGCTCGCTATGCGGTACGAAGCTATCCGCGCGGGCGACCTCCCAAGGATCGCGATATTGCGGTAAGTCTGTTCCGGCCAGTAAATCCCCGGGATTGAGGAAGTGGTAGAGCTCGGCAAATGTCACGACCCGGTCGGGGGCCGCCCGATGCATGAAGTGGAAAGGCCTGAGATCGCAAGGATGTTCAAGTCCGGCCGCCGCTATGAGTTCGGCCAAGGCCTTGATCGTCTCTTTGTGGAAGTTCGCCACGCGCCGGGATTTGTCAGACACTACCAGAGCCCGCTGCCGCATCCTATCCTGGGTCGCGACGCCCGTGGGGCAGCGGTCTGTATGGCAGTGTTGAGATTGAATGCAGCCGACCGCGAACATGAAACCGCGCGCCGCGTTGCACCAGTCGGCGCCAAGCGCCATTACGCGCGCGATGTCGAATGCAGAGGTGATCTTGCCGGATGCTCCGAGCTTGATTTTATCGCGCAGGTTGATGCCCATGAGCGTTGAATGCACGAAGGTGAGCCCGTCACGCAGCGGCATGCCCATATGATCCATGAATTCAAGAGGCGCCGCGCCCGTGCCACCTTCGGAGCCGTCCACAACGATGAAGTCGGGCATGATTCCAGTCTGAAGCATAGCTTTGACGATTGCCATAAATTCCCACGCGTGGCCCACGCAAAGTTTGAAGCCTATCGGTTTGCCGCCGCACAGATCGCGCAGCTCCGCGATGAAATGCATCATTTCGATGGGCGTGGAAAACGCGGTATACCGAGCCGGCGAGATGCAATCCCGGCGGGCTTCGACGCCCCGGATGCGCGCAATCTCGCGCGACACTTTCGCGCCCGGCAGCACGCCGCCATGCCCTGGCTTCGCCCCTGGCTCAGCTTGATCTCGATCATCTTGATCTGCGGTTTGATGGCTGTTGCGGCAAAGTGCTCGCGCGAAAATGTCCCATCCTTATTGCGGCAGCCAAAATAGCCCGAGCCGATCTCCCAAATAATATCGCCGCCATTTTGCTCGTGGTAGGGGCTAAAGCCGCCTTCGCCAGTATCGTGTGCAAAGCCTCCCATCTTGGCGCCCTTGTTCAAGGCGCGGATCGCGTTCGCTGAAAGCGCGCCATAGCTCATCGCCGAAATGTTGAACACCGACGCGTCGTATGGGGCTTTGCAACCCGGACCGCCAATCGTAATGCGGAAGGTCTTGTGCGAGGCCTCTTTTGGCGCGATGGAATGGTGCAGCCATTCGTAACGCGTTTCGTAGACATTGTATTCGGTTCCGAACGGCCTCTTATCGAGCACGCGTTTGGCTCGCTGATAGACTATAGCTCGCTTGTCGCGGGGGAAGGGAGCGCCATCCTTATCGCTCTCGAAGAAATATTGCCGCATCTCGGGGCGAATGTTTTCCAAAAGAAACCGGATGTGAGCAGAGATTGGGTAGTTGCGAAGGATCGCATGCTGTTTCTGGAAAAAATCGCGCAAGCCAACCAGCGTCAAAAATCCGAAAACTGAAAGCGGCAATGCGAGATAGCCGATCAGATCAGAGT
>JBAUNL010000321.1:0-2740 GCA_049579205.1 Rhodomicrobium sp. | reverse complement strand
GTATCCGAAGCCTCGGACACATACCAGCCCGCGGAGAAGGAATAGCTTGTTGCTGGCCCTTGTGAGGAAGCAGACGCAATGTCGAGCCGGTAGGTCCCGGCTTGCACCGGCGCTTTGATCCTGACTGTCCCCGACGCCGGGGTATCCATGGTCCCGCCCGCGACGCGGCTTTCGTATGTGACCATCTCGTACGACCAGCGGCTATCGCGTGAATACCATTGGAACTGGTGCTCGACGCGCTGGAGATCCCATTTCAAGCCTGTCAAAGCAACCTGTTTGCCGTCAGGGGCAATACCAACGATCTCGAATTCGGCTGCAGCGCCGTCCGGCACCGAGCCATCGAAAAGCGGCTTCACACCGATAAAGCTTTTGCCGGAGTTGATCTTGAGCGCAGTCCGTTCTGCCAGTGCCCGTCCGCTCGGTTCGCGCAATCTGATCGTCACATCCGCATTTAGCGGCCTTGATGTTTCCGGCAGGTCCGGCAGTGCGATGGACAGCGATGCCGCGCCCGTAGCATCCGTATTCGGCAGCGCCTCAAGCTCTTTGCGAACGGAAGCGAACTTCTCGCCTTCCTGGCCGACATGAAACCCGCTGAATCCGGCGATCTCGTTTGCGGCGGAAATGACCATTTCCCCTTCGAGGCCAAGATTGGACGCGGGGGCGCCATAAAGATAACGGCTGGAAAGCGCGATCACGCCCGGAGTTGCCGCAGATATGACTGGCTGCTGAGCGGCAAGTTTCATTTCCAGCCGTTCGGGGACGTAATCCTCGACGAGGAAGTTTTTCTCATAGAGCGCAGGCGCTTTGGGATCGACGAAGGCGGCAAGCCTCCATCCGCCGGTCATGGCCGTGTCGGGCAAGGAAATTTGCCAGCTCCGGCCGCCATTGCCTTGATCGGAGAGCGTTTCGCGCCGGTCTTCCACGCCGTCGGGGCGGAAAAGCTTCAAAATCAGGGGAACGGCAGGAACAGCGTTGCCAGCTGCGTCGCGTAATAGAGCGGTGACATAAACTGTCTCGCCTGGGCGGTAGACGCCGCGCTCGGCGAAGACCATGGCATCGAGCGGACCGGGAGGGGTGCGCCCACCCACGCCTCGATCCGAAAGATCGAAGGCTTGCTTGGTGAGATCCAGAAATCCGTAACCATTATCGGCGCCGCGAGCCACCACAAGGGCCGGCGTCAGGCCGCCTTTGCCGTTCGAGAGCCCGGACTCGAAACGAGCGGCGCCCTCGCTGTCCGTCTTCACGGTGCCGAGCACTTCGTTATTTCGTGCCACCAGACGGATTTCGGCGCCTGCAACCGGATCGGCGGTGGCAAGCGAACGCGCATAGACATGCACACCATCCGCGCCCGAGAAAGCCGTCAAACCGAGATCGGAGATGACGAACCATTGCGTCGCCTTCACGCCGTAATCTTCGCTGTCGCTGCCGCTATTCTCTGTGGCTTTCCTGCTCTCATCGGCAGCGCTGGCCGCGATCACGTAGAGGCCGGGCTTGAGGTTCGGCAGCAATGTCCCGACGGGAAAGGCCGTCGTAACTTCCTCGTTCAACTTCGCGACGACCGGCATTTCACCAGTCCAAAGTTTCTCGCCTTTTTGATCCGCGATGCGGTTCAGTTCATAGGCCTGGAGCTGCCGCTCGAAATCGCCGTCGAGGACCTCGGCCGCCAGCCTCCGGTCGCCGATACGGTAGATGGTTGCTTTGACGAGCTTGGTGTTGATGCTGACGATCGGGATGCCCTGCTGTCCAATGCGGGGCAGGACGTAATTCCGGCCGGAAATGCGGACCGACGGGGAACGGTCGCGAATATAGACAGTGAGTTCAACGGGTTTCCTAAGCAGATCGTCTTCCGTGGATGGAACGCCGCTGCGAACCTTCACCTCGTACCGCTTGCCGTGGATAAGGTCTTCGACGCAAAGCTGGGAGCCTTGGACATTGACGGAAGCTGGCCTTTCGCCGTTGACGGTCACGTAATTGGTAAAGTCGATGCGGCCTTTGGCCAGTTCATCGGAGAACTGGACGCAGATGCGCGGCGAGTTGGACTCGTTATCCGCGGTGTAGTCGAGCATGCGAAAGCCGTGCTCGTTGAAGGCTTCCTCATAGGCCTCCTGCACTTCGGGATCGGCCACGAGGGCAAGGCTTGACTTGTAAATCCGCAGCGCAGGCCGCCATTGCTGCCTAGCAGCGAGGCTCTCTGCCAATGCGGCGAGGGCTTTTGCCTGCGTTTCACGGTTCTTGGTCCGGGAAAGGGCGATATAGGCCGATGACCCTGCATTCCGCGCAAAGTTATTCTTCTCGTTATATTTATCGGTCTCGATCGCCAGATATTCGCGCGCGAGCTTGAGCCAGATTTCGGCGTTGTTCTTATCGAGCAGCGCCGCGGAAGCGTAATGGCCGGTGGCGGCGCGGTGGTCGTCAGCCTCGCTTGCGCTATCACCCTCGGCGAGCCAGCCTTTCGCATCCTTGCCCTTTGTTGGCCACGTGGTCTGAAGGGTGTTTTCGAAGGCTTCGGCTTCCCGGACGATGAGATCGTCAACGGCCGGCTTGTTCTGTTGGGAGTACGCGGAGGCTGAGAGTGCTGAGATGAAAAATACTGCGAGGAGGACGCGGAACGTAGAAAACATGGCGGCAACCCGAGGAAACAATTGGCATCAAGCCAATCACACTGGCGATGGAATTGGGGCTGGCGCGCGGCGGAAAATAAGGCAAAGGTTGGTCTTTTTACGGAGAAAACAGGAAGCTC
>JBAUNL010000320.1:0-2682 GCA_049579205.1 Rhodomicrobium sp. | reverse complement strand
ATGCGATGCTATCGCCGTCATGATCTTGCCCCCGCAAACGAATCATGACCCTTCCATATAACTGCTTCGAATCCCGAGCGGAATCCCATGCGCGCGGCGACTCAATCAGTCGGATTCGGTATGACATCCATCACTCAGCTCGCCAGACGCCGGATTGAAACCGGTTTCGAGCCTACCGATCGCGGTAAAGCCGTAACCGATGGATTCCTCAACCTTTAACCCGATAACACTTTGCGAAAGGGCATTGTTCGTCAGAGTAGAAATCGAGCCGCCGTAATTCCTCGGGAGGTTGATGATGTTATATTCGAGTCCGCTACCAGTAGCACTGCTGTATGGAACGCCATGTGTCTAATAGGCGTAGCCCACGTCAATTGACCCGTAAATCGTGACGCCTTTATAGGTAAGCGTCTCCGGTAGCGGATCCTTTAAGCTTTCGAGACTAAGGTCAGCCGCTTGCGCCGAGGCCGCGAAGCCGCCGAGAGCAAGGGCGCATACTAGAAATTTTTTCACAGTAATTCCCCGTATTGAGAACGATTGACGCGAAACGTGCAAACTTTCCGCCCGGGCCTAGACCTGGACGCTCGTGGGAATTCTGATCACCAGATCAGACTCGCACTTCAACTTGCCCGGACAAATGTCCGGATTTGCATCGTGGGAATTATGATCGATAGAATCATTCTTGCCCCCCAACTACCCGCCTTTTTGCCTGCGAAGGCTGCCCACCTATCGCAAGCCGGGTTAGTTACATGCCGGTTACATTTGTAACGGACTGCACCAGGATACCTACTAATACCTTGTGCTAATACCCTGTACCGGCCTCTCGCCAACGCGCGAGTGTCAGCTCTTCGCTTGTTTTACCAATTTAGAAACATAATACCAGATGTTGTGGTGTGAACGGCATAACACGCTATGTTGCGGCGCCTACATCGGACTAGGTTAAGACTCGCTCCTCCGAGGGTATCCTTTGGTGATCGGCATACGGAGGAAATCCCTTATCCTCTCTCGAAAGCGGGTAGTTCCATGCCTATTACTTGTAAGGACTGTGCCTTGGTGGACACAGCAGGGGCAACGGCGAACCAGGCCAAGCCGGTCATGAAGAACGGTGGGCGAGATGGCGGCAAGCGCGCCTAAGCCTGTCTGCGCCGGGTGTGGTGACGCTGATGAGGTGAACCGTCTAGCGGCGGAACGAACCGGAAGATGGGCTCGACAGCATCAAACTGCCACCATGCGCCATCGCCACCGCGAAGGACCAAAGGCCAAGCTGGCGTCCTCGCATAGCTCGTTTATCGCCATCTTGGTCTGCGCTTCGTGTCCAGGAGCTGGTATAACCTCAATGCTATTTGGGCGGTCAGCCTCGTTCTCGTCGGCGTGACCTTACTTGCCCTTGGTACCATGCATTGACGCCCGATATGTGCTCATGGCCGAGTGCTGACCAGCCTCTGAGGCGAAATGTATTTCCGCTTGTCCCTCAGATGCGGACTAGGCCTTGGGGTCGGAGATGTCTCCAACCGGCCTGCAGCAGTATGCGGCACTCTCGGCTGCCCGGTGCCCATTTGCTAGCGGCCCGAACGAAGATGCGGCCCGGACCCGATGAAGGGACACCATCATAATCTCGTAGGTTCAGGGGGTCAGCGGACGTAGCGTTTCCACAGGCCCTAATGGTGAGATTGACCCGTTGATACTCCGCTCTGCAGAATTTCGCCAGCTACGGAGCGGCCTCAGCAAGTTGCCCTTGCGCAGAAGTGTTCCGCGATTGGATGAACAAATACAAAACAAGGGAGCTCACGGCGGCGAAGAAACACCAAACCGAATAGCGTCCGGGGTTGAACATCGCTGTCGAAACCACGAAACCTGTCAGCGCCAAAAGCCCATAGAGTCTTATGTAAATGCTTCGATAGAGCATCAGCGGGGCTATAGCGCAAAAGGCGTAGAAGTAATCGAATATCAGGGGATAGTGCTTCAACGGCAGATACGTGATGTGGTGTGTGGAAAAAACGATCGTGAAGCCCCGGTGCAAAGCGTAGAAGCCGCACAAGGCCATGATGACCCCCAACCAGGTCAGGGCAAGCATGACTTTTCGCGGACGTGAGGCCGTCTCGGACTGCCAGCATGCCAACGGCGTGTAGAACGGCCAAACGATGAAGGCGACGATTACAAATCCATTGGCAGCGAGACTCCCACATCCTTCGCCGCCACTCAGCCAAACGATGCCTTCGAGGGCCTGTTGCGCGGAAAAGATGAGCGGCATAAGCGCCAACATCATATCGCCTTTTCTGGCGCGACTGACGATCATGACGCCGAAAGCGCCACAAACGGCGCTGGCTGTGAAACTTGCGGAGGCAGAAAAGCACACAGGGTCTCTATAAGGCCGGAACCTTGTCCAGAGTTCGCGCCTCCGCTTTTCCCTCGTGAGCGGAAGATCCACAAAACCTACTGGGTGGATAACGGTCCCGGGGTTGTTGCAAAACGCCTAGGTGGACCCCCAACGGTCCTCACGCAAGGACCGCTTTCCCTCCGAAAGCGAACATACCCCTTCGGATTGGAGAGTTCCGCTGTCGGCCGAGGCCGTGTGAAAAGTCCTTTTCGGAATGCTGATTCTGCTTGAGAATCTACCTGCCAAGATGCGGGGGATCGTATGAGCGGCTTCATAAGCGGAGCAGATCGCAGCCAAGGAACGATGTT
>JBAUNL010000319.1:0-7326 GCA_049579205.1 Rhodomicrobium sp. | reverse complement strand
AGCCGTGTCCCTTGGCGAGCATGCCGGGGAGAAAAGCCCTGATCATTCTGAAGATGGACCTCACATTGAGATCGAAGGCGAAATCCCATTCATTCTCGGTGGCTTCAAGAATTGTGCCGGAGTGGACGAAGCCCGCCACATTGAAAAGGATATCCACGGGGCCGGTCTCGCCCGGCAAAGCGGCGACCGCTGCGGCGTCCCGGACATCCAGCCGGTAGACCTTGGTGTTCTGATCGCCTCGCAGCCCCTCAAGCTTCTCCAGATTGATATCCGTTGCAATAACCTCAGCGCCCTCCCGCGCGAAGGCCTCGGCACTCGCGCGCCCAATGCCCTGAGCCGCCGCGGTGATGAGAGCGCGCTTTCCTTGAAGCCTTCCTGCCATAGCATCCTCCCTTGACGCATTCGCTACATGCAAAGCTACCACTGCCTTCGCTTCCGGTTGAAGGCCGATTGACCCAAGATGTTCCTTGCATATGTAAGGGGCGCAAGCCCTTGCAGAACAGAGAAAATGACTTATAAAAACGGTACCGATGGGGATGGGGTGCCCCCGAAACTGCCGATAGGCTGATGACTCCTAAAGCAAAAACTGCGGCGGGAGTCTGTTTACGCTGCCCGCTGCGAAGCGGGCATTTTTTGCTCGCTTTCTGCATCACATCTGGGCCGGCGCCCGGAGAGCATTAGGGAGCACCAATGGTTACTTACCTTTACATCGCGTTGGGCGGCGCCATCGGCAGTATGGCCCGAGCCTGGATGGCTAATGCGGTAACCCGTGCCATGGGACCTCACTTCCCTTGGGGGACCATCCTTATCAATATCGTTGGGTCCTTCATCATCGGCTTTTATGGCGCACTCACCGCAAGCGACGGGCGCTTCGCCGCCCATCCCGATGCCCGCGCGTTTGTCATGATCGGTATCTGCGGGGGGTTCACCACTTTCTCATCCTTCAGCCTCCAAACGCTCGACCTTGCCCGCGACGGCAAGATCGGCGCCGCTTTCGCCAACATTGCGCTGTCCGTTATTCTCTGCCTCTTTGCCGTGACTGTGGGATACGCCAGCGCTCAGGAAATTAATGCTCGCGTGGAAGCGCCTTCCGCTGCCGAGCCCCAAGCGCCGGCGGTTCTTGCCCTCTTGGATAGTCCGGAAACCGCCGCCAGCGTGCTTTCAAGCGCGGCCCGGCTTCTCTCGTTCAACGGCGGCGGAAGCATTGAAGCGCTCGCGGTCCGCAACCCGCCTGTGGCCGAACTCATGGCCCCAGATCAAGCGATCACCCATGGCGAGGAGGCAAGGCTGCGTGCGCAAGAACAGGCATGGGCGGGAGAACTGAAGGCCGCGACGGAGAAATGGACCGCCAAGCAGAATGCGGGACCAATCCCCATCAGGTTTGTCGAAACCGAAGGAGAAATCGGTCATGTGGTTGCACAACATGGCCGCCATTCCGGCATTGCTGTAATCGCCGCCAGTGCGAGGGCCACGGGAAAAGCCCGCGATGAATTGCACGCCGCGATTTTCGACACAGGGCGGCCCGTTTTGATCGCTCCGCCGGACAGCGGCCGCAACTTTGGCCGCATTGTCGCAGTGGCCTGGAAAGATGATGGGCGCGCGCCAAAAGCGGTCCTTGCGGCGATGCCGATCCTGGCGAAGGCGGAAGCGGTGCACGTTTTGCGGGCCCGCGTAGAGCACGCGGCAGTTCCCGCGATCCTGCAAGAGCATGGGATAGCTGCAAAGGCCCATGCGGTACCGGAAGGTCACGGGCCGGTGGGTGCGCAACTTCTAAAGGCGGCGAACGGGCTTGGGGTCGATCTTATTGTGATGGGCGCATACGCGCATGGCGAATGGCGGGAGGCGCTGCTTGGCGGCGTGACTCGTTACATGCTCGACCACTCGAACCTGCCGTTGCTCATGCAGCATTAACTAGCGGCTGGGTTCCCGGCGGAAGAATTGCCATCAGGTTCCGCAAAACGTCTGATGCACAATTTGATCTGGTCTAGGAGGCAAGGTGTACCGTTCGGCAGCCGACTGATCCTCGAAAGGGGTGGATAGCACATTCAGCAGGTTTCTGAACGGGCCAAAGTTTCCATGGTCCTGAGCGGCCGCGATCGCCTCTTCAACAAGATGGTTGCGCGGTATGAACGCCGGGTTGGCTTTCCTCATCTCAGTCATCCGCTGCTCGGGCGCCACGCTTTCCCTTTCCAGGCGCTGCCGCCATTTCAGGGCCCATGCCTCGAACTGAGCCGGATCGGCGAACAGGCTGGAAATCGCATCATCATTCTCGGGGCCGGCCGCTGCCTCGCACAAGCCGCGAAAGGTAAGTGTGAAGTCAGCCTTGTTGCGCGCCATGCATTCGAGGAGTTCATTGGCCAGCTTCACGTCGTCCGGTTCCTCCTGAAACAGCCCAAGCTTTGGTCGCACGCTGTGAGCGTACGCCGCCTCGAAGCGTGCGGGGAAGGCGTCGATGAGTTCCTGCACCTGTCCTGCGGCTTGATTCACGTCATCGCCCAGCACCGGCAAAAGCGCTTCCGCGAACCGTGTCAGGTTCCATTGCGCAATCGCTGGCTGATTGCCATAAGCGTAGCGCCCATAGGCGTCGATCGAACTGAATACCTTCGCTGGATCGTAGGCATCGAGGAACGCGCAGGGGCCATAATCGATCGTCTCCCCGGAGACGGACATATTATCGGTATTCATAACTCCATGGATGAATCCTACGAGCATCCATTTCGCGATGAGTTCTGCTTGGCGGGAGACGACATTATCGAAAAAGGCAAGGACGGGGTTGGAGGCGCCCGTCACCTCGGGGTAATGCCTGGCGATAGCGTAGTCAGAAAGGATTTTAATGGCCTCGATGTCTTGCCTCGCAGCGAAATATTGAAAGGTTCCGATCCGGATGTGGCTGGAGGCGACGCGGGTAAGAATTGCACCGGGCAACGGCCTTTCACGCCACACCCTCTCCCCCGTCGTTACCGCGGCGAGCGCCCTCGTCGTGGGAATCCCCAAAGCAGCCATGGCCTCCGCCAGGATATATTCGCGAAGAACAGGCCCAATCACGGCGCGGCCGTCGCCGCGGCGCGAAAAGGGTGTCTGGCCTGAGCCCTTGAGCTGAATATCTTTGCGTTGCCCATCGCGGCCGATGACCTCGCCCGGTAAAAGCGCGCGCCCATCTCCGAGACTGGGAACGAACTGGCCAAATTGGTGGCCTGCGTAGGCCATGGCGATTGGTTCCGCGCCAGAAGGCACGCTATTTCCCGCCAAGATGGCGACCCCGCTGGGCGAGGCGAGTCTATCCGCGTCGATGCCAAGCTCAGCGGCTAGTGCCCGGTTCACTTGGATAAGCTGGGGAGCCGGAACGGGAGTTGGCGGTACCCGCGCTAAAAAGCGCGCTGGCAAGCGCGCATAAGTATTATCGAAAGCGAAAATCCCTGCCTCGGTTTCCTGGACTTCCTCTGCAGCAGATGCCCCCGTTAGCAAGTTTTCCATTGATGTACCGTTCGAAGCAAATCCCCTCTTGCGTATTTAACGCAAGCTCCAGGGTAATGCGATGCGTTTAAACCGTCGCTGCTCACAGCGGAATTGACGAAGTCATGACGAAGAAGCGACGGCGGATGGAGCGCCGCTTTCGGCAGAGCCCTAATAGGAAAGCATCTTCTCCAAAACAAAATATGCGATCATTTCCACGCAGATTAAAGACGTATTCTAGAAATTGACTAATATAGCTTCGGCCTCGCTAACTTCACCCGTTCCAGGTTTTCATCTATTCACTCTGCATTATTCTTCTATATAAGAAGACCCTTTTCGGCTTGCGCCATTATTATTTTTGGAATATTCGAGCAATTGTCGTGCACAAGAAAAAAAGCGGTAGAAAGGTGCTACCAGCGCGCAAAGTAGGTTGCTAGCAAATAAACCTGGAGCCACCATCATGAACACACAGCATTCCATGCAGCAAAGCGATCTGGACGTAATGCCAGCGCTTAAGATGTATTTGGATTCGCTCGAGGCGTGGAAGCAGAACTATGAGAATTTAGCGGGAGAATCCAAGAACATACCAAATTCGCATGCATCGCAGAGCACGAAGGCCACTGATGATTCAGCTTTGGCGAACTGGCAGAAATCCGGCGCCGGCATCTTGAAGCAGCTCGCGGATCAGCAGGTTGAGCTCTGCCGCTTTTTTGGAAACCGCTGGGAAAAATACCTGAAGCTGCCGCAAGATCTGGCCAAGTGCCGCACTCCGGCCGAGCTTGGTCAGGTTCAAGCCGCTTTTATCACGCAGTTTGCGACAGACTATGTGCGGGAGACTACAAAACTCTCCAAGCCCCTTGCTGAGATGATGTGCAGCTGGCCAACTTCCTGGCGCAGTTAGCAGCGCCTCTGGAATTCGAGGCTCAGTCCCGATAGCATTGATGCGCGGAAAGCCGCTTTTCGGGCGCGATCTTTTAGCGGTCTGAGGGCTTTATCTCCCTCAATGCGACAGAAGAGTTGGCACCCAGCTCTCGCGCAGAATTTCCCGGCTGGCGCCCCCAAAGATCATTTCGCGGAAGCGGGAATGGCTGTAGGCGCCCATAACGAGGAGGTCGCAGCCTTCATCAATCAGGCTTGACAGAATTGCATCGCCTGCACCCGCGCCGCTTGCGTACGAAATGTCGAGCGATGCCGGGATGCGGTGGCGCGAAAGATTAGCAATGACGTTAGATCCAGAGGATTGCGCGGCGGCTCGCTCGTTTTCATGCGAGATGAAAGTGACGACGCGAACAGTAGAAGCGTCACGGAGGAGGTCGAGGGAGTCGAAAATCGCACGCGCGGCTTCCCGCGTGCCGTTCCAGGCTACCACGGCGTGAGTTCCAAGCTGCTCCGGCACCGGAGAGGTTGGCACGACCAGCACCGGCCTCCCGCTGCGCATGATCGCAATCTCGGCAGCATCGCTCCAATTATCGGGAACGTCATCGCTTGGTTTCCCGCACAGGATAAGATCGGCACTCCGGCCTTGCTGTGCGATGAGATCCGCCCCAAGGACGTAAGAGGCAGTGTATTGCCTCCACTCGCTCGTTACCGAATCGAGGTGGGCCGTGGCTGCCTCGAATACCCGCTTCGCAGCCGCCGCCGTGTCCCGCTTAGCTTTCATCAGGCTTTCAAGGACCTCGGCGGAAACTTCCGCGGGGAACTCGCCGTAGACGGGCAGATCGGGGATAATATGGAGACCGATAATATGAGCTTTCCGAGGGGCGGCTATCTTGGCCGCGATGCTCATAATGGCCTCTGCATTCTTTTCCGAGGGCAAATAGACCAGCAGCGTTTTTATAGACATGCGATTGCTCCCGCCTGTGTGTCGAGGAAGCAAACTATGCCTCACGCGATGGCGCGGCCTTGACCTTCATCAAAGGCGTTGGAGCAGCTTTCGATTTGCGCGGCGGCGCCTAAAAGGCCAATGTCCGGAATCACTACCTCACGGCTCGAGGGTAAAGCAATTAATCGCTCTTTCTTGAGCTGGCTGAATTGCCGGCTGACCGTTTCCAAGCTGAGGCCCAGATAGTCTGCCATTTCCGCGCGGGTGAATGGCAGTTCAAACTGAACCCGTCTCCCCCCATCTCGGCCGTTCTCCGGAACCCTTCTCGCCATCATCAGCAGAAACCCGGCTACACGCTGGTAGGAGCACTTACGTCCAAGAAGAAGTGTCCAGTCGCGGCAGAAATCGAGCTCGCGGACCGTCAGCTCGTAAATCTTCCGTTCAAGCTGATAATTGGATCTAATGAAGGCGTCGAAGGCTGCCTTGGGGAAGGAACAAAGCTCGACAGCGCTCGCCGATTCTGCTGAGTAGCTGTGGCGCGCGTTCAGCGTTTGCCCCAGAAACCCCGGCGAATGGACCAGCCCAACGATATGCTGTTGCCCATTCGCGAAGCATTTCACAAGCTTAACGATGCCGGAAATTATGTTGAAGTAGTAATCGACTGTATCGCCGTCCCGGAACAGGACCTGGCGCGGAGCAACGGATCTCCATCGTGCCATTTGATAGAGCCTAGCGCGCGCATCCTCATCCAATACGGCGCAAATTCCCGCCCGGTGGAATTGGCAACTCTCGCACAGCATGCGGAAGCCGTGCATCTCGCCCTCCTACCCAAGTACGCGGGGAGCATAGCATTGGTCACTAGTCAGGCAAAGTCATTCTTCCCTACTGCAGTCGCTACTCATAATTTTATCTTAGAAAACCATAACATTTTCATAGAAAGATTTGCGCTGGAATGAAAAAGAGTCACTCGCTACAGGGCTTAGATACTTTACAGGCTAGTACATACTTGCGTCAGATCGGAAATGATTCGCTTAAGATGTTTTTGACTTGCTGGTTTGCGAGTTTGGTTAAATCCTTCGGAACCTCACCTAGAACGGAAGCGCGGACCTTGGCGCTCAGCGCAGACCGGATAACGCCAAGGGTCTCGGGATCGGCGGCAATGAGAAGGCGTTCGAACTCCTTTCTAGCGAGACGCTGATCGAGGTCCGGGGCCAGCGCTTGGGCGAATCGTTCCTTCTCACGGCGATGCAAGTCCTCGCGCTCAATTGCATGACGGGAAACATTTGCCGATTCATGAACACGTCCGGGCCGGTCCGCGGCAAGCTCATGATCGGGCTTCAGTTCCTGCCGCCTCTCGGAGCCTTCCACGTCCGTCAAGGGCTTTCCGCGTCCTTCCGACAGGAGCAGGCGGGCGCGGGCGCCGTCGGCAACGAGAATGTAGGTTCGAATAGGTCTCATCTCTGTCTCCATTTCTCTTTAGGATGGTGCGTTCCCTCTGGTGCGTGCCTCTGTCTTTGCAATTCGCGCGCAGGCCTTGATCTACCCCTTATTGCTCAGGCTTTTCAGATAGGCGGTCAACGAGCTCACATCCTCATGGCTGAATTGGAATTGAGGCATGGCGGGATGCCCCACAATTATTCCCTCTCCAAGTGCTTGTTCCAGGCCGGCAGCGTCGCGTTTTGCGGCAATAACCCGGAGCGGAGGGGCGTCGGGATTCGCACTCGTGTCCTGAGCGCCAACAGCATGGCAGCGAGCACAGAACCGCTGTGCAATCTGCCTCCCTACTTCCACTTCTGTGCTCTCGGCCACCGTTTTTCCCAAAGAGAAAAGCACAAGCAAGGATAGACTGCAAAAGCGTGGAAATCGCATCTTGCCCCTGGGCTCAAGCTTAGTAAGAAAAGGCAGCTACAACAGATAGAACTCTTCTTGCAGCAATAGTTTCAGCTCAGCAGGGAGCACCTTTCGCAGCTTTTCTATCTCGTAGGCGTCAATCTTATCGGCGACAGTCGCGAATACTGCTTTAGCCTTCGCGCGGAGATCAGGACCCAGGC
>JBAUNL010000318.1:0-4751 GCA_049579205.1 Rhodomicrobium sp. | reverse complement strand
TTGATCTTCTCATTTCAAATCACTTGAAGATCCCCATTACGCGGCTGATTGGAGTTTCACGGCCACCAAGGCAGGAAAAAGATTCTATCATTTTTTAATCCGTACACGTTTTCACACACGCTCGGTCAAAATTGACCGTCGATAACGTTTCGGCCTCGTTCGCATATTCACATCACAAGGCTTTTGTCTGGAAATTCCGCTGCCGGGGGTAGAGCGGTTGTGGACTAAAATCACGTCGGAGTCAGGAATCGACCCTCTTGAGACGAAGCAGCTTTCTGGCCCGAACGCTTGTCCGATCGTGGCGATCATCTCAGCAAGAGGCCGGAAGCGGCCCATTGCGAGGATTTCAAGGGGTGCCTGCTTTTGGAGAATAAGCTGCTGTTGCTGTCTGGTACCAACCCGCCACTCGGAACGCACTTTTCGCTCCTCCATATCTACTTTTTTGATGTGGCGCCTTGGGCCACGAACGGACTCTCGGCGAATAAATATGATACCGGCAAACGCCGCGCCCATGGGCTCGACGGTCGCTTTGGAACCGAACGCGAATTAGGCTGATGACGCCGTCGGATGGGTAAGCCGGCAAATTTGCTTTAATCTGACCGTCTTGCCCCCTCCTTGTGATAAGGTGAAGCCGCTCGAAAAGGCGCGCACGAGTTTCAACCTCCACAAGACCACAATGCGCCTCGATAAACCGGAGGCATACTAAGATGAATTTGAGGCCTGATCCGACCTTTCACGCATCGCCGAGACTTGCGATGGAAGCTCCGCCTGAATACTTCGCATATACCTTACTGCTCAGTCCGGACTTCTCTAAGCCCGACGCGCTTGCAGTTGTCGACGTGAAGCCCGGGTCGCCAACATTCAGCCAGATTGTCCACACCGTACCGATGCCCCATAAGGGCGACGAGTTCCACCATTTCGGCTGGAATGCCTGCTCGTCCGCCTTGTCCCCGCTTGCCGGCCACGCCTTCCTTGAACGGCGCTATCTGATTATCCCAGGCATCCGCTCTTCTCGAATCTACGTGGTCGACACAAAGCCCCATCCCACTCAAGCGAAAATCCACAAAATCATCGAGCCGGAGGAGGTCTTCAAGAAGACCGGCTATTCACGGCCACACACCGTCCACTGCGGGCCGGAAGGTATCTACGTCAGCACGCTCGGCGGTGGGGGCAAAGACGGCGCCGACGGCCCTCCAGGCGTCTTCATCATGGACTGTGAGACGTTCGATATTCTCGGCCGCTGGGAGATCGACCGCGGACCCCAGAAACTGCACTATGACTTTTGGTGGAACCTGCCGCGCGACTACATGGTGACAAGCGAATGGGGGCTACCCCCTCAGTTCGAGAACGGAATCGTCCCTGAGGACCTGCTCTCAAATAAATATGGCCATCATATCCACTTTTGGGATCTGAGGGCTCGGCGAAATGTCCAGACAATTGATCTTGGTGCCCATCACCAGATGGCGCTTGAGGTGCGGCCCGCGCACGATCCTGTACGCGAGTATGGCTTCCTCGGCGTCGTGGTCGACACCACAAATCTCGAAGGCTCGATCTGGACCTGGTGGCGCGAAGGCGGCAAGTTCCACATCGAAAAGACGGCGACAATCCCGCCCGAGCCCGCGCCCAAGGAAGAACTGCCGCCACTCCTGCAGGGGTTTGGCGCGGTGCCACCGCTGGTGACCGACATCGACCTCTCCATGGATGACCGGTTCCTCTACGTCTCCTGCTGGGGAACCGGCGAGATGCGCCAATACGACGTTACCGACCCCAGGAAACCGAAGCTTTCGGGCTCGGTCCACATCGGCGGCATTACTCGCCGTACGCCCCATCCAAGCGGCAAGGTGTATGCGGGCGGCCCACAGATGGTAGAGATCAGCCGCGACGGCAAGCGGGTCTACTGGACCAACTCGCTCTATTCAACGTGGGACGACCAATTCTATCCCGATGGAATGCCGGGCGCGGGGGTCATGGCCAATGCGGGCCCGAACGGCGGGCTTGAGCTGGCGAAGGACTACTGGGTAAGTTTCCCCGACGGATACCGGGCGCATCAAATCCGGCTTGAGGGCGGCGACTGCTCGACGGATTCGTTCTGCTATCCATCGGCTTGAATTTGAGCGGAGTGGATTGGGGACCGGTTGGGCTCTGGCTGGCTGTCGTCGTGAGCGGCCTTTATCACGGAGTAAACCCCGGGATGGGATGGCCGCTCGCGGTTTCCGCGGGATTGATGGAAAGGAGTTCACACGCGCTCGTGGCGGCGCTTTGGCCGTTAACGGCCGGTCATCTTTTAGCGATGCTCTTGGTGCTGCTCCCCTTCTCCTTGCTGGTCGCCCTAGTCGATTGGCAACCGCAGATCCAGATCGGCGCGAGCCTGCTTGTCATCGCGTTCGGTATTTTCCGGTTCGTCAACCGGCGCCACCCGCGGGCACTGGCGCGGATAAGACCGGCCCAACTAGGACTTTGGTCCTTCGCCGTCGCGATTGCGCACGGCGCGGGATTGATGCTCGTGCCGATCTATCTTGGTCTCTGCCGGGGCGCTGACCCAGGCATGGGACACGTAGCGTCAGGCGTCCTCATCAGCTCCGATCTCGAAATGGCCGTCTTGGTCTCCACTGTCCATTCTGTCGCAATGATCGTCGCCGGCGGATGCCTGGCTTGGCTGGTCTATCGTCACCTGGGACTGAAGTTTGTTTCGCGAAGCTGGTTCAATCTGGATGCGACTTGGGCCGCCAGCCTCGTCTTGGTGGGTGCCCTCTCGCTCGCGTTCAGTTTTGTGGACCGGCACTAACTGCATTCTGGTTCTAACAGTGCCCTGATTGGGGAAATCCGCGGTCGAGTGACTTCTTCCGAAATGGGTCAACAGCACCAATAGGTGCGGCCTTTTGGACCCGAAATTCTCGACCGCTTTCGGGGTGTAAGCGGTATTCAATTGAAATAGCTGGCATTTCCGCTTGCGACCCCGAGCAGAGATTGGCGTACCTAAATAAGTAACTGCTTCACGGTGCACTCGCGACGAACCTCGCTTTCGTCTCATGAAGGCCGAAAGCGGCCCATTGCGGCGATTTCGAAGAGTGCCTGCTTTTGGAGGATGAGCTGCTGTTGCTACCCGGTGCCAGCCCTTCACTCAGAACGCTCATTTCGCTCCTCCCTATCTACTTTTCCGATAGGGCGCCTTGGGCCAATAGTGAATTTCCTTGATGCCGCTTGAATCAGAATCGCCCTTGCAGGGTTTGTCGTTTTGGTTAAGCGTGGATTTTTAGTTAGTCGTCGCCTGAAGATGACAGGCACCGCGCTCACCGGAGAGGCCCTGAATGCATTTGAAGACAAGGCTTACGGAGAAGCTCGGGATCGAGCACCCAATACTTCTGGCACCCATGAACGTCTTGGCGGGCGGGAAGCTCGCTGCCGAGGTGTCCATTGCAGGCGGGCTCGGCATTATCGGCGGAGGATATGGCGACCCCGATTGGCTTGAGCAGCAATTCGCGGCAGCGGGGAATGCAAGGGTTGGCTGCGGGTTCATCACCTGGTCGATGGCGAGGGATCCGAAGCTGCTCGATCAGGTTCTGGCCAAGCAGCCGGCGGCTTTGATGCTCTCCTTTGGGGAGGTCGAACCCCACGCGTCGCGCATCAAGGCGCGAGGAGTGCCGCTGATCTGCCAGGTGCAGGGGATGAGGTACCTACGCGAAGCCGTCGATGCAGGCGCCGATATCGTCGTTGCCGAGGGTTGCGAGGCCGGTGGTCACAGCGGCAATCGAGGCCTGTTCACGCTTGTTCCAGAAGCCGCCGATTATCTCGCCAAAGTTTCACCCGATACCGTTCTGGTCGCGGCAGGCGGCGTGGGGGACGGCCGCGGTCTTGCCGCGGCGCTCATGCTTGGTGCAGAGGGTGTTCTTGTCGGAACGCGCTTCGTCGCCAGCCAGGAGTCGGAAGCGCCGGAGGGGTTTCGCCAAGCGATCATTCGAGCTGACGGCGACTCCACGATGAAATCGACCTCGGTCGACATCGCTCGGAAGCGTTACTGGCCCAATCCGGAGTTCGTCGTTCGCGTTCTGAAGAACACATTCGTCGCCAAGTGGCACGGGCGCGAGCGCGAAATGGAGAAAGCAATCGATATCGAGTATGAACGCTTCTGGGCTGCCTTCAAGGCGGGGGACGCGGATAACTCGGGTGTGCTCATGGGGGAGGTCTCGGGAATAATTTGTGACGCGCCGCCAGCCGCGCAGATCGTCAAGAGCATGATCGCGCAGGCTTGCCAGCTCTTGGGTTCACACTCGCGGTACATTGTCCGCTAGGAGGTCGCTGATGCGGCCTAACCCCCGCTCAATCGAAAGATGCGCCTGCTGCCTCGGAGAAAAAAATTCTACCTATTTTTAATCCGCACACGTTTTCCGCAGACAGGGTCATTTTCGACGGAGGATTGGAACGCCTGGACGCGCTTAATTCCGTCCGCTCTTGAAGGGTTTGCTGCCCTAAGTTCGATTTTCTCGAAGGTCAGTTCGCGCTGGCTGCGTGAAAACGTCGAGTCGGCTATGATTCCCCTGGCGATTTACAGCGGGGGCTTGATGAAGCGCTACATTGAGGGGGCTGACCGGGGGCAGTGGACATTTCTGCCCGAATGTCTCGATGATTGGATTGCTGAGGACAACCCCGTCCGGGCCATCGATGCATTTGTCGATGCGCTCGATCTTGCCGAGCTTGGCTTCAAGGTGCAGCCAGCAGAAACCGGCCGGCCTTCCTTCCATCCTTCCGTTCAT
>JBAUNL010000317.1:0-8906 GCA_049579205.1 Rhodomicrobium sp. | reverse complement strand
GCACAGTAATGCGTCCAAATCCCCACAGAACAAAAGGACGCACGCCGTGACCGAAAATGAACTTTTAGCATTCTTAGGAATGAAAAACTTCATACCCATTGCCAACGAAGGCATGCCCACAAAGCTTGCCATGCGCCGCGCCAAGCAAAACAGTCTAATCGTAAGCTTTTATGGCGAGACAGACGTAAATGAATGGGGTGAAAAGTACAATGTCACCTTGACGGCAGAGGAAGCAAGAACCGTAGGCACTAGGCTTCTGCATTACGCCAACAAGCTTAAGAAGCCCGTGCATGAGATGGCAGAGACGGCGGCGTGACTATGGGCAAAGTTTCGCAGCGATGGGGCTACCGTAAACCTACTGTAGCCCCAATCAGCGATCAGCTTCGGCAGGCGCCTGCATCAGAGTGTGCGGATTCATCAGCCTCTCGCCCCACTTTTCACGCTCCCCTTTGAACGCATGTCGATAGGCAAGAACCGCAGCGCGATAGGCTTCGATGGTTTCTTCGGTTGGCGGGGCTACCGGTGCTGGGGATAACCGTTTCGGTGTTCAGCGTGGCGCAAAGTCGAGAGCATAGTCGTGGCAATAGCCGAGGGACGTCCAGCAGTTCTGCGTTCGATCTATGGACAGCGGGACCAAATCATGGCGGACGAAGAAATCCCCAAAGACATTGATCTTCACGACATCGCAAGTCAGAACGCCAAAATACTGAGCCAGCTGGCTGCGCTTCGCCTAAGGCTCGATGTCACGCTCCTAGCCAGCGAACAAATCAACGCAAAGCTCTCGGCCCTGCTAGAAATCCAGAAGAGTGCGGCTCCACAACGCGAAATGACAACCGCAGACACCATCCCGGCACCGCCTCTCATTGATGATTTCCACGCAGGAGATGACTTGTTTGGTGAAACCGAGACTTGGGCCGGCAGGCATCACGAGCCCCATAGGAATTGAGTTCGGGGCTGCTTCTGAGAGGCGCAGGTCGCAAAAAGAGGCCCGTGTGGGCCTCAAAAACGGTGTTCTGACAATCTCCCTCCCCAAAAAGCCAGAAGCCCGCAAGGCTGAGAAAAAAATCATCGTTCCGGCAGGTTGAGTGTCCGGAAGTGGCGCGAGTATCTAATAGGAGCCTTACTTCACTTCTCGCTCCTCAAAGGACAAACTTTTGCGGCGTTTCTTTCCACCCGGTGTGCTCAGGAGGCTAGAACACCCTAGATCGGGACGCGCCCCCAAAGCAGCGAAACAAGATAGAAGACCAACAAGCACCAGCCCACTATCACTACGGCAATGGGCAGAACCTCGAATGGTATCCGGTGGGAGAACATGGCGGCTCTCTCTTCATCTTATGGTTCTCGCGCCCGATGCCGGATTGTTTGTAGCCGCCAAATGCCGCATGAGCTGCATAAGCGTGATAGCAATTGGTCCAGACACGTCCGGCTTGGATCGCCCTGCCGAAACGATAGGCGCGGTTGCCGTTTCGTGTCCACACACCTGCACCAAGCCCGTACAGAGTGTCGTTGGCGATGGCGAGTGCCTCCTCGTCGTCTTTGAATTTCGTGACCGATACCACGGGCCCGAAGATCTCCTCTTGGAAGACGCGCATCTTATTGGTGCCTTCCAATATCGTAGGCTCCACATAGTAGCCTTGCGCAAGTTCACCTTCCAAGTGCGCGCGCTGCCCTCCTATGAGAACTCTTGCACCCTCCTGCTTGGCGATGTCGAAATAGGAGAGGATTTTCTCCAGTTGGTCATTTGAAGCCTGCGCGCCAATCATCGTTGCGGGATCGAGTGGATGGCCTTGTTTGATCTTTTTAGTACGGGCGACGGCCCTTTCCATGAAGCGATCATAAATCGATTCTTGGACCAGCGCCCGGCTTGGACACGTGCAGACTTCGCCTTGGTTCAGGGCGAACAAAGCGAAGCCCTCAAGCACCTTATCGAAGTATTCGTCGTCGGCTTCTGCAACGTCGGCGAAGAAGATATTTGGCGATTTGCCACCGAGTTCGAGTGTTACCGGGATTAGGTTGCCGGATGCGTACTGCATGATAAGCCGCCCCGTCGTTGTCTCACCGGTAAAGGCGATCTTGGCAATCCGCTTGTTTTGAGCGAGCGGCTTGCCAGCCTCGGCGCCGAAGCCGTTCACCACGTTGATGACACCCGGTGGCAGCAGGCCGGCGATCAGCTCCATAACGACAAGCATCCCGAGCGGCGTCTGCTCGGCGGGCTTCAGCACGACGCAGTTTCCTGCGGCAAGCGCCGGAGCAATTTTCCAAGTCGCCATCAAGATCGGAAAGTTCCAGGGGATAATCTGACCAACGACACCAAGCGGCTCATGATAGTGGTAGGCAACGGTATCTTGATCGACCTCGGAAATGCCGCCTTCCTGTGCGCGCACAACGCTCGCGAAATAACGCCAATGGTCGACTACAAGTGGCATATCGGCGTAGGTCGATTCGCGGATAGGCTTGCCGTTATCGAGCGTTTCCACGAGAGCGAGCAGTTTGAGATTAGCTTCGAGTTTGTCAGCGATCCTATTAAGGATGAGGGAGCGCTCTGCGACGGGGGTCTTACCCCAGGCATCCTTAGCCTTATGTGCGGCGTCGAGCGCCAATTCGATATCGGCGGCGGAGGAGCGAGCAACCTCGCAAAGCTTTTGACCGGTGATAGGGCTGGGATTGTCGAAATAGCGCCCTTCGACGGGGGCGACCCATTTGCCGCCAATAAAATTGTCGTAGCAATCCCGGATCAGGACTTGACCGGAGATTTGCTCAATCGCTTGCTGAAACATTGGTTTCCTCTTGTTGTGGCAGCGCCATTCAGCGTCATTTTGGCCTTGTTACATGTCGAGGCGCGCTTTCACTCTTCCGGGAGTGCGTGATCGAAATTGCCCAACGCGAGGCAAGCACACTATGGGGCGATCTGCGGCGGCGTCCTAACAAGTGACGCATGAAGCATACAGCGCTCGCAACAGGCAACATTGATTTATATCAAATAAATCAATGCCATAGCTACGTCTACGCCTGGCAGGCACTGTTCAGGAGATGGAAGGATTTACAGCCAGCTTCTTCTAGACTTCCGCTTAAGAAGTAGAGGTGACCAGGTGCCTGGATCGCCATTCCCGCAATGGCCCAGTGGGAGTTCGGCCTTGCGAGGAGCAGGGCTGCTTTATGGTTTAAAGTAGTGTAGCAAGGCTGGTGGTAACCCTTGCCGGCAGCCCGATCCGACTTCTCGTAACAGGCAGCACCAACTAAGCCGCGGCCACGATTGGCGCGTGCGCTCACTCGTGATCGAGAATGGGCATGCCCTCCGCTAAATGGAATGGCCTCTAATCATCGTGCCAATTGAGTTCGCCGCCTATTTTCCTTGAAGAAGGTCCATGAAGGGAGGAAAGGTGAGCAGAAAACCGGCGAACAACAACACGAAGGCCGCCAGATTAACTCTTCCCAAGGCGACGGTTTTCCCTGCCCAAAAACTGCCTAGGACAAACCACACCGCTAACCAGATGACGATCGACATTATTGTTACGCCCGAGAGCGTTCCTGTCGGATTATAGAGATTCAGGAACTTAGCAATGGGTTCCGAGGCATCTCCGGCGACGGCTAAAATGCCGACCGAGGCACAGCCAATCCCGGCCGCTAGAATTGCTGCCGCGCCTGGACCGTTCGACATTGCCTCGACCTCTTCTTCCGGCACACTCACGGACTATTCTCCTTGTATTAGAATGATGGTGCCGCCACCCCGCACGGGCGCGTACTTGTTCAAGAGCGCACCGAACGTTCCCGAAATCCCAGTGGCGGCGAAAGCTGCTAAAGTGAAGCCTAGAACAGCGATGCGCATATTCCGATGGTAGATTATCGCTTGCCCATATTTCATGGTCACATACGCGACCATAGTTATTGCGATCGGCGCCAGCCAAGAGACATGCTCTTTCCATTCCATGCCGATGTTATGCCAACCGGATGTTCTCGCGCTCGATAAAAGTAACTGCCGCGGATACTCAGCTAGGTCCACAGCCCCGGCCGGTGGAACGGCGCGATACCAAGGATAGATTATGTATGCACCCGTGAAGACAGTGATCCACGCAAGCACGACCATTGCCCCTAAGTAAAAATTAAGTGCTTTTTGTTCGCTTGCTCTCATGGGCGCCGCACCCGGCACCGACATGCGGTAAAGTTCAGCAAGCGCACCCGAGAAGGCTAGCATAAACAAGGCCCCAAAACCCATCCCGTGCATAAGCGTCCATAGGTCATGAATAGAAATTTCCATCGCACTTCCCTTCATCAGTAGGAAATGGCTGGCATTCTGCGCCGCCAGCATGGTCATCCGCCGGGTGGCTAGCCCACTTTGTTGGGACGTCCACTCAGGGAAACGCCGAAGTCGCGCGGGTAGCCTGGCGGAAATTCACGGCAAGTTCGCAAATATTACGGTTGCACTTGTCATAATTCACATCATGGGAGCTCTGCTTGCACGCTTTGAACACCGGCAAAACCTCGTGGTTGCTATGATCACGGGACGAAACCCGCAAGAATCCTTGAGCTACAAGACCGCCGATGGGCTGGGGACGAAATTAGCTCCCGCCGAACCGGACGACTGAAGGGTTCGGGGTCTCCAGCTCAGGCCCTCGCCTACCTAAGAGCCTCATAGACTGGAAACGGGTACCAGTTGAAGCCAACGCGCAAAGTATGAAAGGCATCGTCGCGAACCGTGCCGCCATATGCGGAATATGAGCCGGCGATGGGGTCTTCCGGTTCGTTTTTTCCAAGATTAATGTATTGATACTCGCCTTTGATCGAAACAGCAGGATTAAATCTATATTCGACGCCGCCTCCCAGAACATAGCCCGTGGCGGTGGTATTTACGATAAAATCGGGGCTGCCGCCGAAACTTGCTTCATGCTTCACGCTGCCGTAAGCAAAACCGCCGGTAAAGTAGAAAAGAGTGCAATCCATCGCATAGCCCATACGGCCGCGAACAGTTCCGAAATCTTCGAGCCGCGATCTGAAGATATTCCCAGCAATGTCACGCCCTTCGTCCTCGATTGCAGAAACTTGAATGTCGGCCTCGATACCCAGCACGAGCGGGCTAAATCCGAACCCGCCTTGCCAGTTAAAGCCAAGCTGGACCCCACCAAAGCCGCCCGATGGCTGCAAGCCGCCAAAGCCAGGAAAGGCAAGCTGATTGCTCTCTTGGCTAAGACCTCCGCCGGCGCTGACACCGGCATAGGACCCAGTCCATGTGACAACAGGAATAAATAGGCCATCCTTATTGCTGCTCGCCGCTTCGCCGCTACGAAACCAATCGGCAGCGCCAGCTGGAAATGCCGATGCGCTTGCCAATATCAGAACAAGAAGGCCGGTGCCTAGTCTTTTCATAATAGTCCTCCCCGGCTGATGCCAATGGCAACTGCCGCCGCTGATAAAGACCGATGGCTCTACAATTCCTAGCTTTAAGCCGGCTTCGACCGTGCTTAACTCGGACAGGTGAATTAGCTTGCAGCCTACTTCACAAAACTAAGGTACGACGACAAAGCCTCGATTTGGTCCACGGACAACTTGCCGGCAATTCTTGGCATGGGAGCACCCGCTGACGCGTCGAACCCTTCGCCCCACTGGACGAGCCTTCTCTTGAGGTAAGGGTAAGATTGCCCGCCCAGGCGGGGGATATTGCCGACGCCCTGAGCATCCGGTCCATGGCAGGCAATGCAGGGTACTACGTTTGCGTCAGGGATTCCTTCGTCATAGAGCGCTTTCCCAGCTCCAGCGAGCTGTACATCTCCATCGCACGCTGCTTGGGGTTCCACGCCTGCAAGATACGCGGCCAGTTCATGCGCTGTCGCAGCATCGAGCTTCGCTGCCGCACCCCACATATATAGCCGTGATAGTGGGTTATCGCGGCTGTGATCGTGAAAGTTGCGCAGCTGGTTCTCCAGATATTGCGCTTGCTGTCCTGCCAGTTGCGGCGCGGTAGCAAAGCCCTGCGCCGATGACCCGTGGCACCATGTACAATTTCCTGTGGCAAGCCTTTCCCCAATGAGAACAACCTCGTCGCCCGGAATGGGCAAAATACAGGGAGGACAAGTACTGTTGTTCACCGTCTCGACTTCGAGCCGTGCCCGCGCTGGCCATAAAGAGCTCAGATAGGCTGAGACGGCTTTAATTTGCGGCTGTGTGAGCGCTGCCGCGATCGGTGTCATGACCGCCACTGTCTCAGACGGAGCCTCTTGTGCACGCTCCTTGGTCCAGTTCGTCAGCTCTTTGACCAGATAGGTATAGAGCTGCCCGGCGAGACTGGGGTTTGACTCAAAGCCTTCGGCATGTGGACCATGGCAGGCAGAGCAGGCAGGCACGTTGGCGTCTGGAACGCCTTCGTCATAAATTTTTCTCCCCCTCTCCACCAGTTCTTTTGGGCCGCCGCCATAGGGTCTTGGATTGAGCCTCGCGAAATGTCCGGCCAGAGCCTTTCGCGCCCCCGGGCTGACAGCGTGCACTTTGTACATCAGGATCGCGATGTCTTTCTCTCGATTGCGCGTGACAAAAGCCCGAAGCTGGTTCTCGAAATATTCCGTTGTTTGTCCCGCGATCCGGGGCATCGGATACCAGCCCACATAACCCCGGCCTGCTTCCCCGTGACAATCAGTGCAATATTCTATTTTGGCCCGCAAGCCATCGAGGGATGAGCCTCCGCTTTCCGCATAGACTACCGCGGGGAGAATAACAGCTAGGATAGCTGTTCGTAGCACTAACCCTAAGCTACTGGACCGCATGATTTCGCCCCCGCGCCTTGCGTCTGCTGTTACCGCTTTTTTGCCTAGACTGAACTCATGAGGCTGCCCCGCTAAAACGCAAACCACGTGTAAAGGAAGACCGTATCGTTGCCGCTGGCCTTCAGACCCGGAATTTCATCCACATTGTTGGTGGACCCGTCGAACTTGATATAGTGGGTGTACTCGATGCCTATCCGCGCATTCAGCCACGGCCATAGCGGAGGGCCGCCATAACTGAAGGGCAGATAGGCTAAGTCGAAAGTCAGTCCGCTGGAGTTCGGCGAGCCGGTTGTAAAAGTGCCGTTCCCTAGCCCGGGTATGCTTGAGTACATCAGCGCATCGGATGTTCCCCAAGTCGCGAAATATTGAGCGGTGAAGCTGATCGTCCGGTCGTAAATATAGCTCGCCGATATATTAAGATTGTTGAGTTCATCGTTCGGGTTAGCGAATGTCATCCCGTTGGCTGCAGCGCTGTTTGCCGCCAGGTTCCGATTGGATTGGCCGCTAAGCCTTTGATGCTCCCAAATGTAGGCGGCCCTGACCGTGAAAATATTGATGTCGCCGATAAATTGGTACTGGGCGTCCACACCAATATCGAGGAATGGATCAACGATGTTCGATGGATAAGTTAAGGCAGAAGGGATACCGTTCGGATTACCGCCGGCCGGCTGGACGTCCGCGTACATGCCGAACGTACCGAACATGAGCGAATTCTTGTCCCAGGTCTTTTCGGCCGCAAACCGCCAATAGGGCGCGGCCCCTGCAAATCTCGGCGTTCCGTCGGTTGGATCGACACCAAGGGTCGTGAGCGTGCGCGGGTCCAGGGCTCCATAGGCGGTGAATTCAGCATAGAACATGTTATCGATCCAGACATAGGCGCCAGCCCCAGCGACACGGCCCGCCCAGGTGCCCTGAATCATTGTGCCGGCACCCGGTGTCGGCGCAATTTCCGAAGAAATGTAAGGGAAGGCCCAAGCGGGGATCGTATTCCAGACGTCTTGGACCGTGGGATTGTTATTGGCGGTAATGCCGTAAACGATGCCCGTTCCGTCGATGGTTGCCGTATTAGCGTAGCGGATATCGGTGTTGTCCCAGCTGAAGGTCACACCTGGCCTGTCGTAGGTCATCTGCGCGAACGCGCCCACATTACAATAAAGCTGGCCGCCGACAAAAAGGCTGGTTTGCTGAACGGTCGAGTAATTGTTATTGTCCGGCTGCGCGAGCTTGCTCGCAACGTGAGTAAAGGTGTAGGGCTCGGTCATCACCGCGAGCGGAACTTGCGTCTCAGTTGTCTCAGCCGAGCCGTTCCCGCAGCGGGTCCCGCCAGCGGTGTAGCCCGTCAGCTTGAATTGGCGGCCATAAGGTGTCAGCTCTGGAAATGCCGTATGGCATGTCGCACAAGGCTGTCCGGTTTGGCGCGCAAAGCTTGGCAAAGCCGACGCGGCGGGAGGTTCGACGGTTGCTCCGATCGTGAGCAGTACGAGGACCAATATCGGCCAGAACCAATACCGCAGGCACGTGAAGAGATTGTTCCGTTTTGAGGGAACATTCTCAACCATTGAAGCAATCGATGCCTCTGCCTGAATTGCAAGCACAGATTGTTTTTTCCTGTTCTACTCCCGTCTAAATAGGTAACTGAGTCGCAACTGTAATGACTGTGTCCTATTGGCCCCGCATGCGGATTTTTGTTGGAAATTCGACCACCCCATATCAGACAACTCGGTTGTAGCCTGCTCCATCCTGATTGATTTTGTTTTCTTTATGCTGAGCGGCACATGTCCTCTACCCCCAAGAGTGTAATACAAATTTACTCAAGCTGAGGCTTTCCCTCTTTTGCAAATATTATGGAGTTAGTCGTAGCCGTTATTTGATTTTTAATTGCATGTTGGCGTGTAACTACTGCCAAGCTGTTTATTTACACTTAGTTTGCATTTTGGACGCTTAATAGATGCGGACGCGCAATAAGCGTTGGCGAAAAGTTCCGCCGCAGTTGGTTCCGCGGCCATAAAACAGTGAGGAAAATCGGGCTGCGTCTTTGGCGCGCTAAACAAGCGCAATGCAATGCTGTGAGGCCCGGATTATGAAGTACCTTGGCTTACCATTGGCGCTGCAAACGGCCATTCTCGCGGTCGCCTTCTCGACAGCCGCTGCACA